>DEJO01000031.1 GCA_002353555.1 Prevotella sp. UBA2746 | reverse complement strand
AGGACTTGTTTGAAACTGTATATCTCGCAGACATTATTGAGAGGCATAAAATCAAGAATGGCAATGAACTGCGTGAGTTGGTGCTTATTTTGGCATCATCTATAGGTGCTCCATGCAATCCTACAAAATTATCGAATACTTTCAAGAGCGTTAAGAATGTGAGTATTGGCAGTCAGACGATTTCCAATTACCTCACCTTCCTGTCCGAATCGTTCCTGCTAAACAGAGCTATACGTTACGATATAAAAGGTAAGAAATACATCAACACGCTATCCAAATACTATTTCTCTGATATAGGTCTGAGAAATGCCATCTTAGATATGCGCCAACAAGAGGAAACGCACATCATGGAGAACATCATTTACAACGAACTGATCACACGCGGCTATAGCGTAGACGTTGGAATGGTGGAGATTAAGAAGCAGGACAAGAATGGCAAGTGGGTTCGTATCCAACTTGAAGTGGACTTTATTGCCAGCCTCGGCAGTAAGAAATATTATGTGCAGTCAGTCTTGTCCATCCCAGACAGGGAGAAAGAGATACAGGAATCTCGCCCATTTACAAACATCAATGATTCTTTCAAGAAGGTGATCATTGTGAAAGACCACATTATGCCTCGTCGAAACGAGGAGGGAATACTCACAATCGGTCTTTTCGACTTCTTACTCAAAGAGAACAGTCTGGATTTATAATCATTCTTGTATAGCGTATAAGTTATGGTAAAGCTTATGGTGTTCCATATTTGTACCAAGACTTTCGTAAATCGCTGATTTTCAGTATATGTTAGATTTGAGGAGGTGAAATAAGAGCCGATAAGAAACAAAGAGTAAATTATAAGAGAACCCGCATAAGCCAAATGTTTATGCGGGTTTCTATTTACATAGGTTTTTTACAAGTGACAATGCACTATTCGCAAATCACAATTAATTATCCAGCATTCATGACTCTTCAATCCTTAATCGTTGGGGGCGATGATTTCTTGACAACGCGCTTGGTACTTCCGATAGCTTCCATTGGACATACGAGGCGGCAGAGGTGGCACCCCACACACTTGCTTCCCACGATACGAGGCCGTCGTGTGACGCTATCGAAGGCAATGGCCTGATGACCGCCATCCTGACACGACACATAGCAACGTCCACAGCCTATACACTTGTCAGCATCAATCTTGGGATAGACTATCGTCTCACGATCGAGCTGCGATGGTGGCACAAAGTTGGGAAGTTCTTCGCCGACGATTTCTTCAAGATGGCTGACACCCCGTTGGCTGAGATAATGCTGAAGTCCCAGTACGAGGTCGTCGATGATGCGGTAGCCATATTGCATAACTGCCGTACACACCTGCACATTACGGCAACCCAGCTGGATGAAATCAAGCGCATCGCGCCACGTCTCTATTCCACCTATTCCGCTGAAGTGTACCGGATGTATCTTGTTCATGATATGATGTGAAGTCATCTCTAGGATAAACCGCAATGCAATAGGTTTCACAGCCTTACCACTATAGCCGGATACCGTCTTCTTATTGCTAATCTCAGACGAGGGCGTCATCGTGATACTCTTGATGGTATTGATGGCAGAGATGGCATCTGCACCAGCAAAGTAGGCTCCGATGGCAGGTTCTTGCATGTTGGTGATGTTAGGTGTCATCTTGGGAATAACAGGTATGTTGACCGCCCGTTTCACGTATGTGGTATAGAAGGTGACGAGTTCGAGGTCTTGTCCTACGTCACTCCCCATGCCGGCAAGCCTCATCTGCGGACAAGAAAAGTTCAGCTCTACGGCATCACATCCTGCCTCCTCAGCCATCCTTGCCAGTTCAATCCATTCCTCCTCATACTGTCCCATGACGGAAGCCACTACACCTTTCGATGGATAGTCTCTCTTCAGCCTGCGGAGTATGTCGAAATCCTTGTCATAAGGGTTTTCCGACAGTTGTTCCATATTGCGGAACCCCTCTATCGACATACCCGATTTCACTGCATCGAAGCGTGGTGACACCTCACGAATCTCTTGTTTGCAAATGGTCTTATAGAACACCCCACCCCATCCCATTTCAAACGCCCGTGCCACCATCTCGTAGTTGGTACACACAGCCGACGAAGCGAGAAAGAAGGGATTCTCACAACTCATTCCACAAAAGTCGATGGCGAGGTCTGGGCAAGAACGGGCATCATCCTGACAGGCTGGCAGGCTCTTCACTACCTCCCTGATGCGGATAGGTCTGTCATAGTGGATGCAGGCTGCCTCGGCAGCCAACAAGTCGGCATCATCACATCCTGCCACCCATTGACCTGCCAATTCTTTATTGCCGAACCGAATGGCACGTATGGCTCGTGCCGGGTCACCACCCTTACAAGCCTTGCTACAAGGCGCATCCATGCACAACAGACATCGCGATGCTTCTTCCATTACTTTCATTTTCCGCGTTCTTCTCTCTTCCATAGTGATTATACATTAAGCGTTAGTAGCAATAACATCATTCTAATAGTATTTTATGGGGCAAAGATAAGCAATTTATGTCATTTATTTCCCTGTTTTTCACTAAATTTGCAGCAAAAAGTTGAGGGAGAGGGGAAGCCTCCCCATCCCTCCCATTAGGGAGGGTGTATCAGGCGCATACCATTTGAAAAGAATATGATGACAACGGCAAAGGAGATCATAGCGTATATGGAGTCGCTACGCAACGAAAGTCAGCGACAGGTGTTGATGGGATTCTTCAAAACGGGACCGGGCGAGTATGGAGAAGGCGACGAGTTCTTAGGGCTGAAAGTGCCACAGACACGAACTGTTGTCAAGTCTGCCAAGAACATTCCGCTGACCGAAGTGCCGGAGTTGCTGACGTCAAGATGGCACGAAGTACGACTCTGCGGACTGCTCATCCTTGTTACCCAGTTTGAAAAGCAGGCTACCAAGCGGCTTGAGCATGACCGCGAAGCCATGATAAGGCGCGACGAGTTGCTGTCCACCTACCTGAAATATGCTGAGCAAGCCAACAACTGGGACTTGGTAGACCTCTCGGCACCCAAGATTCTGGGGCATTGGCTGTTGTTGCCCACCACCCTTGGCGACGGAACAGACGACTATAAGCGACAGGTGATTGACCAACTGGCACAGAGCAACAACCTCTGGCGACAACGCATGAGCATCGTCTGCACCTGGAAGACCTCCCAGCAAGGTGACCCGTCATGGTGTCTGCGCTATGCCGAGATTCTTCTGCACCATCCCCACGACCTGATGCACAAAGCCGTTGGCTGGATGTTGCGCGAAATGGGCAAGCGCGTGTCGATGGACCTCTTGCGCGAGTTTCTCCGCCTGCATGTCCATGAGATGCCGCGCACCACACTCCGATACGCCATCGAGAAAATGTCTGATGCGGAGCGCAAGCATTGGATATCACTTCCCCATACATAAGGCCTCCCCGTACCATCACACTCACTTATGACATGAAGAGAGTGTACTGTCGGAAGTTTTTACCAAAATGTGAACGACGGAAAAGAGTTTTCCCAATTTTGTAGCCACTTACTGTTCACCTGTTCACTTTTCAACTTAACAAACTGAAATACACTCATTTATCTACGAGCAATCCCTTCCTCACGCAACGGTGGGGAAGGGATTGTTGACTAAAATCGTTTTTATTTCACGACAAACTTTCTGCCGTTTTGGATGACGATGCCTTTGTATCCCTTGCCGACACGCTGGCCTGCAAGGTTATACATCGGAGCATTCGGGTCGGACGGCTTCACTTCGCTGCTGACGCTGACGATACCGGTCGTGGTATTCGGGTCTACAGCCAATACCTCGTCGAGGAAGAAACGGCCGCTTGCAGCCGAGAAGGTGACGGAGACGTTGCCAGTACCCTTGATGGTTACCTCAAAGTTGGTCCAACTGCCCTTCGTCATCGTTACCGAAGCAGGGCTGATAGTGAAGCCAGCCGGCACGGAGAGGTTCAGCGTAGTTCCGTCATTTTTGGCATTCCATGCGCCAGCCTTGAAGGTAAGCGTCGTCGTTCCGTTCACGGCAAATGCCGGCGTGGAAGCTATACCTGCCTTTGATGATGTTCCAAACTTGGCACACTGGTCGCCAGCATACATGCCATTGGCAGCCAGCCAACCGGTCATGTCGGTAGGCACCTTCGTCGAGGAGGCTATGCTGCCGCTCCAGGCACCATCGTTGCCTCCCGTTCCGCTACAGTCGTTGAACGACTCATAGAAGAGCGCATTGTCTGGAACCACCGAGCTGGAACCATAGTCGGTGTTGTCGCCTTCCGTTCCGCTTCCTGTGTTGTCGGGAGCGAAGTTGAACGCCATCGTCCCGTCGTTGTTCTGCTTGATGTCGGTGATGCTGACGTTCATCAGCTTGCGCCCGTCGGAGTTGGCATTATAGGTGAAGGCACGCGGTGTCGAGGTGTTGGTCAGCTGGTTGTTGTCGGGTTGCGGATAGACATCGCCCTCCATGTCTATTGCCAGCTGGTCCAGCAGGTCATAATACTGTTCTACCAAGGTGTTATAGGCATCTTCGTCGATGGTCTTGCCGGCAGCCATGTTTTCATCCATCTTATTCAGCTTTTCGATAATTGCATCCATCTCTGCAGAGATGGGAGCCATATAGTCTTTGCCGTCAGCATGGAAGATGGTACACCGCTGATGGTCGTTGAGCGTGTAGGACGGATCGTCGTTATTGGTGTTGACATTGTTTTCCGCCCATATTGCCTCGTCGAAGTCGACGTGCAGTATCAGCATACCGGCAGCAGGCAAGGCTGCGTCCCATCCCGTCAGCTGCCTGTTTTCTATGAGGTAGTATTCAGACTCCTTCTCCTTGTTGGTAATGACGTATACGTCGTCGGCTTCGTCCAGTGCCTTCATGCCTGTGACAGCCTTCGCGGTGGTCAGCTCCTGAGGTGTCAGCCATCCGATGTACATGCGTTCAAAGCTGGTATAGCCGGCAGGAACAAATCCGCCACCGTTGTTCGATCCGTAGTCCATCAGCGACCAGTCCTGCATACCGTAGTTACCTTCGTATTGCGTATCATACATGTCGGGCAGACCCAGACAGTGGGAGAATTCGTGGCAGATGGTACCGATGCCTGTCAGCGCATAGCCTGAAACGTTACCGTCGTCGTCATAGGTCGCATCCACCTCGTTGGCACAGGCGTAGGTGTTGACATACAGGTTGGTTCCCACCTTCACCCTGTCGCCTGCAGCCTCCAGCACCCACTCGTGCGGCCATACGGTATCTTCCTCACCGGTAGAAGCCTCACCCTCTCCGGCATAGATAATCATGACTTGATCTACCTCGCCGTCACCGTCCCAGTCGTACTTCGACCAGTCACTGATGCTGTTCTTAGCCAGGTTTACCGCCTCGACAATCATTTTCTCTGGATAAAGGTCATTACCCTGCAAGTCATTCCCTCCATAGTATGACATATTGTTGCTGACGGTAACAGGACCTACGACATCGAAAGTCAGGTTGAATACTCCCCTCGACTGAGCCTTGAAGTAGTCTGAGACTGAGCCGCTGAAGCCGTTGGCGCTATAGCCGCTGGTGTTGGCAATGTTGTTGTAGAGCGCCTGGTTGTGCCCCGACTGGAACTTCACGTCCTTGAAGTTGACCAGGATAATCAGTCCCTTCTTGTCGCCGACGTATGGCGAAGAGCCTTCAGTCACAACGTTGCCACCCTCCTGGCGTGCAGCGGTCGGCAGTGCAGCCTTCAGCCGTTTGATTCTCTTCACACGACGGTTTTGAGCCTTGTGGCGCTTCTTGGAAGCCGCCTGACGCATGACGTCTGTCTGCGCCACATAGCCGTCACTGGTCTTGACGTAGCGTTTGCCGTCGAGTCCCAGCCAACAATGGCCCCATTCGTCACCCGACAGTCGGGCTCTCACTTCTTTTCCATCACTGAGTTTCAGTGTTTTCCATGTGTTTTTCTTGGCAGGAATTGCCATCACTCCCATTGTTATCACCAACAATGATAACGTGAGCAATACTTTCTTCATACAATTCTTTTTTTAGGTTTTTTATTTCCGTGAAATGATTCGTGCTGCAAAGGTAATGCTTTTTTCAGAATTAAAAAGTTAAAAGTACAGAGATTATAAGTCAACTTCCAACTTTTTTGTACCTTTGTCGGCAAATGACAGACTTAAAAAGCGAATTACTAAAACGCATTCTCATTCTCGACGGGGCAATGGGCACTTACATCCAGTCGTTCGGACTCCCCACGACAGCCTATCATGCAGGGCGCTTCGCCAACTGGAAAGTGTCGCTGACAGGTAACAACGACGTGCTGAACATCACCTCGCCAGAGACCATCGAAGAGATACACCGACGCTATATTGCCGCCGGTGCAGACATCATCACGACCAACACGTTCTCTGCCAACCGCATCTCTCAACAGGAATATCACTGTGAGGACCTGGCAGCTGAAATGGCACTCGCCGGTGCACGGATAGCCCGCCGCATGGCAGACCAGTGTCAGGACCGCCACATCTGGGTGGCAGGCTCTATGGGTCCCACTTCCAAGTCGCTGACGTTGGCATCCGACATGAACCATCCTGCCTACCGGCAGGTGTCGTTCGACGAGATGGCGGAAGCCTACTACGAACAGGCCGGTGCCTTGCTTCGCGGCGGCTGCGACCTGCTTCTGTTGGAGACCTGTTTCGATGCGCTCAACACCAAGGCGGCATTGTACGCTATCGGTAAGCTGAGAGACGAGCGGCAAGAGGCAGGCGAAAGGCGTTTTGAGGTGATGGTGTCCGCAACCATCAACGACCATAGCGGCCGAATGCTGACAGGGCAGACGTTAGAAGCGTTCTATGTCAGCATCTCTCACTATCCCATCCTGTCGTTCGGGTTGAACTGTTCGTTTGGCGTTACCGAACTGCGGCCCTTCGTAGAACGTTTGTCGCAAACCATTCCCACCTTCATCAGCCTGCATCCTAATGCCGGTCTGCCCAACGAGATGGGCGAATACGACGAACTGCCCACCTTCACCGCCAGCCATCTGCGAGAGATGGCAGAGGCTGGGCTGCTGAACATCGCCGGTGGCTGTTGTGGCACCACCGACCAGCATATCCGTTCCATTGCTGCAGCTCTCAAGGGATTGAAGCCTCATATACCTGTCGTTGCCGACCAACATCTGCATGTTTCCGGGCTTGAACCATTGGAAATATGTGGAAATGAAGAATGTAGAATGAAGAATGAAGAATCTTCATCGACAGAAGAAGCAGAAGAAGCAGAACGTGATTCTTCATTCTTCATTCTACATTCTTCATTTATAAACGTCGGCGAACGCACGAATGTTGCCGGCTCACGCAAGTTTGCACGCCTCATCGCTGAAAAGAAATACGACGAGGCGGCTCAGGTGGCGCGCCAGCAGATAGAAGGTGGTGCTGCTGTCATCGACATCAACATGGACGATGCCATGTTGGACAGCCGCCAGGAGATGCAGACTTTTCTCCGATATATCTCCAACGACCCTGCCATAGCCACGGCGGTGCTCATGATAGACTCGTCAGACTGGCAGACGGTGGTGGAAGGGCTGAAGAACACGCCGGGAAAGTGCATCGTCAATTCCATCAGCCTGAAGGAGGGCGAGGCTTCTTTCATCGGGAAGGCACGCGAACTGCGGCGGCTGGGTGCTGCCGTCGTCGTGATGGCGTTCGACGAAGACGGACAGGCGACCACTTACTCTCGCAAGATTTCCATTGCTGAACGGGCTTACCAGCTGCTGACCGCCATAGGATTTCCACCGCAAGACATCATCTTCGACGTTAACATCCTGTCGGTGGGAACGGGTATCAGCGAACATGCTGCCTACGGCATCGACTTCATTCGTGCCGTAGAGTGGATCAAGAAGCACCTGCCACTGGCAAAGACCAGCGGTGGCGTCAGCAACCTGTCGTTTGCCTTCCGCGGCAACAACGCGGTCAGGGAAGCCATGCACTCCGCTTTCCTGTACCATGCCATACGCTCCGGACTCGACATGGCCATCGTCAACCCGTCGATGTTGCAGGTCTATGACGACATCGACCCGCAATTGTTAGAGGCTGTCGAAGACGTCATACTGAACCGGCGGGCTGATGCCACGGAACGGCTGATAAGCATAGCCACAAAAAGACTCAACAGCCTCACCCCCAGCCCCTCTCCAAAGGGAGAGGGGAGTGGTCAGTCTTCACAATTGAATACCCAAGGGGCAAACCTATCTACTCCCCTCTCCCCTCGGAGAGGGGCTGGGGGTGAGGCTGTTGTCGAGGAACGTTTGCGGCATGCCATCACCAAGGGCATCAGCGACCATCTCGGAACTGATGTTATAGAGGCGCTCCATGCCTACGGAGACAGTCCCGTTGCCGTCATCGAGCAGCCGCTGATGCAGGCGATGGAGCATGTTGGCAAACTCTTCGGCGAAGGAAAGATGTTCCTGCCGCAGGTGGTTAAGTCTGCCAAGGTTATGCGCGATGCGGTGGAGATACTGCAACCATACTTGGAAGAGAACAGGAGAGCAGGTGAAAAGGAGAACGGAACGGCCCCCGCTCCCTCGTCCAAGCCCGTCGTTCTCCTGGCTACTGCCAACGGAGATGTGCACGACATCGGTAAGAACATCGTAGGCATGGTGCTGGCTTGCAACAATTTCGAGGTTCACGACCTCGGCGTGATGGTACCCAATGAGGTCATCCTGGAGAAAGCAAAGGAACTGAACCCGGTCTTGGTGGGTGTCAGCGGACTCATCACGCCGTCGCTCAAGGAGATGGAACGGCTCTGCATGCTTTTCCAACAGCACCAGATGCGGATTCCTGTCTGTGTCGGAGGTGCGACGACCTCTGCCATACATACCGCCGTGAAGCTGGCACCTCTCTACGACTATGGTGTCATCTATGGCGGTGATGCGTCCTATACCTCCGTCATTGCCAAGAAGTTGCAGATGAATCCCGCCGAGACGTTGCAGCAGATCAAAGCCGAACAGCAACGCATCCGTGAGGCTTACGGCAACCGCCAGCATGAACTCATCAGCTACGACGAAGCCAACAGGCTGGCACCAAGGCTGCCTTACGACGACAGCTACCCCACACTCAGCCAGTTGCAACACTTCGAACAGCTGCAACCCAGCATTGCCGACGTGGAAGACTTGATAGACTGGCGCATGTTCCTGCGTTTCTGGGGCTTCCGTGGGGAGTCGCTGCCGCAGTTGCTGGTCAACCTCGAAGCCAGGAAAACGCTGCAAGAAGGACAGGAACTGTTGCAGCGAGTCAAGCGTGAGCAACTGCTGACCCTGAAGACGTTGCTCCGCTTTGAACCGGTACGCAGAAGGGGCAACGACATTGTCTTTCCGGATGGGGGTGTCATGCCGATGATGCGCAACCAGCAGAAAGGCGGTCGCCACCTGTGTCTTGCCGACTTCTTCGATGAAGCAGAAGAGCGGCCGATGGGACTGTTCGTCGTGACGAGCGGGAAGTCCTCCCCGACCCTCCCTAAAGGGAGGGAGTCTTTCGAGAAGAAAGAGAATGAGGGGGATGGGCTGATGGAGCATGCCCTTAGTGCGCGGCTGGTAGAGGCCGCTGCCGAGTGGTTGCAACAACACATCTACGGCAGCTATAAGTCCATCCGTCCTGCCTTCGGCTACCCTGTCTGCCCCGACCATGCGCTGAAACGCATCCTCTTCGACCGCATACCGGCAGAAGAACAACTTGGCATCACCCTCACCGACCACTACTCTATCCATCCTTCGACAACGGTCTGCGGTCTCTTCATCGCACACCCCGAAGCCTGCTACTTCACCGTCGGACGTATAGACAAGGAACAAGAAGAAGACTATATGAGGAGAAAAATGCCCTAAAGCCCTCCCCGACCCTCCCTAAAGGGAGGGAGCGCTAACGGTCAGCTTCCCTAACAAGTAATCACCCAAACGACCAAATATGAAAGTAATAGATATTATCAATAGCCGGAAGGCACCCTTTGCCTCGTTCGAGCTGGTGCCGCCACTGAAGGGCAGCGATGTCACGAAGTTGTATGACAGCATAGAGCCGCTGAAGGCATTCCGTCCGCCCTTCATCAACATCACATGTCACCGCGACGAGGTGGAGTACACGCCCAACGAAGACGGTACCTACACCAAGCTGACACTCGCCAAGCGACCGAGCACGCTGGCTATCGTTGCCGCCATCATGCGCCGCTACGACGTGGAACTGGTGCCACACGTCATCTGTGGCGGTGCCTCGCGGTCGAAGGTGGAGAGCGAACTACTCGACCTCCACTTCCTGGGCATCCGCAACGTCATGGCGTTGCGCGGCGATGCCATCCCCGGTCAGCGTTTCTTCATCCCTGAAGCCGACGGGTTCTCACATTCCACCGAGCTGGTGGGCATGGTCTCGAACCTGAACCGCGGCACCTACCTCGACCCGACGGTAAAGAACGGACTGGCTACCGACTTCTGTGTAGGCGTGGCTGCCTACCCGGAGAAGCACTTCGAGGCTGCCAACCTCTATGCCGACATCCTGTACCTGAAGCAGAAGGTGGATGCCGGAGCTGCATATATCGTTACCCAGATGTTCTATGACAACGACCACTTCTATCGCTTCCGCGACCTATGCCGGCAGGAGGGCATCACCGTCCCCATCATTCCTGGCTTGAAACCCATCTCCAACAGCCGGCAGGTAGAGCTCCTGCCACGCTCCTTCCACATCGACATTCCACAGCAGCTGGTCAGCCTGCTGCAACAGACGACCAACAACGCCGAAGCCTATCAGGTGGGCATTGACTGGTGCATACGGCAAAGCCGTGACCTCATCAGCCACGGCGTACCTGCCATCCACTACTATACGATGGCAAAACCCGATAATGTCGTACAGATTGTCAGCGAGGTCTTCAAGTGACGTTCTTGGCAGATACTGCCTGCATCGCCCATACCTACTTGCCCAGGAACTTGGTGTCGATATACTTGTTCAAGGCTTCGCGGTAGAGGTCGCCAATGGGCAGGTAGGTGTCTGCATCCATGATGACGCGGTTCTTGTTGATTTCCTGTATCTTCTTCAGGTTGATGATGTAGCTGCGGTGGATGCGCATGAACGACGATGCGGGTAGCCGTTCCTCCATCTTCTTCATTGACAAGAGCACGACGAGCGGCTTGGGCTGGCTCTCCAAGTGAATCTTCAGGTATTCGCTCATGCCCTCGATGTAGCGGATGTCGGTGGTGCTGATGCGCACCACCTTGTGTTCGGTCTTCAGAAACATGGCATCGTCGGCGTCTACCGCCGACACCTCGCTCTGGTGGGCGGCATCGTAGCGTGCCTTCAGCTTCTGGCAGGCACGCTGGAACTCGTCCATGCCGAACGGCTTCAGCAGGTAGTCGACGGCATCCACCTTGAAGCCCTCCACGGCATAGTCGCTGTAGGCTGTGGTGAAGACCACCAGGGGCGGCACCGCTAACGAGCGTACGAAGTCCATGCCGTTGAGGTCGGGCATGTTGATGTCGATGAAGATGGCATCGACGATGTCGTTCTGCATGATGCTTCTGGCATCCAATGCGCTCTGGCACTCGCCAGTCAGTTCCAGGAAGGGTATCTTCTTGATGTAAGCTGCCAGCTGTTGCAGTGCCAGCGGCTCGTCGTCTATGGCTAATACACGGATCATTTTTTAAAGGGAGTTAAAAGGGAGTTAAAAGGGAGTTAAAAGGGAGTTAAAAGGAAGTTAAAAGGGAGTTAAAAGGGAGTTAAAGGGGAAAGCGGTAGTATCAGTTTCACGGAATATGTGGCTTTCGTTTCGCTGATATCCAGCGTATATTGTCCTTGATAGATCAGGTCGAGGCGGCGGCGCACATTGGCAAGCCCCACCCCACCTTCTGCCTGCACGGAAGAGCCGGGCTGCGGAGCCGCCTTCTTGGAGTTCTCGCAGTGGAAGCACAGGCGCCGGTCCTCGTCCACGGTGATGTTCAGGTTGATGAACGACTCGTCCTGGTAGCTCACGCCATGCTTGAAGGCGTTCTCCACGAAGGTGATGAGCAACAGCGGCGGCACCTCTCCTGCCGTCACCCCTGCGGGCATGCCCACCTGCACCTTCACCTTGTCGGTATAGCGCATGCGCATGAGCGCGATATAATGGCTGATGAAGTCCAGTTCGCGCTGAAGCGGTATCATCTTGTTGTTGCCCTCGTAGAGGATGTAGCGCATCATCTTCGACAAGACGACGATGGAGGTCTTCGCCTTCTCCGGGTCTATGTCTACCAAGGCATGGATGTTGTTCAGCGTGTTCATGAAGAAGTGGGGGTTGATCTGGTACTTCAGATACTCCAGCTGGTGCTCCAGGCTCTCCTTTTCCAGGTCTTCCATCTCCTTACGGTCGCGCTCGTTCTTGAAGTACAGCTTCACACCAAGGTTCATGCCGAACATGAAGAAGAGGAGGATAAAGCCCACTACGTCGCCCTGACCGACCATCAACGGCGGACGGTGATGGGGCGGCCGGCGGTGTTTCTCCTCTGCGTGAGAGAACTTGGGGGCGGAGGCTCCATGCCCTTCCCCTGCGGGTGAGAGATGGATGGGGGCATCGGGATGGGGAGGACGGTGGGGCGGACGATGGAAACAAGCCAACACCGAGAAGACCACCAGCAGGCAGGCGGTGCCGAGGAAGTAGCCCACCTTGCGGCGCTTGTAGACCAGCAGCGGAGCCAACAGGTAGTTATGGATGAGGAAGAGTGCCAGGAACACCGCCAGTATCTGCCACACGCCGAAGATCTCTCCCCACCGGAACTCAGCATTCGCATCGGTCACCGTGCGCACATAGCCTGTCAGCAGCGGAGCGATGAACAGCAAAAGAAAGATACCGAAATAGACCAGTGCTTCCCAATAGTTGCGTAATTGTTTTCTCATAGGCAGTCGTTTCTCATTGATTCCGGTTGCAAAGATAAGTATTAAACTGCAATAAGAACAAAAACAATCAACGAAAAGGCTGATTTATTCAGTAAAAAACACGCTCCCCCCCACTCGGCAGAAGGAAGCTTGTATGCCGTTGTCGGTCATCGACATACAACATCCATGAAGAATGTAGCTATCTTTTTGTATTCTCACACACTGAGCTGAGTCACACGCTGTTTTTTATCTGAGCCACAGATTGCTCGGATTCACACGGATTTTTTATCATCCCGACGGGATGAGTCTTCTGTGCAATCCGTGCAATCTGCGGTTAAAAACATAAGGATTTAGAACTCAGCACTCTTCGGTGTGCGTGGGAACGGGATGACGTCGCGGATGTTCTGCATTCCCGTCACGAAGAGAATGAGGCGTTCGAAGCCCAGTCCGAAGCCGGCATGCGGGCAGGTTCCCCAGCGGCGGGTGTCGAGGTACCACCACAGGTGAGTGGTATCCATCTGACGACTGTTGACTTCGTTCATCAGCTTCTCGTAGCTTTCTTCACGGACCGAACCGCCGATGATCTCGCCAATCTGCGGGAAGAGCACGTCGGTACCCTGCATGGTAGGACCGGGAGCCACGACACCTTTGTAGCCGACAGAGCCTTTCTGTCCTGCCTCCCCGTCTGTTGCCGGGTTCTGTTTCATGTAGAACGACTTGATGGCACTGGGGTAGTCGGTCATGATGACAGGCTTCTTGAAGTGCTCCTCCACCAGGTAGCGCTCATGTTCGCTTGCCAGGTCGTCGCCCCAGTTGCAGGGGAACTCAAACTTCTTGCCCTTCTTGATGGCTTCTTGCAGGATGTCGATACCTTCAGTATAGGTCAGGCGCACGAAGGTTTCCTTGAGTACACCCTCCAGACGCTGCAAGAGGGTCTTGTCGATCATCTTGTTGAGGAACTCCAGGTCGTCCTTGCAGTTGTCCAGTGCCCAACGGACACAGTATTTAATGAAGTCTTCTTCCAAGTCCATCAGCTCCTCCTGGTCGAGGAAAGCCACTTCCGGCTCCACCATCCAGAACTCTGCAAGGTGGCGCGGCGTGTTGCTGTTCTCGGCGCGGAAGGTGGGTCCGAAGGTATAGATGGCACCCAGTGCCGTCGCCCCCAGCTCACCCTCCAGCTGTCCGCTGACGGTCAGCGAGGTCTGCTCTCCGAAGAAGTCGTCGTCGTAGATAATCTTCCCGTCCTCGTCCTTCTTCAGGTCGTAGAGGTTCTTCGTCGTTACCTGGAACATGTTGCCGGCACCCTCGCAGTCGCTTGCTGTGATGAGCGGTGTGTGGAAATAGAAGAACCCGTGCTCGTGGAAGTAGGTATGGATAGCCATCGCCATGTTGTGACGGATGCGCATGACGGCACCAAAGGTATTGGTACGCAGGCGCATGTGCGCGTGTTGGCGCATATACTCGAACGACTGTCCCTTCTTCTGCATGGGGTAGTCGCTGCCGCAGAGCCCGTACAACTCTATCGACTCGCACTGGATTTCTACGCTCTGTCCGGCACCCTGGCTCTCGACGAGTGTTCCCGTTGCGCCGATGCAGGCTCCTGTCGTGATGTTCTTCAGCAGTTCGCCATCGAACTTCTCCGGGTTGACGACAATCTGTATGTTCTTGATGGTAGATCCATCGTTGAGGGCAATAAAGTCTACTGCCTTACTACTGCGGTGGGTTCTCACCCATCCCTTGACGGTTATCTGTTTTCCGTAATCGGTGCATTTCAGCGCATCGACAATCTTTATTCTTTTCATTCTTTCTTGTTAGAATTTAAAGGGAGGTAGAGGTCGATAGTCACGACTAATGACACCTACGCTTAATCCATTTTATCTCCTTTTTATGACACCTACGTTTACTCCATTTTGTCTCCGAATTTATTCTCTCTGATTCCTTTTATATAAGAGTTTAAGAAGAAGCTGGTTTCATTTACCTCTGATTGTAAGAGCGTAAAAGTCTCGTTGTCGATATAGCACAAGTCCTTAGAAAGAATGCAGTAGTATCGGCATTCTTCCAAACTTCCTTGAGCTATATTCATAAAGCGAAGTTTATCTGCCTGACTGATTTTCTTGTATCCTTCAGCTATATTTGCCGTAATGGAAACGGCAGCACGTTGGAACTGTGAAGACAGTCCGAATATCTCCGAAGAAGGAAAAGTCTTCGTAACCTTATACACTTCTAACACAAACCTGTGCGCCTTTTGCCAAGCCAGTACATCCTCAAAGGTCTTTGTCATAAAAACTATCGACTTCTAACTTCTTCTAACTCCTACTAACTTCTTCTAACTCCCTATATATCTATTATTCAAACGCTCCCATGCGCAGCATGTCGACCTCCTTTTCGGTGAGGAATCGCCAGTCGCCGCGGCGCAGGTTCTTCTTGGTCAGGCCGGCAAAGAGTACGCGGTCGAGCTTGACGACACGGTAGCCGAGGCTCTCGAAGATGCGACGTACGATGCGGTTCTTGCCGGAGTGGATCTCGATACCTACCTGAGCCTTGTCTGTCGGGCTGGCATACTCGATGGCATCGGCATGGATTTCACCGTCGTCGAGCGTGATGCCGTCGGCAATCTGCTGCATGTCATGAGCCGTCAGTTTCTTGTCGAGGTAGACGTGGTATACCTTCTTCTTCAGGAACTTCGGGTGAGTGAGCTTAGAAGCCAGGTCACCGTCGTTGGTGAAGAGGAGCACACCCGTCGTGTTACGGTCGAGACGGCCGACAGGATAGATGCGTTCCGGACAAGCGTTCTTCACGAGATCCATCACGGTCTTACGCTGTTGCGGGTCGTCGCTGGTCGTCACATAGTCCTTCGGCTTGTTCAGGAGTACGTAGACCTTCTTCTCGATGTTGACCAACTGGTCGTGGAAGATGACCTCATCAGAGCGCAACACCTTCGTACCCAACTCTGTGACAACCTCGCCATTGACCCTGACAACACCCGACTGGATGAAGTCGTCAGCTTCACGACGGCTGCAAACACCGGCATTAGCCAGGAACTTGTTCAGGCGAATCGGCTCATTCGGGTCGATATGGTCTTCCTTATATTCAATGCGCTTCTTCATGGAGTACTTGGCATTCGGATCGTAGTCGGCAGTGCGGGGGCGATAGCCGCCGGGACGCTGCTGGTAACCGCCACGGTTGTTATAGCCACCGGGACGCTGCTGATAGCCGCCACGGTTGTTATAGCCACCCTGCTGGCGAGGCTGATAGCCGCCGGGACGCTGCTGGTAGCCGCCACGGTTGTTGTAACCACCCTGCTGGCGAGGCTGATAGCCTCCTTGCTGACGCGGCTGGTAGCCACCTTCTTCGTTGCCACCCTGATTGTAGCGTGGGCGATAGCCGCCCTGCGACTGGTAACCACCCTGCTGGCGTGGCTGATAGCCACCCTGCTGACGCGGTTGATAACCTCCACGTGACTGGTAGCCACCCTGATTGTAGCGCGGACGATAGCCACTTTGTTGCGGGCGATGGTTTTCACTGCCTTGCAGTCCGCTGCCGAAACCTTCGGGACGGAAGCCGCCCTCGCTACTATAGCCAGCGCTGCGGTCGTTGTTGTAAGACTTTGTCACACGGATGCGTGGACGCTGGGGGCGTGCACCGGCATGAAAACCTTTGTGTGTTCCACTTTGTTCTGTGTTTTCAGCGGAATAACCCTCACGGCTACTCTCGTTCTTCTCGGTAGATTGTACGTTTTCTAAATCTTCTGACATCATAGCATGTTTCCTTTCTACTAATACTTGTTTTGGATTTTTAATAATGTTACTATTGGTTTCTTCTTTTCTCTATTTGTTGGGAGGAGATGGGCAGGAGGGGTTGGGGGAGGCTTTACATACCCGTATAGTTCTGCGGGGTGATGGCCATCAGTTCAGCTTTCACGTCATCGCTGACGTTCAGTGTCTGTATGAAGGCATGGATGGTCTCCTCTGTCATCTTCTCATTGGTGCGCGTGAGCGCTTTCAGCGCCTCGTAAGGGTGCGGATAGGCTTCGCGGCGCAGGATGGTCTGTATAGCTTCAGCCACTACAGCCCATGTGTTCTCCAGGTCTTCGTCCAGTTTCTGCTCGTTGAGGATCAGCTTTCGCAAGCCTTTCAGCGTGCTCTGAATGGCGATGACACCATGTCCGAGAGGTACACCTACGTTGCGCAACACCGTAGAGTCGGTGAGGTCGCGCTGCAAACGGCTTACCGGCAATTTCTGAGCCAGGAACTGCAAGACGGCATTGGCAATGCCAAGGTTGCCTTCTGAATTCTCGAAGTCTATCGGATTCACTTTGTGGGGCATGGCACTCGACCCTACTTCGCCAGCCTTGATCTTCTGTTTGAAGTACTCCATGGATATATACATCCAGAAGTCGCGGTCCAAGTCGATGATAATGGTGTGGATGCGGCGCAAGGCATCGAAGACACCTCCCAGGTTGTCGTAGTTGCTGATCTGTGTTGTCCACTGTTCACGCTCCAAACCTAACTTCTCGCGGACGAACCGGTTGCCGAACTCGCGCCAGTCAAACTCCGGATAAGCCACGTGGTGTGCATTGTAATTGCCCGTGGCTCCGCCGAACTTCGCCGTATACTTGCACGACTTCAGTTGGTTGAGCTGCTCTGTCAGTCGGTAGACAAAGACCATAATCTCCTTGCCCAGACGCGTAGGGGATGCGGGCTGACCGTGGGTCTTGGCAAGCATCGGCACGTCTTTCCACTCCTCGGCATAGTCGTTCAGTTGCTGGATCAGCTCCTCCACCTGCGGTATGTAGACCTCTTCGAGTGCTTCCTTGATGCTCAGCGGCACACTGGTGTTGTTGATATCCTGCGAAGTCAGGCCGAAGTGGATGAACTCCTTGTAGGCATCCAGCCCGCCGATGGCGTCGAACTGCTCCTTGATGAAGTATTCAACAGCCTTCACGTCGTGGTTGGTCACCTTCTCGATGTCCTTCACACGGGCGGCATCGGCCTCGCTGAAGTTGCGATAGATGTCGCGAAGCCTGCCGAACAAGTTGTTGTCGAAGCTCTTCAGTTGCGGCAACGGCAACTCGCAGAGCGTGATGAAATACTCTATTTCAACACGTACACGATAGCGAATCAGCGCATATTCGGAGAAATACCCTGCTAAACTCTCTGTCTTACCTCTGTAGCGACCGTCTACTGGTGAGATGGCGGTCAGTATATCCAAATTCATTTTCTTAAAAAGTACATATATGTAAGTTGGTTGCAAAGGTAAACAAAAGATAGGAGTTAGGGGTCAGGTGTTAGGAGTTTTTTATCTGATGCCACGTAAGATTAAAGTTTTTTAGGGATTTTCTCCTATCATGGGAAGCTCCTCTGCGATGCAATGGCGGCAGGACATCGTGTCCGGGGATGCCGGTTCGTTGAAGAAATCAGCCTGTTTATAGATTAAATTTGTCCTCACTTGTCACCGGTAACTATCTTTGCAGTAAATTATTAAAACCTGAATACGATGAGAAAGCTATTGTTGTCAATCCTGCTTGCGGTCAGTTTGCAGGCGATGGCAGAAGACTTCGGTTTTCTGACCTTTACAAAAGGAGACGGAACGGCGCAGTCGCTGGCCGTCAGTGATTTGAGCATCACCTTCTCCGCTGGTGTCGCAACGGTGACCAACGGTACGGAGACGGCGACCTTTAACCTCTCGGAACTTGCTAACATGTACTTCTCGGCTGAAGCAATATCAACAGGAATCAGTGACGTTACAGCTGAGACGGCTGCCGGTCAGTTCGCTGGCGAGGTCTCGGTCTATGCAGCGTCAGGGGTTTTCATGGGCACCTACCCTGACCTTGATGCAGCACAGTCGCAACTACCACGCGGCATCTATATCATGAAGAGTAACGGTATAACGAAGAAAATTGCGGTAAAATGAAAAGATTGATGACCATCGTTCTGGCTGTAGCGGGAGTGCTGACAGCCAGTTCACAGACCATGAATGTCGTTGTAGGCGATGTCACCTATCAGTTTCCTGCCGCACAAGCAGGTGAGATGACCTATACCGAGGGTACCACGCTGACCATCATGGGCAAGGCTTTCAACATCAGCGACATCAGCAGCATCAAGATTGACTTCTCTACCGTTACGGACAACGCCGTAGCGGTGGCTTACGACGGTTCGTCTGCCAAGGTTACCGTTGCCGGAAACGTGGCACAATACGTCACACCTACCGTCAGCGGAGCGCATGTGTCCATCGAACAGAGCGCTGACTTGACCAACGACCTGATATCGGCAGGCTCTGCCAACGAGATAACCTACACTTTGTCGGGAGCCTCTACAGACGGGGAGTTCTATATGTCGGGCGCTGCCAAGGCAACGGTAGAACTGAACGGACTCGTGCTGACCAACCAGACACCCGTCTATTCGGGTGCTGCCGTACACATACAAGACGGCAAGCGCATCAAGGTAAAGGTAGTGACGGGGACCACCAACACACTCGTTGATGCGGCATCGGGGGCGCAGAAGGGTTGTCTCTACATCAAGGGCCATGCCGAGTTCGCACAGAAAGGGACGCTCAACGTCACGGGCAACCTGAAGCACGCCATCAAGACGGGTGAATACTTTACCATCAAGAATGCCACCATCAACGTCCTGGGAGCCGTCGGCGACGGCATCAACTGCGGTCAGTACTTCCAGATGACAAGCGGAACCATCAACATCAACGGTACCAGCGACGACGGAATCCAATGTGACATCGACGATACAGAGACCTACCCCACCGGTACCGGTGAGATTCTTGCCGACGAGTCGGCAGGCATCGAGGCACACGACGACGAGGACAGCGGCAACATCTATATCGAGGGCGGT
The DNA here is from genome assembly GCA_002353555.1 of Prevotella sp. UBA2746. Taxonomy (GTDB): domain Bacteria; phylum Bacteroidota; class Bacteroidia; order Bacteroidales; family Bacteroidaceae; genus Prevotella. The sequence goes on along the minus strand of DEJO01000031.1, from coordinate 30,706 downwards.
ACCATCACTGCTGCCGTCACTGCCGATGCAGCCAAAGCCATCAAGAGTGAGGGCGACTTCCGCGTTACCGACGGCACCATCACCTGCACCACCAGCGGCAACGGCATCTGGAGCGAAGACACATCAGATGCCACGAACTCCAAGACGAAGGCTTCAGCAGGACTGAGTGCCGACGGTAACATGACGATTTCCGGCGGCACACTCAACCTGTCCAGCACAGGACACGGCGGAAAGGGTATCACCGTTGACGGCACCCTCGACATCAGTGGGGGCACCATCGGCATCAACACTCAGGGTGGACGTGTAGTCTACTACAACAACACGCTCTACAACGGAACGTTTGAATCGTCATTTAACAATGCCGAGCAGACACTCGACAGGCTGGACAGCAACTACAAATCATCGGCAAAAGGCATTAAGGCTGACGGCAACATCACCATCAGCGGCGGAACCATCAACGTCACCACGACTGGAACGGGTGCTGAAGGCATTGAAAGCAAGGGCACGCTGACCATCAATGGCGGCAACACTACCTGCAACACCTATGATGACGGCATCAACTCGAAAGGCGACCTGACCATCAACGACGGCTATGTCTTTGCACACGCCACCAACAACGACGGCATAGACGCCAACGGGAACTGCTACGTCAAGGGCGGTCTCGTCTACGCCATCGGCGCATCGGGTGCAGAGGTAGCCATCGATGCCAACACCGAGGAACAGAAGAAACTCTACATACAGGGCGGTACCGTCATCACCGTAGGCAAGCTGGAGAACGGTGTCAGCATCTCTGGTGGGACATGCAAGCAGACAACATCGTGGAGCGGCAACACTTGGTATGCCCTCTACAACGGCACGACACCCGTTGCAGCTTTTAAGACTCCTGCTAAATCGTCGAGTAGCGGCGGTGGCTTCGGACCGGGGCAAGGCGGAGGCGGCAGCAGTCAGCCGCTCGTGGTCTACACGTCTTCTACCCCTGCCGTCTATTCCGGTGCTACCATCACGGGTGGTACGGAATACTTCGGCGGCATGCTGAAGCTCGATGCCACCATCAGCGGTGGCAGCAGCATCACACTGAGCAACTATTCATCGGGCAGCGGCAGATTCTGACCTGGCTGATGGTAAGTGAAGAAAATTCTAACACAACGATACTAACACACAAGCTTATCATCAGCTATTTGAGAGGAGCAGTCCTGAACGTTCAGACTGCTCCTCATTTTTTATCCAATAAAGTGATTGGGGAAGATGGTGCGCCCGACAGGAATCGAACCTGCACGTCGTAAGACACTAGATCCTAAGTCTAGCGCGTCTGCCAATTCCGCCACAGGCGCTTTCAGAAAAAAGAGGAACCACGGGAGTGATTCCTCCTATCTATCGGTGTCGACACTTGGATTCGGACCAAGGACCCCCACCATGTCAAGGTGATACTCTAACCAACTGAGCTATGCCGACAAGTGCTAAATGCGGGGCAAAGGTACGAAGAAGTGAGGAAAATGCAAAAGAAAATAGCATTTTTCTTTTCACTTTCAAACGAAAGTACCCCGTAAACACACAGATACAAGTGAGCGATATGCTGTTGCCACGCTTACACGTCATCGGGGAAGAGACTGAGCTGACCCGTCATTTCATCGATGACTTGCTGCTGGCTCTTGCCGGCATCAGGGTCGAGGTCTTCTTCTACCGAGGAGGTGTCAGCCGATGACTCAGACAGAACGGAATCGTCATCTGCTTCCTGTTCTGGCTCCGGGAAGCGTAACGGTTCCAGCTCCTCGATATGGTCTATCTGCCAGGTGCTGATGCGCTTACCTTTTGCCTTGAATCCCTTTACGCCGATAAACTGTTCCACGTCAATCTCCATCGGCGGACGGCTGCTGTCGTCTCCACCGAACGTGACATTCAAGCGCGGATAGACTTGTTCGCTGAGAATGACGAGACGCGACTCCGGGTTGTCGCCAAGGAAGTTCTGGTGCTTTTTGCTGGCTTCCATGTAGAAGCGTTTCACGTATGGATAGCCCTGATTGTCAGCATCATAGAGCACTGCCGTCCACACCTTCTGCTCGTCGAACTTCTCAATGAGCAGGATATTGTCTTCATAATGGTTGTTGGCATCGAAGTTACTGAGATAGAACTCACCGTTCTTCAGAACCACAAGGATGCTCTCACCATCGTTGAACTCACCGAGGAAGCGTCCGTGTTCCTCGTAGTTGATACGGTTGACATCAGGGTCGAACCACACCTTCCTGCCTCCAAGCGTGGAGTGACCGTGACTTTTCAGGCCGATGCGGTGGATAGGCTTCTTGGTTATCACGTTACCGCGTGCCGCCCGTCCCTTGATGAGGATGTTGGCAAAGTTGCGCTCCAAGAAGATGCTCATGCGCGGATTGGTGACCTGCACGCTGGCATCGAGGGTAATCTTGATGATTTCTGCCTCGCCGTTGGGGTTGGCGGTGAAATACATCACCTTGGATCCCGGTGTTCCCTGGGTGACATCATAATCCTTGTCGCGGGTTATCGACGGGATGTTGAAGCGTTTGATGTAGTATGGTCCCTTCTTCCCGTCGCGATAGACCACATTGTAGGTGGTGCGCTTGTCATTCTTCTTAAACACCTGAACGTACAACACGTTCTTGCCTACGAAGATTTTCTCTGCTACGCGGATGACCTTATACTTGCCATCCTTATAGAAGATGATGATGTCGTCAATGTCGGAACAGTTGCAGACAAACTCGTCCTTCTTCAGTCCTGTACCGATGAAGCCCTCGTTGCGGTTGATGTAGAGCTTCTGGTTGGCTTCTGCAACCTTGGCGGCAACGATAGTTTCAAAGTTCTTGATTTCCGTCTTGCGCGGATGCTCGGCACCATACTTATTCTTGATGAACTCAAACCAGCGGATGGTGACCTGCGTCATGCGTCCCAAGTCTTTGTTGATCTCGGCTATCTCTGCCTCGATGCGGGCAATGAGCTCGTCGTTCTTGTCCTTAGAGAACTTGGCAATGCGCTGCATCTTGATTTCCAGCAGGCGCAGGATGTCCTCTTTGCGCACCTCACGGATGAACTGCGGATAGAAAGGTGTGAGCCGTTCGTCAATGTACTCGCAGAGCTGGTCGGTGGAGGTGGCATTCTCGAAAGGCTTTCCTTTGTAGATGCGCTCCTCGATGAAGATGCGCTCCAAAGAAGCAAAGAAAAGCTGTTCCTCCAGTTCATGCTTGCGAATCTCCAGTTCCTTACGCAACAGCGATTTGGTGAAATCGACCGAAGAACGCAACACGTCGCTGACGGTAAGGAACTTCGGTTTGTTGTCTTCGATGACACAACAGTTGGGCGAGATGTTGATTTCGCAATCGGAGAAGGCATAGAGGGCGTCGATGGTCTTGTCTGATGACGTTCCTGGGGCGAGGTGCACCAGGATTTCCGCATCGGCAGCGGTATTGTCTTCCACCTTCTTGGCTTTGATCTTTCCCTTTTCAACAGCTTTCAGGATAGAGTCGATCAGTGTCGAAGTGGTTTTCGAGAAGGGTATCTCACGGATGACGAGTGTCTTCTGGTCGAGTTTGTCTATCTTGGCACGCACCTTCAGCACACCACCCCGCTGCCCGTCGTTGTATTTCGACACGTCAATGCTGCCTCCTGTGGGGAAGTCGGGGTATAGATGGAACTCTTCGTTGCGCAGATAGCTGATGGCAGCATCGCAAATCTCACAGAAGTTGTGTGGAAGAATCTTGGTGGAAAGACCTACGGCAATACCTTCAGCACCCTGTGCCAACAGCAACGGAAACTTCACCGGCAGCACGACAGGCTCTTTGTTGCGACCGTCGTAGGAGAGTTGCCACTCGGTGGTCTTGGGATTAAAGACCGTATCGAGTGCAAACTTAGAGAGGCGTGCCTCGATATATCGCGGTGCGGCAGCCCGGTCACCAGTCAAGATGTTGCCCCAGTTGCCCTGAGTGTCGATGAGCAGTTCCTTCTGTCCCAACTGTACAAGGGCATCGCCGATACTGGCATCGCCATGAGGATGGAACTGCATGGTGTGTCCGACAATGTTCGCCACCTTATTATATCTGCCATCGTCCATGCGTTTCATCGAGTGCAGGATACGTCGCTGCACGGGTTTCAGTCCGTCTTCGATGTGAGGAACGGCACGGTCTAATATGGTATATGAGGCATAGTCCAGGAACCAGTTCTGATACATGCCGCTAAGGTGGTGCACGGCAGAAGCATCAAACCTGTTGGCAGGCTTGTAGTCGGATGTCTCGGTTTCGTTCAAAAGCTCTTCTTCTATCTTCTCTTCGTCGGTCATGGTTTATGGTTTTCAGAAATTCTTCTTGTATCTTATCTTTCCAGATTTGTGGATATCCGACAAGTCGGGCTCCACAAGGTTCTCGTGGCGCGCCTTGCCGATGAGCTTCAACGCCATTTTCTCGTTGATGCCCAGGTGCACTTTCAGCCCTTTGATGAGCTTGTTCTGAGTAATCAAGTCCGTCTCCCGCTCTGCATAAATCATGCCGATGACCTTTTTCAGTTGATCTACGTTGTCATGAAGACTCTTTCGATGCCTGTACTTGTAGAGTACCAACCCGATCCCAATCAGGAAGATAATGCCGACAATGATAACTGAACTATTCATATTTGCTTAGAATTAGATTTGAAAGTTTTCAGTACGTTTTACTTTTTCGCATTTGCAAATATACAAAACTTTTCTCTAAAAACATCAATATATGGAGAAAAATATTTAAATTTGCAGCAAAATTCGATTTTTATACCGTCCCAAGACCCTAACCTATGGACAAAAACATGAAAGAGACAGCTACAGCTGAACAAGCAATCGCACAAGAAGAAGATTCGAAATTTGACCGTAGAAGAAGAATGATTGGTTCTTTCTGCGGACCCATCTGTGCACTCATCGTATGGTTTACACCCATTGCCGGTCTGTCACCGGAAGCTCACCACCTGCTGGCGGTGATGACACTGGTGTCGCTCTGGTGGATAACGGAGCCGATACCCATCCCCGTGACGTCGCTTGTCGGTCCGACACTCTGCGTGGTATTGGGCATCGTCAAGATGAAAGATGCTTTTGCAGCTTTTGCCAACCCCATGATATTCTTGTTCATGGGTGGGTTTATCATTGCCAAGGCGATGACGGTGAACGGCTTGGATAAGCGCATTGCCTACGGCATCATGTCGATGAAATGGGTGGGCGACTCACCACGTCGCATCTTCCTTGCCATCGGACTGGCATGTATGCTCTGCTCCGGTTGGATCAGCAACACGGCAACGGCAGCGATGATGTTCCCCATAGCTTTGGGATTGCTGGAGGCTATCCGCGAGATGATGGCTGCCAAAGGCAAGGAAATCAACCTGAGTACGTATAAATATGCAACTGGACTGATGCTCATGACGGCTTACGCCTGCTCTATCGGCGGCGTACTGACCCCTATCGGCACTCCGCCGAATATCATCATGTTGGGCTTCCTCGACGAACTGGCACATATCCACATCTCTTTCTTCGACTGGATGGTATGGGGCTTTGTGGCAATGATTTGCTACTTTGTCATTGCCTACCTGGTGCTTTGGCACATGTTCCCTGCCGACATTAAGCACATTGAGGGAGCCCAAGACCTCATCGCCGAAAGGGTGAAGGGGTTAGGGCGATGGACGATGGCACAGAAGAACACGCTTGTAGCGTTCCTGGTAGCAGTCATCTTGTGGGTGACACCAGGCATCTTGAGTATGGTCTATGGCACAGACAGCGAGATTCTGAAAGGCTACAACAAGCTGTTCCCGGAGGCTATCGCCGCCATGGTGGGTGCCTTGCTGCTGTTCTTCCTGCCTGCCGACAAGAGTTTCAAGAAGAAAACCCTGCGTTGGCGTGAGGCTGTAACAGGCGTAGACTGGGGCACACTGCTCCTCTTCGGCGGCGGACTGGCAATGGGTGGAATGATGTATTCCACAGGCTTGTCGGGATGGATTGGCGACCAGATTATATCCATGTTAGGCGGAGAACCGTCACAGCTCATCCTCGTTGCCGTCTTCTGTGTGATGGCTTTGCTGCTCTCCGAGCTGACATCCCATACGGCAGCCACCAACATGATTGGTCCGCTGGCGATAGGTGCCGCTGTCTCGGCGGGCTTCAGCCCCGTACCTGTGGCAGTAGGCGTTGCACTGTCGTCATCGCTCGGCTTCATGCTGCCGGTTTCCACACCGCCCAATGCCATCGTCTATGCCAGTGGCTACATCCCCATTACGAAGATGATCAAGACGGGTGTCTACATCGACTTCATCGGCATTGCCGCCGTCACCATCCCCATCGTGCTCTACCTCGTGGGCTGGGTGCTGGGGTGACCATTCGAGCCCATTCGAGGTAGCTCAAAGGAAAAAAATATCAATTGTCAATCATCAATTATCAATTATTATAAGTACCTTTGCAACCAAATTTGCAAATTTATCATTATCATGGCACAACAAGAAGATGTATTCAAGAAGATTGTAAGCCACTGCAAAGAGTATGGCTTCGTCTTCCCAAGTAGTGAGATCTATGACGGACTTGGCGCCGTTTACGACTATGGACAGAACGGTGTAGAGCTGAAAAACAATATCAAACAGTACTGGTGGCAGTCTATGGTGCTGCTCCACGAGAACATCGTGGGTATAGACTCGGCTATCTTCATGCACCCGACGATATGGAAGGCGAGTGGTCACGTAGATGCATTCAACGACCCGCTCATCGACAACCGCGACTCCAAGAAGCGCTATCGTGCTGACGTTCTCATCGAAGACCAGATTGCCAAGTACGACGAGAAGATCCAGAAGGAAGTAGAGAAAGCCCGTAAACGTTTCAAGGAGGCTTTCAACGAGGAACAGTACCTCGCCACATCACCGCGCGTGAGCGAACTCAAGCAGAAGCGTGATGCCCTGCACGAGCGCTATACCGCAGCCATGCAAGGTCCCGACCTGGCTGAACTCAAGCAGATTATCCTCGACGAAGAGATTGTCTGCCCCATCAGCGGCACTCGCAACTGGACGGACGTTCGCCAGTTCAACCTGATGTTTTCTACCGAGATGGGAGCCTCTGCCGATGGTGCCATGAAAGTATACCTGCGCCCGGAGACGGCTCAGGGCATCTTCGTCAACTACCTGAACGTACAGAAGACCGGCCGCATGAAGATTCCGTTCGGTATCGCACAGATCGGTAAGGCATTCCGCAACGAGATTGTTGCCCGCCAGTTCATCTTCCGTATGCGTGAGTTTGAACAGATGGAGATGCAGTTCTTCGTTGCTCCCGGAACGGAGCTCGACTGGTTCCCGAAGTGGAAGGAGACACGCATGAAGTGGCACCAGGCACTCGGCTTCGGTGCTGAGAACTACCGTTTCCACGACCACGAGAAGCTGGCTCACTATGCCAATGCCGCTACCGACATCGAGTTCAAGATGCCGTTCGGCTTCAAGGAGGTGGAGGGTATCCACAGCCGCACCAACTTCGACCTGTCACAACATGAGAAGTTCTCTGGTAAGAGCATCAAATACTTCGACCCGCAAACCAACGAGAGCTACACACCGTACGTCATCGAGACCTCTATCGGTGTAGACCGCATGTTCCTTTCTATCATGTGTCACAGCTATCAGGAGGAGAAACTGGAGAACGGAGAGACACGTGTAGTACTGAAACTGCCAGAGGCACTGGCTCCCGTGAAGTGTGCCGTGCTGCCGTTGGTGAAGAAAGACGGACTGCCAGAGAAGGCACGCGAGATTGTCAACGACCTGCGCTTCCACTTCAACACCCACTACGAAGAGAAAGACTCTATCGGAAAGCGCTACCGCCGTCAGGATGCCATCGGCACTCCCTACTGCGTCACCGTAGACCACGACACGCTCAACGACGGCATGGTCACCCTTCGCCACCGCGACACCATGCAACAGGAGCGTGTAGCCATCAGCGACCTGCGCAGCATCATCGAAGACAAGGTGAGCATCACCAGCCTGTTGAAGAAACTGTAAAAACGAAATCGTATGTCACATATATTTAATAAGGTAAAAGGAATCTTCGCATTCCTGCCCGTTCTCCTCATGATGGGCACCCTGCTGGTGTCGTGCAAAGAAGAGAATGACAAGGAGGACGAGTACTCCAACTGGCAGAATAAGAACGAAACCTATTGGAGGAACCTCTATAACGAGACGAAAGCGAAGATTGACGGCGGCGACCTGACGTGGAAAATCATCCCTGCCATCTCTTACAGTACGGCGAAAGACGTTCCCGCAGAGAGGTGCATCATCGTTCATGTCAACCAGAGTGGCAATGAGAATAGCGGCATGCCCATTCAGACGGATGAGGTCCGCGTACACTACCGCGGCCATCTGCTGCCCTCGCTGACCTACACCAGTGGCTACCAGTTCGACAGTTCGTGGGTGGGAGAGTTCAATCCTGCCACCGCCAAGCCCATTGACTTGGGAGTAAGCGATGTCATCGACGGCTTCCAGACGGCTTTGCAACACATGCACATCGACGACGACTGGGATGTGTACATTCCCTACCAACTGGGATACGGCACCACGCAAAACTCGACAAGCGGCATCCCTGCCTACTCTACCCTGATTTTCCGAATCCTACTGACGGACTTCTGGCACGCAGGGGAGACACGCAGCTCACTCTGACAAGCCCTATACCTTATTATATATACTCAACTCACGGAAGATGAGGAAATAAGAAGTAGTTAAATGGAGTTATCGCTTCGCTTAGGGAGTTAGAGGTCGATAGTTTTTATCAACTTGATACTCTGCATGCGAAACTAATGACTTTTAACTTCCTAAGGTCGAAGACCGATAAATTCTTCTAACTCCCTCTAACTCCAAAAGTTCTTTCCAAAGGAAAGCGACTTAAAGTCGAGCGGAGCGAATGCGAAAACAGAATGATTATATAGTGGATGAATATGCAATCAAGCCGTTGTGTGCGCACACAACGGCTTGATTTACGTCAAAAAAGCAGCCTTTTTTACAAGAAAACGCCCCAAAACTATTGTCGCATGATGCAGAACTTCATATCTTTGCACCGTCAAAAGGATAACAAAGGTATTCGTTCAAGGCGACAAAAGATTGCTCAGGGACAACCAATAGGTACGAAAAGATTGCTGAAGAGGCAAGCAAAAGGTAAGAGAAGATTGCTCAAGGGATGACCAATAGGTATGACACTTCCGAAAAGGTAAGAGAAAAGGAATCCGGATTCCGGCAAGGGATGACAAGAGAAGGCATTCAATTTCATTAGGAAGTAGAGACATGTTTGAGAGAAACGGATTGAAGAATTTGAGAGAAAAGTAAAGAAATTGTCCGTTAGCCGCAAAAAGACGGCAAAGAGAATGTTTACAAGTCGGGATAACACTCAGCCGCGAGGCGAGTCCGAGAAGTTTAATTTAAAGTAAAGAAAGGGTAAAAAGATGACTATGACAGGAATGTTAATGCTGATTGCGCTTTGTGCGACAACAGCCTACATGGTGGACAAAAGCATTGAGAAGCAATAAAGTCCACAACTGAAAAGAAAGTTAGTTTTAAGGTAAATAAGAAGGAAAGGGTAGTTTTCACCATGTGTGGGGACTACCCTTTTTCCGTAACTCTGGCTTCGCCGAAGTTAATGGCACTCGGCATAAAAAATAAACAAGTTTATTTTGTTCTGCCCTCGTTTTTCCGTAACTCTAGCTTCGCTGAAGTTACTACGTCTCGGCAATGCAAAGAAATGCAAGCTTTCCTTTTGCATTTCGCTCGACTTTCCGTAACTTTGCAACCCCGCAACCGCCATAAGAAGAATATATATCGGTGTTTTCAAAAGCGAAAAGCGACGGTCTACTCAGCATGATCCGCGATGGGAAGTCCATGACGGGCAGCGAGAAGCTCAACTTGATTTACTTGTTGAGCATCCCTTCGATTCTGGCACAGGTCACCAACGTCATGATGTTCTTCATCGACCAGGCGATGGTGGGTAGCCTGGGAGCCGAGGCGCCGGCAGCCATCGGACTGGTAGAGAGCACCATCTGGCTGTTTGGCGGTCTCGCCGGTGCCATCTCGATGGGCTTCTCCGTCCAGACGGCACACTTCATCGGTGCCAATGACTTCAAGAGTGCCCGCGACGTGGTACGCCACGGCCTGGCAAGCTGCCTCCTGCTGAGCCTCGTCATCATGCTCGTCGCCCTCGCCCTCTCATATCCCCTGCCCTACTGGTTGGGTGGTGGAGACGACATCGCCGACGACTCCAGCACCTACTTCATGATTTTCGCCTGTGCCATACCCCTCATGCAACTGAACAACCTTGCTTCAGCCATGCTCAAATGCGAGGGCAACATGCGGGTTTCAAGTGCGATGAGCGTCGTGTTGTGCGTCCTCGATGTGGTGTTCAACTTCCTGCTCATCTTCCCGACACGCGAGGTCACCGTCCTCGGACATGCTGTCACCATCCCCGGAGCAGGACTACATGTAGCAGGTGCTGCCCTCGGCACAGCCCTCGCCTACCTCGTCTCCAGCCTCTTCCAGAGCTGGTTTGCCTTCTATCGCTCCAACATCCTCGGCATCCTGCGCAACAGGACGGATGCCACCGACAGCAATCGCTTCAAACATCTGACTCCCTTCACGTCGACAGTCAAATGGAACTACATCCGTAATGCCGTGAAGATCAGCCTGCCCATGGCTTTCCAGTCGACGCTGATGAGTGGAGCACAGATAGCATCGACGATGATTGTCGCACCCCTTGGCAACTTCGCCATTGCTGCCAACACCTTTGCCATCACCGCCGAGAGCCTCTGCTACATGCCGGGCTACGGTGTCGGCGAGGCTGCCACCACGCTCATCGGACAGAGCATTGGTGCCATGCGACGCGACCTTTGCCGTTCTTTCTCCAAGATGACGGTGGCTACCGGCATGCTGGTCATGGCGCTGATGGGTGTCATCATGTATATCACAGCCCCTGAACTGATGGGACTGATGACACCGGTAGAAGAAATCCGCGACCTCGGTTCCGACTGCCTGCGCATCGAAGCTTTTGCCGAACCGTTCTTTGCAGCCTCTATTGTCGCCTACAGCATCTGCGTCGGTGCCGGCAACACGCTGAAGCCAGCCATCATCAATCTCGGCTCTATGTGGCTGGTGCGCCTCTCTCTCGCCTACGCCCTTGCCTCTACCTACGGACTACAAGGTGTCTGGTTTGCCATGGCTGTCGAGCTGACCTTCCGCGGCACGCTCTTCCTCATCCATCTGTACCGCGGAAGATGGATGAAAAACATCATCCGATAAAAAATTGAAGACCTACACCTTATTATATTATAAGGATATCTTCTTTTTAAAAGAAATTCGACAAAAAAAAGCAAAATAATTTGCAAGAAACAAAAAAAACACATACCTTTGCGAACAAAAATGTAACTCTCCGCGAGAGTTACATTTTTTGTTTCTTGAGGTTTCATGTGTATTTGCTGTTTGGTACTCGCCGTAGTAGCGTGTGGTATCATGGCAACCAACACGTGGCAATTCGGCATGTCAACTCTTATTCAATAGTGACAGTATGTACTCATTGGCTTCATCTATCTTGCTTTGTTTCAGTGATTTCAGATAGATCTGAGTTGTCTTCTCCGATGTATGTCCCATGCCTAAACTAATCAGGCTCAATGGCAATCCATTAGCCTCAGCTATACTCGCCCATGAATGCCGTGCTACATACATGGTCAGATTGTGGCGCAAGGATATGTCTTGAGCTATGACTTTCAGATTTCGATTAATCAGGTTCTGCTTATTCCTGTATTGACTTCTCTCCTTGCCATTCATTGTATGAATAATCGGAAGCAGGAATGGTGAGTGGCTGGGTGGCAGCCTGCTGACAATTTCTTCCATTAGTGGCTCCCACCTCATCGTGACAGGCTGCCCAGTTTTATGCCGCCGGTAACTCAGCCATCCGTTGTTCAGGTTAGCAGTTTTCAGGTATGCCATATCAACGAACGGCATACCTCTTGTATAGAAACTGAAAAGGAACATATCACGAGCATAGGCAAGTGAATTGTTTTTCGTCTGATAATTCTTGATATCTATGATATCTTGCAATGCAATAGCACGCTTTTGGGTCTTTGCAATACCTGTATATACATGTTTGAACACTTTAAGGTCGTCTGCCAGTCCTTTTTCAACAGCTTTGTTATAAACTGCACGAAGGATGCGCATGTGGAAGGATATGGTGTTCAATGACAAGTTCCTGCCTTTCAGGTATCTTTCATATTTCTCCATCATGTCTGCCGTAATCTGCCTCAGAGGAATATCCTTATCAGAAAGGAACTCCTTCAATTGGTTACGGGCATGCCGATATGCCTCTGCGGTTCTGATGGAAGATACTTCCAGCTCGTCTATGAGCGACTGCATGAATTGCAGAAACATCGTGACATTACCTCTGAACGATTCGGACACATAGCCTTTGGCTTGCCGGCAACTTGTAGTCGGACGCACTTCAATAACATAATCCAGGTCGTGGTCTATTACATCGTCAATTACTAATTTTATCGTGACTGTTGGCATGTAGCTACAAAGTGTTATCAAACATTATTAAAACGACAGGCAATGACAAGATATTGTACATTACCTTTCCTGCTAAAACAATGTCCACTTAGCAAACCGCTATATAACCCATTACCTGAAGGCTGCTTCAAACTATTTAGCGATGACTTTCTTACAGGTTCCGTCTGCCATTCTGATGATATTCACTCCACGCTGCTGACGATGCAACCTGCTGCCGTTCACAGAATAATATGCCACTGCAGTATGACCATCATTTGCCCTGACTCCCTTCAGACCTGTCACACCTTCTTCCCACACCAGGATTATGGTGTTATCTAGCCTCCCGTCATAGTATTCTACAATCTTTACCACATCACCGCCGCTGTCTGTTTCATACTCAGTATTACCATAATGGGACGAAGTATACCCCTGTTTCCCATAATATCGCATTTCAACATGTGAGAGGAGATTTACAGGAAGTTCACCTACGTTTCTATAAAAGACAAAAGCATCAGGCCAGCCTAAGCCGTCAAGCCCACCCCACATATAACGCACTAAAGGGTGAGCACTCATGTTGTTGTATGTATATAACCCTTGTATACGGAGTTCGCCATCTTGACCATATTGCTTAGTTTCAACGATATTGCCATCTTGCCATAGATGCTCCACCGGATAGTCTGAAGACTCTTCAAAGGTTTTCAGTCTGTTATGTTCATAGATCAGGTTGATGTAGTATCCCTCCCCGGCATCTTGGCGAGTGACAAGACCATTGGTGAGTTGATAGGTTGTCACCTTCGATGACCCATCAGAACTCGTTTCCTCTATTCGGACAATATCTCCATCGTAGACGATGTCGTAATGGCTCGTTCCACGTGTCTTTTCCTCATCAATACTCGTCATTCGGTCTTCATCATCGTAAGAGAATACAATTGTCGAATAATCGCTTTTCAACTCTTTCAGTCGTTTCTGCTGTGCCGATACCATCTGGAATACCAATAGTGCAAAAACGGAAAAGCATAATAATCTTTCTTTCATGGTGATTGCTTTCAAGTTTTAAAAAGAAGTGAGGGAGAAGCGATACACCTTGTCACATCCTCCCTCAGAAAAGAAACTATTTACTTATTGATACGTAATACTAATAGCACACCTTCCACGTTCCATATCCTCCTTGTGACGGTACAGATAACCGTCACGAAGATAGTAATAGGTAGGATCCCCATTGTATTCGATCGTCGCAAAAGGACTGTCATGCTGCTCACCGTCACGCCATTTTGTCGTATTGGTCTTGTTGTTGCCTGCAAACTCAATCGTGGCGGTATAGTCTTCCCGCAGTTCAAACTTGTTGCCGAACTCATCCGTAAAAGTGCCTGCAAAGCCATGTCCCTTGCCTTCGCCTTTGCTTCCTGAGCCACAGGCTACTGCTAAGATGCAGCATGCTGTGAAAATAATGACTTTTGTTAAACTTGCTAACATAATACTTTTTGTATAGAATCAGGCACATCTGATTCCAGAAAGTGCCTGATTCAAAAAAATGATTATACAACTATTTCGTCTACTGCCCAATCGTCGTGTTTACAGGAACGGTAATCCAGTCTGTCTTCAGGTCACCCCAGCCGTAGCTGACAGTCACCTTTACAAAGATGTTGAATGGAGAGTTGACTGTTGTACCATTGTTCTTGTAGGTGATGAATCCGTATGCCGATGTCTTGGCATTGCCTCCCGTACCCATTGTTCCGGCACCGACAAGGTTCAGTTCCATCTGCGCAGGCACCTTTCCACGGACACCGTTCAGGTCGCACTCTGCATCATTCCGGTCGAAAGTAACGCTGAATGGTCCATAGAAATCCCAGTAGTTAGCATAGCTGCTGAAAGCACGTCCACGCCAGTCAGACGGAGAAATCAGATCCTCAAGCTTGATGAACGAGCCCTTTTCACCGACATCCACACCGTCGATGAAGTTGTCGGCAGCAAGCTTAGTAATGTCAACCGGACGGATGTAGTTTGCACGGAAGTGGTCAAGTCCGTTGAAGGTAATGGATATGGGCTTATTGACATCTTCGCAAGCATAGCCGGTAGCCTTGATAAGCACATACATCTGACCCGTATTCAGCAACGTCTTGGCTATAGCACTACTCTTGTTGTACTCGATCGTATTGGCAGGACCTGAAGTGTTGTCATTCTTGATTTCTGCAATGGTTTCGCCACCAACAAGGAGTTTGAATCCGTCAGCAGAAACGACGAAGTTGTAGGTCTTACCGCCGATATTCTTAGAACCAGCCATGTCTGGACAGAACTTATAGACAAATTTCGTGATGGCATTATCCAGTTTCAGCACGCCGAGGTCATTGGTGATGAACGGTGAGTTCAGGTCGTTGACAAACACACAGTTGCTGGAATTACGGTCACTGGTTGTCTGGGGAACGCGAACATTGAACTTAGCTTCTGTCAGCGACTCATTCCAGTAGTTCGTAATAAACTGACTGCTTTCTACATTGTAATGCTTCTTCAGAGATGCTATAGTAGAAGTAAGCTTGATTTCAACATAGGTCTGTGAACCCTGCGAAGTATAGTAGCGCACAACGTTGGTAACCGTTTCGCCGGCATGCTCCCAAAGCTCCTGCTCGCTGATGGTCCATTCGAGCACGTGCGTACCCTCCTGAGAAGAGTTGTCACCCGTGTTGATTTCCTGAACAGTACCAACATCTTCACTTTCAGCTCTGTCCTCAAAATAGGTGTAGTAGCTATGGAATTCCGTCTTACTCATATTCAGAGAAGCATAGATGTACTTACTCATCTGCTGATAAGTAGTCGTATTCTTTCCTTCTGAGCCACAATTGAAGTTAAACGGATTTGCCTGCAACTCATACTGCTTGGCAACCGGTGCAATACCTTTACGTACGATTCTTACCTTGACATAAGCAACCTTCACGATTTCGCTACCGTGGTTCAGCGTTACGCGGACGATAGGCGTTCTGTCAATAGCAGATGTTCCATATTCGCTCTTCACAGCCAGGACACCTTCAGACAGCGTTACATACTCTGCCTGATCAGTGTTGTTTGAGCCAATCTTGTAGCCCTTCATCAACTCATAGTTAATGGTCATGCCAAGACGCTCCAGATCGGCAATGCTGTGATTAGGAGTAGAAAGCTCATGAGCTTCAACATACTCCGTCAGATCCAGTTTTTCATTATACGGCATCGTCAAGTCGATGGTCTCCATATCTTCATCCAGTTGCCAGATGGTATTGCTGCTGATACCGGCTTCAGCATCGGTCGTATTGACGAAGCGACGGAAGTGATAGTCAACAGACGGAGAAGCAGCAAACTTCTTTTTGTCTGCAAGGCGCAAATCTGCCATGTCCTTCTTGAATACAGTTGCATAGTCAGATGTAACGTCTTCGCCATTGCTCTTCTGAGTCTGAAGGGCTACCACAGAAATCTTCTCGTTTGTAGCTGGTGTACCCGTCACGTCAACCTTGACTTTCAAGATGCCATTCTCAAAGGATACGAATTCTGGAGTTACTCCGAAATCTGATGAAGCACCAGTCAGTCTTGCACGAGTGGTTGTATAGTCTACATCAGACTTGACAACGAAGAAGAGTTTCTTCAAATCCTCAACATTAGCATTTGCCGGATTGACATGATAGTAAGCGTAAGTTGTCGGATTGACAACCGTAGCCTTGCCAGCAGCTGCTGTTGTTTCGTTTTGCGAATCCTTGTTTCTCAAGCTGAGCGCATTGTAGCTATACGAAGTAACGCGGATGGCAGGAATACCGTCAACATAACCATCTATCGGCTCGAAGACGAATCCACGCAGGTTATTGCTCAATGCGATAGTGAAGGTCTTCACTCCGTCTTCCGTCTGAACACCATAAAGCTTCAGGTCGTTCTTGTCCATAACTGCCGTAATGACATTAGAGCCCGAAGCTCTCC
The DNA here is from genome assembly GCA_002353555.1 of Prevotella sp. UBA2746. Classification (GTDB taxonomy): domain Bacteria; phylum Bacteroidota; class Bacteroidia; order Bacteroidales; family Bacteroidaceae; genus Prevotella. The sequence goes on along the minus strand of DEJO01000031.1, from coordinate 14,266 downwards.
ACGAAATCGTTGTAGACTCTTTGAACGTTCCGTCTCCATTGTAGATGTCAAAGTTACCAGTGTCTGGATTCGGATAATAATAGATGCCGTCGGCACCGTCTTTGCCGTCCTCGCCATCTTTGCCATTGACTCCGTCTTTTCCATTGGTGCCGTTAGTGCCGTCTTTACCGTTGGCGCCATCCTTACCCAATGCATAGTAGCCAGTTTTTGAACCGTCCTGGTACCAGTAACCATCTTCACCAATAGTCCAGACAACGGCATCCTTACCGTTTTCACCATTAGTGATTTCGTAGCTTTTACCATTACTCAAGGTAATGATTACTCCGCTGCCATTCTTGACGACACTCTGAATAACGCTGCCGTCAGTAATCAAGCTGTTGATTTGGTCAATAGCCTTTGAATTAGCTGCAATGGCTTCTGAATTGACATCAATCTGCTTTTGCAGATTGCTGATGTCGTCGTCGTAGTCCTTACATGAAGAAACTATGCCTACGGTTCCGAGAACCAAGGCGGCGAACAACATTCTACTCATGATCTTTTTCTTCATAAAATCTTAAAATTAATTATTAAACAAACATAAACCTTTATCTTTTTATACCAAATGCACTGTAACTCTCGCGGAGAGTTACAGCGACAAGCACAAGAAAACAGCGACAATCGATGCTGGCAACAGGAAATAAAATGAGTTGATGACTTGAAGAATGTGTATTGTTGGAAAGTTTTACCAAAATGTGAACGACGGAAACGGTATTTCCCTATTTTGTCACTATTCACTGTTCACCTGTTCACTTTCTGGCTTAACAAGCTGAAATACTGAGCATTAATGTGGTGAATAGTGAAGAAACGTACATCGGCAACTATTCACTTTTTACTCAATTCTTTAAACTTTTAGGGCAAAAACAGCTGCAATGACCGATAAACAGGGCTGTTTCACTTTTATTTCTCCGATGGAAACAGTTTGTTTCTTCGGCTGAAACAATTTGTTCCTACGGTGGAAACACTTTGTTTCTCTTGTTGAAACAAAACGGAAACACTATTCCTGACGGGGCAATAGGTGTCAAGCTATTTCGCAAAACAATGCAAATAGTGAATAGTCAAAGCCCGCTTTTCGTCACTATTCACTGGTGTTATATCCTGGTTTTCAGCTTGTTAAGCCGGAAAGTGAATGGGTGAATAGTTGATTCCTATATAATGGGGGGATGGGCAGGATGGACGGAATGGACGGAATGGGCAAGATGGGCAGGATAGGGGAAATGGGGAAGAGCAAAACTATATACTCCCCTCCCCTTGCGGGAGGGGTCGGAGGTGGGGCTGTCGGGAGCTGTCGGGTGGTCGTTTACTTGATCAAGTCCTTCACCACCTCACCGCCGGCAACAAGCCCGGCAGCAGCGGGAACGAAAGCATTGCTGGCTGGTACGGGACGACCGGTTGCCTTTGTCTCTGTCGAGACCTCTGCAGGTGTCATCGGTTCTTCCTCACTATAGACCACTTTCTGTTGAGGAATGCCTAACTTGCGAAGTTTCTTCCGGATAATCTTTGCCAGCGGGTCCATGTTCGTCTGGTAGATGTCTGCTACGCGGAAAGCCGTTGCATCCATCTTGTTGGCAGCCCCCATACACGACAACAGCGGCACCTGCTGCTCATGGCAACGCCTGATGAGGTCGAGCTTTGCCGTCACCGTGTCTACACAGTCCACCACATAGTCATACTGACTGAAGTCGAAGCTGTCAGCATTCTCTGGCAGATAGAACATTTCGAAGGTCGTCACCCGGCAGTCGGGGTTGATGTCGAGGACACGCTGGCGTGCCACCTCCACCTTCGGTTGTCCTACCGTTGAGTGCAAGGCGATAATCTGCCTGTTCAGGTTGGTGACGTCCACCACATCCTTGTCTATGAGCGTAAGTGCCCCTACCCCACTCCGTGCCAACACCTCTACGACATAGCCGCCCACACCGCCAATGCCGAAGACCGCCACATGTGCCTTCGCCAACTTGTCCATGGCAGCCTTGCCCAACAACAACTGTGTTCGTGAAAACATCTGTTAAATGAAGAATCTGTTAAATGAAGAATGAAGAATGAAGAATGAAGAATCTGTTACTGTTCAAATGTCAATTATGAATTATGAATTGTGAATTGTGAATTGTGAATTGAACTTCGTTCGATTATCGGCTGCACCTCGGCAATTGAAGCAAGCTTCATTGCACTCGGTTTGCACGATAATTGTCAATTATCAATTGTCAATTATCAATTATCCTCCCATCCTTCAGGTGGATGGTGCGGTCGGTGAGTGCAGCCAGTTCCTCGTCATGGGTGACGATGACGAACGTCTGACCGAACTTGTCGCGCAGGTCGAAGAACAGCTGGTGCAACTCCTTTTTGTTTTGTGAGTCGAGCGACCCCGACGGTTCGTCGGCAAGGATGACGGCAGGATTGTTCATCAGCGCCCGTGCCACCGCCACCCGCTGCTTCTCACCCCCCGACAGTTCGTTGGGCTTGTGTGCGGCACGGTCGGTCAATCCCATAAACGCCAACAGTTCCTCCGCCCGTTTCCGAGCCTCAGCATGCTTCGTGCCGGCTATATAGGCAGGAATCATCACATTCTCAATGGCAGTAAACTCAGGCAACAACTGGTGAAACTGGAACACAAAGCCTAAGTGCTGGTTGCGGAAGTCGCTCAGCTTCTTCGCAGACAGACCACCGACATCCACTCCGTCTACGATGACGGTGCCCTTGTCGGGCTTGTCCAGCGTACCGATTATCTGTAGCAACGTCGTCTTTCCTGCACCGCTCGGACCGACGATGCTCACCACCTCACCCTTGTTGATCTGCAGGTTGATGCCTTTCAGTACCTGCAACGAGCCGAAACTCTTCGTGATATCTCTTACTTCTATCATAATCTTTTTTTTATTGTCGGACGGGTCGGACTGGTCTGACTTGTCCGACCTGTCGGAATCATCGGAATCGTCGGAATCGTCTGACTTGTCCGACCGTCTACCGCTTTATCTTCTTCCCAATCCACTCCAAGAGCACATCGTATACCGACCGTTCCTCGGTGTGTTGTGCCTGCGAGAAGGTCATGGCATCCATTGCCTCACCATACTGGTCGGGGAAGATGATCATGAGCGACTTGCCGGAGAAGTAGCGGTTGATTTCATCGGGCAGACGTTCCTGTGCGTTCTTGAAGGAGATGGTACCCTTTCTGGCGGTCACGACAACAAACATGTGGTCTTCACGGATGTGCGACGCCAGCTCTGGCAATTCGTTCCAGTGTCCCATCGGCGTATACTCAGCCCTGACGCTGGGATGTCGGTTCTGAATGTATTCGCTGAGCAGCGTCAGCGTCTCCTGACGGCCGTGGAAGCGTACGCGGCAGTCCAGGTTGTCCGCCATGCGCCCCAGCCTTTCCAGCCATCGGTAGAAACCGGGCTCCAGCTCAGCCCGCGACGGCACCGCCACCTCTATGCGGCGTATGGTGTTCAGCGGCTGCATGATACGTGCAATGATGATCTGGTTGGTCAGTCCGTTGTATAGGCTCTGCGTGAACTCGCCCCAGAACTTCCTGGAAATCTCCTTGTGGAAGTGCAGTCCCATGATGATCTCCGATGCCTGGAACTCCTTGAAGGCATGCTTGATGCCGTTGGCAATGTTGGCAGCGATGCGCACCTGCGTCTGCAAGGGCACGTCGGCGGCACTCGCCATGTGCTGCAGATGGTGCAACAGCCGCCGTCCTTCCTCCTGGTTCTTCTTCACGTTCGTGTCGTCATAGACCACGTTCAGCGCCACCAGGCCTCGGTTCAGCCGTGGGTTGCGCATCATCATCGCCATCTCTACCAGGTTGTCGGCATACTCCGGATACTTCACCGGTATCAGTATCTTCTCGTCGTCGGCAGACTGATGCGCCTCTGGCAGTGCTTCTTTCTCTTGTAGGCGGATGCGACGAGCCGAATATTCGGTCACCAGTGTCGAGATGACACAGGTACACAGAATCATGATAATCACGCCATTGAGGATGTCGTCGCCAAAGAGATACTCACCCGGAGCCGTCTCGATGCGCCTGCCCACCATGACGATGGCGATGGCACCGGCGGCATGGGCAGAGGTCAGACCGAACATCATGTGTCCCCACACCAGCGGGAAGCGGAACAGCAGTGCCGAGATATAGGCTGCCAACGCCTTGCCGAGCGTTCCGAAGACGACGATACAGAAGACCACCCACAAGATGTTGCCACCCTCGAAGAGCAGCCGCACGTTGATGAGCATGCCGACACCTATCAGGAAATAGGGTATGAAGAGGGCGTTGCCGGTGAACTCAATGCGGTTCATCAGCGGCGACACCGTGGGGATGTAGCGGTTCAGGATGAGTCCTGCCAGGAAAGCACCGAAGATTCCCTCCAGTCCTATCCAGTCGGAGAGGGCGGCACTGAGGAACACCACCGCCATGACAAAGATGAACTGCATGACGGCATCGGAATAGCTGCGCAGGAACCAGCGCGTCAGGCGTGGGACGAGGAACGCCATGCCGACGCAGAACAGGGCGAAACGCACCAAAAACCACATCCAGAACAGCAGTTGGTTGTCGGCAGCGCCACCTTTCGGCGACACGCTGTTGACCGTGGCTGCCAAGACGACGAGTGCAAAGAAGAGCGATGTCATCGACGCACCCACGCTGAGCGTTGACGTCTCGTGGCGCTGCAAGCCGTAGCGTCCCACGATGGGATAGGCTATCAGCGTGTTCGATGCCATCAGGCAACCCAGCATCATCAGTGCCATACCCGAATAGCCGAGCATGGCCCTGCCCGCAAAGAAGGTCATCACGAAGGGTACGGAGAAGGTCAGCAGCGCAAACACGCCCACACGACCGATGTTCTTGCGCAGGTTCTCCATGTCCATCTCCAGCCCTGCCAGGAACATGATGTAGTAGAGTCCCACCTTTCCGAACAGCTCAAACGACGCATCGCGCTCCAGGATGTTGAAGCCGTACTGACCAACCAGCACGCCTGCCAACACCATACCAATGATATGTGGAATGCGCAGACGTCCCATCACGATAGGTGCCAACAGGATAATCAGCAGCACGACAAAGAAGACCAGCGTCGGGTCTGTTATCGGAAAGTATTGCATAATTCGTTGCAAATATACGATTTTCTTGACGAAAAGGAACGACTTCATCGTATTTTTTGCATCAGCATGAAGAAGTCGCACGTATCAGTGGACGTATCAGTGGTGCCGGAAACGTCATTTTTCTCATATTTTTCTTTGCCGATTCAGAGGAATCTTGTACTTTTGTGCCGGAAAAGTAATCTACTGATAAACAAACGAAATCAAAACTAAAAACAATGAAAAGAATCTTTATGTTAGCGGCATTACTATGCAGTATAGTCATGTCTGTGTGCGCACAAGGTACTTATGCCCTGAAAAATGGCGAAACCATCAAGGGCGGCAGCACCATCACGTCTGTTTCGGGCATCAAGCTGACCTTTGGCGGAGGCGACAAGGACTTCATTGCTGCCAAGGAGAGCTCCAGCGTGAGCGGTTATACCGCCTTCACCGAGGGCAACGGCACGAACCCGACACCCGTGGAGAAGCCTACGGCAGGAACGTTCTACAAGTTCGACGTCAGCAAGGCGGGCACCCTTGAGGTGGCTGTGGTAATGAATGCCGGCAAGAAGTTCTATGTCTTGGAAGACGGCAAGGCGCTCTCTTCTTTCAATGGCATCACCAAGTCGGAGAAGTATTACGGCACGTTCTCCTTCTCCGTGAAGAAGGGCAGCGTCTACCATGTCTTCTGTGAAGCCAGCAAACTGGGCTTCTACGGCTTCAAGTTCTCTACTTCCGACTCCGGCGGTGGCGAATCAGGCGGTGGCGAGTCTGGCGGAGGCGAGTCGGGTGGAGGCGAATCGGGAGGCGGCAGCTCCAGCCTTTCTGCCTACGATGCCAACAAACCGTTGGGATGGGGTGCCGGCGTAACAGGCAGCGGCGACAAGAACGCGGTCACCGTAACGTCGGGAAGTGCCTTGAAGTCGGCGTTGGAAGGAACGACGGCGAAGACCATCTACGTGAAGGGGACCATCACCATCACGTCGCCCATCAGCGTAGAGGGAGCAAAGAACAAGACCATCTACGGACTTCCCGGTGCCACCATCTACAACAGCAAGCGTGACAAGAGTGACGGCGGGCTGCTCCTGTCTAAGTGCAGCAACATCATCATTCGCAACCTGACCTTCAAGGGAGCCGGTGCCTACGACATCGACAGCAACGACAACCTCTCGTTCGAGGGGTGTACCAACATGTGGGTAGACCATTGCGACTTCCAGGATGGTGTCGACGGCAACTTCGACTGTACCAAGAGTAGCGACAACATCTGCGTGTCCTGGTGCCGCTTCCGCTATCTCATTGCTCCTAAGTCGGGCGGTTCCGGCGGTTCCGACGACCACCGTTACTCTGACCTCTGGGGAGGCGCCGACGCTGAAGACAGCGAAGGCAAGCTGAACACTACGTTTGTCAGTTGCTGGTGGGACAAAGGTTGCCGTGAACGTATGCCGCGCGTACGTTTTGGAAAAGTCCATCTTGTCAACTGCTACTGGGGCAGCGACGTCACCAGCTACTGCATCGGTATTGGCTATAAAGCACAAATCTATGTGCAGAACGGCGTCTTCAACGGCAAGGGATCGAACTATAAGTTTGCTTCCTCGTCGGGAGAGAACGACTACAGCATCAAGATTAGCGGCTGCAAAGGACAGTCCGACTACAGCAGCTCGAAGAAGGAAAGCATCTTCACTCCATCCTACAGCCTCACGCCTTACAGTGTAGACCAGGTCGTCTCTGCCGTCACCAACAGCAGCACCGGTGCCGGGCCGACACTCCAGATCAAGGAAGGCGGTACGGTAGTGACAGACATCTTTGAGGTTTCTCCCGTTGAAACCACTCCCCAGTACTTCGACGTATACACCCTCACAGGTGTGAAAGTACGCACCAAGGCGACATCACTCAGCGGTCTGCCACGTGGCATCTACATTGCCAACGGACGCAAGATATTCGTCAAATAGGACACACCTGAACAACCTCACATGCGGAAATGCAAAAGAAAAGATTACTTTCCTTTTGCATTTCCCTTGTTTTTGCGTCATTTTAGAGAACTTACAATGCACTCGGCATAAAAAATAAACAAGTTTATTTTGTTCTGCACTCGTTTTTATGTAATTTTGCAGCCAAATTTGATGTAAAAACTAAAATATGAAAGTAGCTATTGTTGGCGCCAGCGGCGCCGTAGGTCAGGAATTCCTGCGCATTCTCGCTGAGAGAAACTTCCCCATCGACGAACTCGTACTCTTCGGTTCCGAGCGCAGCGCCGGTACCAAGTACAACTTCAAGGGCAAAGACTATGAGGTGAAACTCCTACAACACAACGATGACTTCAAGGACATCGACGTGGCTTTTGTCAGCGCCGGAGGTGGCACATCGAAAGACTTCGCTGAGACCATCACCAAGTACGGCTGCGTGATGATCGACAACAGCAGCGCCTTCCGCATGGACAAGGACGTGCCGCTCGTCGTGCCGGAGGTGAACGCCGAGGATGCACTCAACCGTCCGCGCAACATCATCGCCAACCCCAACTGCACCACCATCATGATGGTAGTCGTACTGAAGCCCATCGAGGAGCTGTCGCACATCAAGCGCATACATATCTCCAGCTATCAGAGTGCCAGCGGAGCTGGTGCCGTGGCAATGGCTGAGCTGCAACAGCAGTACAAGGAACTGGTAGAGACGGGCGAGGTGAAGACCATCAAGAAGTTCCCGCACCAGCTGGCATACAACGTCATCCCGCAAATTGACGTGATGACTGAAAACGACTACACCAAGGAGGAGATGAAGATGTTCAACGAGACGCAGAAGATCATGCACAGCGACGTGCGCACCAGTGCCACCTGCGTGCGTGTCAGCTCTCTCCGCTCCCACTCCGAGTCGGTATGGATAGAGACCGAGAAGCCGCTCACCGTAGAACAGGTACGCGAAGCTCTCGCCAAAGCCGACGGCGTCACCCTCAAGGACGACCCGCAGAACTACGTATACCCCATGCCGTTAGAGTCTGCCGGCAAGGACGATGTCTATGTAGGACGCGTGCGCCGCGACCTCGCCAACGACAACGGCATCACCCTCTGGCTCACCGGCGACCAGATTCGCAAGGGCGCCGCCCTCAATGCCGTACAGATTGGTGAATTCTTGGAGCAGCGAGGAGAATTCAAAAAGTAACTCTTTTTGAACTCTCGAGTCGCGACAAGAATCACGGAACGTAGTGACGTAATTCTTGGAGCAGCGAGGAGAATTCAAAAAGTAGCTCTTTTTGAACTCTCGAGTCGTGACAAGAATCACGGAACGTAGTGACGTAATATTTAGTAAAGAAAGGGGAGTTTAAGAAGTAGTCTTAAACTTCCGGATTTAGGTGCCGAAAAATTTGGTTTTCCGCCCGTTTTGTTGTACCTTTGTAGTTGCAAGGTACCGTGCCGGAAAGACCGGCACCGCTGCTTAAAGCCATCATTAACCTACAGGTTATCCCATAAAAACCTATAGGTTTACATATAAAAACCTGCAAGTTTTCAAATGAAAACCTGCAGGTTTTTGTTTTCGCCTCAACGCTTTTGCCCCTCCAACTCAATGCTTTTGTCCCTTCAACTCAACGCTTTTGCCCCACCAACTCAATGCATTTATCCCATCAACACAATGCTTTTGGCACCTCAACAGTAACAACAGAACCACAGATATGATTTATTCGAACACGAATAACACGAATTATCGGAGCAGCGAGAGCAGAGACACAAGCGATGGAGCAGCGAGAGCAGAGCCAAACCACGTTTGAGCTATGCCGAGTCGTGACAGAGTTCGCTGAAAGCAAGCTCGCTTGATGTCTATGCCGAGTCGTGACGATAATGGGCGAAGCCAATCTCACGAATACCAATCTATTGAGTTAACCACAGATTACTCGGATAAAAAGAAAGAAATTTGAATAATTAGAATAATTTCTGGATAATTTCTGGTTATTTCTTTCCTTAAAGACATTTAGAATAAAGAAAGAAATTAACATAATGAGAATAATTTCTGGGTAATTTCTGGCAATTTCTTTCTTTGATCCTCTCCATCATCTCATTGGGGATGATTTTCCGTGTGTTCTGTGTGTTCCGTTGTTATTTATATCTCTCTCTAAGGATTTTTTCGAAAGAAATTAGCATAATTACTATAATTCAACCCAGAAAATTTCTGGGTAATTTCTTAAAATTTCTTTCCCCTTCATCGCTCATCCGTGTTTATCCGTGCCGCTCGAGCTTTGCTCGCTCATTCCGAAGGTCTTGAGAATCTGTGGTTAAAAATTATGGAGTGCGCTTCGCGCACTCTATGCCATAAGGATTCAAAGGAGGGCTGCCCAGTGGGCAGCCCTCCTTTATCGTATGATAGTGAATCATTCACTATCCGTTTGAACCTGTTCGCTTGCACGAAGCGGCGCAAGAATTGTCAATTGACTCTTACTCGTCCCAGACGCTGCGGGTCTTTCTTGCACCCTGCTCTTCCTCTACTAGTCCCCAGCCGCTCTGACGAGCAAGGTCCACAGATTCTTCGTTCTCATCAATGACGGGATCTGACACTGCTGCCAGCAACTCCTCATCCATGTCGTGTGCCTTCAGAGAAGGCTGCATATATACTTTCTTTTCCATAATCAAATGTATTTAGAGTCCCTCCTCCCCTTTGCAGGGGAGGGCGGGAAGGGTCTTTATTTCACTACTTTCTTTCCGTTAATAATCACGATACCCTTGTAGCCCTTGCCGACCTTCTGACCAGCGAGGTTGTAAGCAGGAGCGTCATTGTCAATGGTTCCATTCTCGATGGCATCAATTCCAGTAACGACCTCTTCGCCGAAGATACCGATGAATTCGCGAGCCTGAGGCTCAGAGAGCATCAGATAAGCATGACCTGCCTGGCAAGTCCAATCTACCTTAGCCTTCTGGAAGCCTACAACACCAGCGTTTGTCTTCACATACTTGAATACCTTTCCATATTCTGCAGAAGTTACTTTAAAGGTGTTCTCGCCTGTACCTACCAACAGGTTACCTTCAAGCTCGGCAACGTCGCCTGTTGCTACAGGTACATTGTAAGTACCTTGAGCACCCTTCACGATGACACCGGCACCAGCAGGAACCTGCGCAACTTCATCCAAGTGAACATAGCTGTCTGACTTAGCCGTTGCCTTGTATGCTGTGATGCCCTCTACAGCAGAGAAGTCAAGAGCCTCAGTTGAGCTGAACGATGCAGCACCGGCAGACGTGATAATTACAGGAACAGTCGGGGTGAAGGTAAAGCCGTAGAAGCCCATCTTAGAACCTGCAACAGAGAAAGAGTATTCCTTGTTAGCCTCAACGTTAAGAGTAACTTCAACATATAATTTATCAGTTGCTGCTTCTCCTGTCGTCAATGAATTGCCTTCAACTGTCTCCTCAACAGCCTCCTGAGGATCTGCATTGTTCTTGCCTTTGTAGCTGAACGATGTCACATTAGCTGCTGGAGCAATAGAGAATGTCTTATTGTTGTTAATCACAACACCAACTTTCAGGATACCATTAGCCGTCGGCTCGAACTGAGCTTTCCAACCGTTGTTACTCTGTGAACCAGAAATAGAAGCCACATAATTGCTATTTTCACCACTTATCATATTATCAGAAACACCAGCAGTGAAACTCTCGCCAGCCTTACCGTTGACAAATGTCAGGGCGATGTCAGTACCTGTAATCTTCTCATTAGGATAAACCTGCTCATCTACAGAAATGAAGTACTCATTAGCTTCAATGTTCTTATTCGGGTCGATGACGTTAATAGTAACCAAATCAGAAGAAACAGAACCACTTTCGTTGGTAGCACGAGCTTTAACCTTTACTTCTCCAATAGCTGTAGTAGGAACGGTGTAAGTGGTTGTTGCAGATTTCAAAACGTTATCTGACTCATCCAGCCAGTCAACAGTAGCGTCAGGAACAGCACCTTCAACGGTTGCAGTCAATTTTACAACCTGATTCAAAGCAACAGCTGCGGTAGGAGCACCCGAAATCGTTACGCTTGTCGGGGCGGAAGCGTCTACAACAGTGATTGTTGCCACCTTTGAAGTAGCAGAGCCATTGTCGTCAGAGACAACTACATAATAATAATAGGTACCAGCCGTAGCGGTAGAAGGAGTATAGTTTGCTGATGTAGCTTCAGCGATTTCGGTGCCACCTTCGTTGCTTGCCGTTGTATTGCTGTACCACTGATAAGAAAGATTACCGGCAGAAGCTGTAGCTGAAACCGTCAAAGCATCTGCAGTTGCGCCTGTTGCATATTCAGCTGAAGCGGGGTCTACAGTAATAACAGGAGCATTGGTAGCAGCTATTTCTTCAACTGTAATTTGGAAAATGCCACTTTCTGCAGCTGATCCACGTTTCATGGAATGAGAGCCAGCAGCAACATTCGTAAATGTATACACACGATAGCCTGTACCAGCTGTTGCCGTTGAAGAAGCAACAGTATTATCATCAAATGCAATACCCGTATCTGACCATGTAGACTGAACAATAGTTACTATTGATGTAGCAGCTGTAGTCGTAAAGTCAATTTCGGTGGTACCTTCCATTTTCAAGCCACTGGTAAATGCTTTACCATCATAAGTAGCATCTTTAAACTTGGTATTAAAGCTATGTTTACCCACATTAGTGAAGTAATCGGTATCTCCTTCGTCCTTTCCATTGAAGGTTATTGTATACTTTCCACCAGCAGGAGCTGTCTGCTCAGGATTTACCGTAATCGTTGTTTCATACTCAGTCGTTGTTGCTTTGTAATCAGTTTCGTTTTTTACGGTAATAGTTGCTTTTACTTTAGAAGTACCCGGAGTGTTTGTGTCGATAGCAGTGATACCACTGGTTGAATTAACTGTAACGTTGCCGCCATCTGTAGTCAATGCATAAGCCACAGAATAGTCAGTACCAGCCGTAGCTGTACCACCAGTTACAGCGAATGTTGGAGCTGTAGCGGTTGAACCAAAGTCAAAGTTTGAAGTTGCTGAACTCCAAGCACCAACGAGGTTGGTCTTGCCGTCGGAAACAGCTGCTGTGAATGTCATTGCACCAACATAACACTGAGAGTTTCCTGCACCTATAACGTACCAAGTACCAGCTTTCAAACCTTCGACTTCCCAGTCTTCCCAAGCTTGTGCTGAATTAGTATATGAAGCAACTGCATCACTTGTAGTTTTTTTATCTTTGTCCCAAATGTAGAATGTCTTTTTGTTTGAATAAACACTTATCTTAACGTCACAATCTTCTGCAGGACAGAATGCCATCCAACGCTTTCCACCAGTAGGTGCAGTATTATCTGAAGAAAATGTAGGAATACTAGTACCGCCACCATTGGCCACATATACGCTACTCTTACCTCCTATAGTAGCAATTGTAGGCGTATTAGCAGAAGAAAAGGTGTAAGCAGTAGGTAAAGCTGTAGGATATGAAAAATTCAAATCGGAAAGAGCAGTACCTGTCTGTGCCCACGCTCCCGTGACTATCGCCACGAGAAGCGTCAATAAAGTAAATAATTTTTTCATACTTGCTTGAGTTTAATTAATTGTTTCATTGTTTTCTTTGTTTATGTAGTAACCTTTCAGTGGTTGCCTTGTTCATAGCGCGGAGCGCCGTTCGCAGGTCATACGCCCATTCATGCTGCCGCGCCACCTTATTATATAAGGCAGCCGCACCAGTTCCCTGTGCCATACGTTCCTTCCTGTCGTCTCCATACGCCGAGTTTCTTGTAAGTGTTGTACCGTCAGCCGTGTTGGGGGCTGTTTTTACGTTATAACTATTAAATTGTTTTAAAACTTCGGCAAAGATAATAAACTTTTTGCCAACATTCAAAAAAATAAAAACAACGGCTACTATTTTAAGATTTTTTATCTATCTATGCACCGCAGATCGTACGATGATGCCCGCTGCCATGTTCAGCGGTGTTTGAATTTTAATTACCGAATGGTTCGCCCGTGAGGGTGGGTCATTTTATATTTAATGGTGTTTTTATTTGGCGATATCATAAAAAGTGTATACTTTTGCGGTATCAAGCCGGAATGACGGACAAACAACCTAAATAATACTACTATGGAAGTCGAGAAAATCATGCAGCAACTGGAGCAGAAGCATCCAGGAGAGTTAGAGTATCTACAGGCAGTACACGAGGTGTTGCTGTCGGTGAAGGACGTGTATAACCAGCACCCGGAGTTTGAGAAGGCGAAGATCATGGAGCGCATCGTGGAACCGGAGCGCATCATCACCTTCCGCGTGCCGTGGACAGACGACAAGGGTGAGGTGCACGTGAACCTGGGCTACCGCGTACAGTTCAACAGTGCCATCGGCCCGTACAAGGGCGGTCTGCGGTTCCACTCGTCGGTGAACCTGTCGATACTGAAGTTCTTAGGATTTGAGCAGACGTTCAAGAACGCCCTGACGACGTTGCCGATGGGCGGCGGCAAGGGCGGCTCCGACTTCTCGATACGCGGACGGAGCGATGCGGAGGTGATGCGCTTCTGTCAGGCTTTCATGACGGAGCTGTACAGACACATCGGCCCAGACGAGGACGTGCCTGCCGGTGACATCGGAGTAGGCGCACGGGAGATAGGCTACCTGTTCGGCATGTACAAGAAGCTGACCCACCAGTTCCAGGGTGTGCTCACGGGCAAGGGCATGGAGTTTGGCGGCTCACGCATACGGCCGGAGGCTACCGGATATGGTGCCATCTACTTCGTGAACCACATGCTTGCCACCCACGGCGACGACATCAAGGGCAAGACCATCGCCCTGAGCGGCTTCGGCAACGTGGCATGGGGCGCTGCGAAGAAGGCTACGGAGCTGGGGGCAAAGGTCATCACCATCAGCGGACCGGACGGATATGTCTACGACCCGGCAGGACTCGACGACGAGAAGATAGCATATATGCTGGAGCTGCGTGCCAGCGGCAACGACGTGTGCCAGCCATACGTCGAGGAATTCGAGGGTGCAACGTTCTTCGAGGGTAAGAAGCCGTGGGAGCAGAAGGCGGACATCTACCTGCCTTGTGCCACACAGAACGAGCTGAACGGCGAGGATGCAGACCACATCATCGCCCACAAGCCGGTATGCGTGGCGGAGGTCAGCAACATGGGATGTACGGCAGAGGCTGCCGAGAAATTCGTGGAAACAAAAATGCTCTTTGCACCGGGCAAGGCGGTGAACGCCGG
>DEJO01000037.1:27614-59179 GCA_002353555.1 Prevotella sp. UBA2746 | reverse complement strand
ATTGACAATTGGTAATTGACAATGGATAATTGACAATTGACAATTGGAAGATTGAAAGATTGCAGCATGAAGCAAGTGGAGGCACATAGTTTCAGTTGTGATGAGAGTACGAAGAGTCTTTGCGTACTATGGTCGTTGCTTGTGGCGATAGTCAACCCTATATCAGGTGGTTATTGCGCCGGGGTCCTACCTCTTCCCATTCCGAACAGAGAAGTCAAGCCCGGTTGCGCCGATGGTACTGCAATGCAATGCGGGAGAGTAGGTGGCCGCCTTTTTTGAAGAAGGAGAGTCCTCCTGGTCGGAATGACTGGGAGGACTCTTTTTTTGCCTATCCCCGACATTATAATGAGTGTTATTTAGCATTCATTTGTCTTTAAAAAGTTTAAATTGTGCACGCGAACAGCTTATATTTGGAATATGTTTTGTACCTTTGCACACGATAAAAATATGAATCAGGAAGCTCCTTTGTTTCAGAGTCTTGGTTCAAACGATAGTCAAACGGAATCCAGGCACGGTGGTAGCTCTTTCTCACGTAGGCCCGTGTCGCGAACGATTTCTCTATAGATTGTTCAGGTTCCACAAATTTATACATGATGAGAATATTTAAATTATTTGTTTTACAATTATTGATGTTAGTCCCAATCTCGGCGAGTGCTGACGTTGCGGGCGACCAAGAAGCATTTGATTGGAATCCTGTTATGGATGCCATCATTCAGGTAGAAAGCAAAGGAAATCCGCGTGCCGTATGTGGCCGATATGTAGGAGTCCTGCAGATTTCGCCTGTATTAGTGAAAGAGTGTAACAATATTCTGAGAAGTAGAGGTATCAAGAAGACCTATTCACTTTCAGATCGTTTCAATGAGCAGAAGTCTCGTGAGATGTTTGTTATCATTCAGTCGTTTCACAATCCGACACATAATGTTGAGAAGGCAATCCGGATGTGGAATGGTGGACCGGGATACAGTGTTGCAAGAACGCAGCGTTATCTCAATAAGGTTAGAAAACATTTGCAGTAAGAGTCCTGTCAAGGGACGATAAAGGAAGAAATCCAGTCATGATACAGAAGTTTGATGGCTGGATTTCTTTTTTTTGTTTTTTCTTCGTACCTTTGCTTGTCGTAATAGCAGAAGAATATGATGAAACAAAGATTGATCGTTTTGAGTTTGTGTTGTATCTGCGTGTTGGGCTGTCTTGCTCAACGTGTCAGGCACTTGTCGGGTAAACATTATAATGCTGTTGTGGATTCTTTTGCCACTTTGCCTCCTCTTACTTCTTCAGACATTGTGATGTTTGGTGACAGTCATACGGAGTTTGGTGACTGGCAAGCGTATTTCCCGCAGTATTCCAACATTCATGACCGGGGTATCATCGGTGATGATGCCGGCGGTATGATTAACCGTCTGTCGCAGGTGTGCTCCCACTGTCCGAAAGCCATCTTCTTTGAGTGTGGTGCCAACGACCTTAGCCACGGCTTGACGGCGAGCAGGGTAGCCTCCGATGTGCTGCGCGTTGTCGACAGGATACGTAAAGCCTGCCCACATACCAAGTTGTATGTGCAGGGTGTGTTCCCCATCAATGAGGATTTCGGCAGGTGGAAAGCCCTGAAAGGCAAGACCAATGTGATTCCGATAATCAACAACAAGCTTAGGCAGGGCTGCAAAGCTCGTGGAGTAACCTATATCGACCTGTTCAGTCTCTTCAAGGAACCCCATTCCAACAAGATGCGGAAAGAGATATGCAAAGACGGTCTTCACCTTTTACCGGAAGGCTACCAGATATGGGTAAAAGCGATCACACCATATATCGACCAACTCAACAGGGTTAAGTAAACGAAAAAGCCAGTCATCAAGACTGGCTTCTGTAGTTGCGGAGGCAGGAACCAAAAATAGTTCCTGCTTTCCCGTTTTTAGAAGCTTCCACAAGGACAATTTCATATTATTTGGTGTTAAAAGCATCCGAGTATTGTCTGATTATATAATGCACTTAACCTTTATAAAAAGGTTAGTTGTAAATAGCTACAAGGTTAGTTGTAATGATGTTAATACGTCCGATTCATGTCCGAGTATCCGCATATTGAAGAAGTTTTTTTAGTTGTTCAATCTCTTCGGACATTGAAGCGATAATCCTTTCTTTATCTTGAAGGAGTTCATCCTTCAGGCCAATGATTTCGTGAAGGTGACTGATGACAGCAGCCTGGTCTTGTTTGCGTATAGCTCTTTCTTCTTCGTTCTCGAAGTCAATAAAGAACTCAATGGGCATGCCCGTTTCCCTCATTAGCCCATCAAGTATCTTTATGGTAATGTTGTGCCCTTCATGTAAGAGAGGTGCCAAATTGTATTTTTTATCACTGGCATTTTTCCGATCTCCTCGATACTTGACCATGGCGTCAGCTAGTTTAGCATAACGTCCTCTTTCTTCTGATAAATAGCGCGCAAGGCGTAATCCGGTGTACTTCATTGCTAAATAATATTAAAAACTACATTAAAACAAACAAAATACTGCATTATAATTTTGTATTACAGTTTTTTACTTTATATTTGCACGCAAATTTAATATGTAATTTAATATAAAACAAGGAAAGTATGGCAAAATTACAGAACTTAGACCCAAAGGATTACTATCAGAGTCTTACAAAAAAAGAGAAGAGTCGCTTCCTTAGATACCTCTCCCAAAGGTATGACTATCCATCGACAACGATGTCAGGCAAGTTGAGAGAGAATCCTGCAAGCGACCTGCGAAAAGATGAAAGAGAGAACATCATTAAAACTATTGAGGAAGGCTTATGGAGGCAATAGAATTCAGAGTTTCACCAGATGGAAATGTTTACTTCAAGGAAGGCAACAAAGAAGAAAAGCGGTTGACGCGTTTTGAAAAAACCATCTGCCTTGAAGTTATAGATATCATTGAGAGCCGTTTCCCTGGTGCATGGGCAAGGCTTAGAACATTGTATCCGGAAAAGGGGAAAACATCGGCTGAAAAAGACAAACAGTTCTTTAAAATTATCGATCGCTTTATCCGTTGCAACTTCGGAGAACACGACCTGCTGACTCCAGATATAGAACATAAGATTCTACACTTCGAAGAAGTGCGCTGTCCATTACGCGGCGGTTTATGCCCAGATGAAAACATCATATGTAAACCGCAGAGTTTAGTCCGGCTTTCTCCTGCAGAGAAAGACGTGGTAACACTATATCTCTACGGGTACACCTTCGATCAAATAGCCAGCGAGTTGAATAAGGCGCCGTCTACGGTGAAAGTCCAGCTGCACAACATCAAGAAAAAGTTAGGCGTAAAAAACTGCCGAGAAATTATTAAAGTCATGAGATATAAATAAGCTATGAAAACGAAGATTTATCGACGTAATTTTACGTTACCACAGTATAGAATTTTTAAAGAAGAAATCCATAAAAAAGGTATCGGTCCAACCATGATCGAACAATTGGATTCTTTCAATTGTGATAGTATGAAAGTAAAAGTATTGAATAAGAAAAAAAAGATATTATTTACTATTGAAGCTAGAAGGATAAAATGAAGACTCAAGATTTTGAAGATGCCATCATAAAGATGAACTCCCGTATTGTTTTAGACGAAGTGAAACTGAACAAAGGCCATGTTCGCCGTTTTCATGGTCACATTGGTACTACACTGATTATGTGGGATGAAAAAGGGAAAGGCTACACATGTCGTTTATATACCGTCCAGGGAGAAGAAAAAATGCACCACGATGCTCATGTTGGAGTAACAGAAAGTTGCTTTGAACCAAATAGTAAGTACGACATTCATTTTGAAAACATATAGAACGATGAAAGATCTTGCTGTAGAAATAAAAGGTCAGGTTGATATATTCAACGAGAACGAGTTTGGGCGCTTGGTAGACAATGATGTCGACTTCAAGGTTCTCGGTACAGTCTGTGATGACAAAAAGTTTGGCGATAGGTGTACTACCGATTGTCATGCTTATCGATATGGAGTGTGCAGGTCAAAAGTAGTAAGGGACAGAACCGGCAAATTATGGCATGTAATATAATTCAAGGAGGTGAGCGATGAACCTAAATAGTATAAAAAAGAAACTCAAAGAGATTCTCAAAGAGGACTTTGTAGCCGTAGAAAAGGGCGCATGGAACGATAAAGTACATTTCATACACATCAGAGCAAAATATTGTTCGCTAAAACAGGCTATGGAAATAGCCCGAATCTGTGGGGATGCAGATCCGGTTTTCTGTGGCGATTTAAACTATCATCTCAAAATAATTGTCGACCTAAAAACAATGATATGAAAAATAAAGAGACACAGTTGAACTTATGGGGATTATCCTTAGACGAGAACCATTTTACTTCCATGATATGGGGAACGCTGGATTTTGTGCCAACTGCCAGTGATAAGTGGAAAGACACATGCAGACATTGTTTGTTGTGGAATAGCGAAGACGGTCAGACAACGGAGTGTCTATTGTCTCCCCCATGCAGGAGCGAAGGACGCTCTGATGGGCGTAACGGTTACTTTTCAATTCACCAAATGCCTAAGAAGAAATCTATAAATTCAATGAAAGGGATATAGAATGTACGGAGAACTCTTTATACCACCAGTATATGAAGGCAGAAATCTGAAAACAGGGAGATATATGAAAGGACACATCCCTGCAAACAAAGGGAAAAAATGGAGCGAGTACTTGACAAAGAGAACTCAGCGACGTTGTTCCAAAGGATGGAAGAATCTCGACTTGTTTCGAAATAAAAACGGCAGAGCTGTCAACGCAGGCCGTCGTCGCAGGCAGGTGGTGGCAGTCATGGACGATGGTTCGTTCCGGGTATTCACATTTATCCTTGCTGCAGCTGAATACGTAGGCGGAAAAAGAGAAAACGTCTGCCGCTGCTGCCGACTCAACGGGAAAGGAACTGCCAATACTGACCACCGATATAAAGGAGTCCGATTTTACTACGAAAGCGAAAATGTATGGTTTTCCAAAATAAAGGGTAAATGATGGTATTTTAACACATATAACATTACGTGTATGATTAAATATGTTATCACTGGTGTCAACAAATTGACGCAAGAGAGGGAAATCATTTCACAACCCATGGCGGAGTGGAAGGCGGAAATGATAATCAAGAGGGCTCAGTCAAGAGCTTTGCTAAAAAGAGGAAAGCCCGCCTATAGCCGGCTGAAAAAAGAAAGGCTGGAAGGACTCTATCTCAAGCGGTTTTTTGAAGATAACTAAGTATTTTAATATATACCTATATCCGATTATTTTTGCGGTGTTAAAAAAGAAAGCTATATGATATCAGAAAAAATCATTGAAAAGCTCTTGTCATTAGACATCCAGGATGTCGTAGGTGATTATGTTGACCTGAAGAAAAGCGGAGTCAACTGGAAAGGTCTGTGTCCCTTCCATAATGACACGACACCAAGCTTTGTCGTGTCGCCGGCAAAGAACATATGCCACTGCTTCTCCTGCGGTGAAGGCGGAAACCCTATCTCCTTCATCATGAAGAAGGAAAACTGCAGCTTCACGGAAGCCTGTAAAAAGCTCGGAGAAAAATACCACATAAAAGTGGAGGAAGAAGAGGAGAGGAAGCCGACCAAAGAAGAAATCGAGACGGCAAGAAAGCGGGAGAGTGCTTTTATCATCTACGAGCATGTGCAGCGCCACTTTGTCAGTAGTCTGCATCAGGACACACCGGAGGCTAAGGCAGCATACGACTATGCCGTTGGAAGATGGGGTGCGCAAGAGGTAGAGGAACGCGGCATAGGCTATGCTCCTAAAGACTGGAAAGACATCATTCTGTTCGCCCAGAAAGAAGGACTGTCAATTGAGCTCATGAAAGAACTCCGACTGATTAGCACTTCGGAAAAAGGTAATGACTACGGCTTCTATAACGACCGCCTGATGATACCCATCCGGGACAAGTACGGACGTGTCATCAGCTATACGGCCCGTACTATGGACGAACACAAGGAGAAAGGCAGCAAGTACATGAACGGGGCAGAGTCTTTCTTCTTCTCGAAAGGATATCATCTTTTCGGGCTGGACACGGCGCAGAAGGAGGGAGCCCGGCAGGAACTTTTCTACGTGGTCGAAGGAGCACCGGATGTCATCAGGATGCAAGAGATTGGCGTTACCAATACGATAGCACCCCTCGGAACAGCTTTCACAAAGGAGCAGCTAAAATTGCTGAAGAAATTCCATTGCTCGTTGTGTTTTATTCCGGACCAAGATGTTCCAGGAATTGAAGCAGTGAAGAAAAATGGTCGGTTGGCTATGGAAGCCGGCTTCCGCGTCACCGTGAAGGAGATACCGCCGTATATCGATGAAGAAGGAATGGAGCATAAGCAAGATGCCGACTCATTCTTCCAAAAGAAGAGCCAGGTGGAGGAAATCAAATCTGAAGATTTCGTCATTTGGCTTGCCAGGAAAATCTACAACGATGATCAGACAGACACAGCAAAGTCTGATAGCATACGCCAAATATGTTCAGCACTCATCCTGGAACAGGATGACTACACCAGGGAAGGACTGCTCGACGCTCTGGCACAGGAGTATGGTCACAAAAGCCTGTGGAAAAATGCCGTGAACGATGCCAAGCGAATCCGGAATGAAGAGAAAGCCAAGAAAAGCTCGAAAATCTCTGGTATAGACTTACGGAAATATGGCTTCTTCGAGGAACGTAACTCCTACTGGAGCAACGAGGACAACGGAGAAAAGCAATGGTCGAACTTCAAGATGAAGCCCCTTTATCATATCATGGGCGTAGATGACTCTAAGCGCCTCTATGAGATAACCAATTGCGACAATACGACAAGAACACTAGAGCTGACTGCTGAAGAACTAGTATCATTGCCTAAATTCATGATCAAAGTTGAAAGCGTCGGAAACTTCCTATGGCTTGCCGGCAGCGAAGAGCTGAAAAAATTGAAGAAATACCTTTTTGACATCACCGGCACTGCCGTCCGCGTCCGGCAATACGGATGGCAAAAGAAAGGGTTCTGGGCATTCGGTAACGGCTGCATCTTCGACAATCTCTTCTACCATGCTGACCACATGGGTATCGTCCACCTTCATGATGTTGACAAGGATATGGACAACTACTATCTGCAGGGAGCATCAGACCTCTATGCTGAAGACACGAGCTACTTCACCTTCGAACGGCAGTTCATCATGCCGGAAGGGCACTCGTCTATATCGTTACACGACTTCGCATCGATGATGGCAGATGTCTTCGGAGACAATGCCAAGATTGCTATCTGCTACCTGCTGGCGACGATATATAGAGACATCATCACCGGATATACGACGAACTTTCCTTTGTTGAACCTCTTCGGACCGAAAGGATCCGGAAAGAGCGAACTCGGTATCACCCTGATGCGCTTTTTTACCGTCGGTGACAGACCCATCAACCTCCGTAATACGACAGCGCCAGGCTTGTCACAAGCGCTTGCCCTGTCATGCAACGGTATGGTGCACCTGGACGAATACAAGAACTCCCTCGACATGAGGATCATTGAAATCATCAAAGGTGCATACGACGGTGTTGGCCGGTCGCGTATGGACATGGACAGGGGAAAACAAATTGAGAAGACTCCGGTGGATTGCGGTGTCATCGTCAGTGGGCAGGAGATGCCGACATTGGATATTGCTATGTTCTCCAGGATGATATACCTGACACATGACACCACCGTACATGACCGGGAAGCGAAAGATAAGTTCAACCACCTGGCAGACATCAGGAAACTAGGACTGCAGCACCTGACACAACAGATATTGTCACACCGTGCTCTATTCGAGTCAACATTCTATGAAACTTACAATGACTGTACAAATGAAGTCTATGACCTAATCGACGGGGCACAAGTGGAAGACCGCCTATGGAGAAACTGGGTGATGCTGCTGGCAGCCTATAAGACGCTTTATGTGAAGCTTGCCCTGCCCTTTGAATATGAGGAAATTAAAAACCTTTGTGTTGCCGGCATCAAACGCCAAAACTCAGAGATCATCAGCAACAACGAGCTCGGCAACCTATGGAATGCCATGACATACCTGTATGAGGAAGGAATGATATTCTCCGACGGCGACTTCAAGATCAAATATGTCAAGAAGCTGAAGACTGACCGGACGGAGCGAGAGTATAGGACGGAGACACCGGTGCTCATGCTCAGGCTGAATCATTTCATTGGACAATATAAGCGTATGGCTAAGCAGCAAGGGGAAATGGTGATGTCGAAAGACTCCATACGCTATTACCTCACGACCAGCGGCGCATACCTGGGCGTCAAGCCGTCGGAGCGATGGAAAGTGTTCCAGGACGGCAAGCCAAAGACCGAAGTGAGGGTAGAGACAGGTGGACAGTCACGATGTGTGGATATATGCAAGTTCGACCGGTGTATGTGTTTCGACTACCTTTCGCTGAAAGAGAAGTTCGACCTTAACTTAGAGTCGGTAAGTGCTGAGACTGCCGAAGAACGGGAAGCTGAGGAGCAGGCAGCAGAAGATAAATACTTTAAGAAAAAAAATGAACCGGATATGTTTGATTGAATGGTTATAAATGATTTTAAGTAGCTTTCTGTAAGGAGCCTTGCGCGTGATGCGTAGGGCTCCTTTTTTAAGCTACGCACGCGCACGCGCGCGCGAGAAAAACGCTGCACACAAGTGCACACAACTGCACACAATTATTTAATACACTGAAAATCAAAACAATACAAAACGCACACAAACAAAAATGACTGCACACACCTTGCACACTTTTGCACACACCTTGCACACAAATACGCTTTTTGCACACAAATCACATATTTTGCACACACTTTTTAAGTATTTGCACACAAATATAATAGACGTAATAATCTATAAATCAGTAAGTTAAGTATTTGTGTGCAGTTGTGTGCAGCGTGTGCAGTCAAAATACTATACGTATGCGCGTGTTTTTTTCTTAGTTAAAATAAAAAGGATTGGCGGAAAATAGCTATCTTTGTCGCATTAAAACCAAACAATCTATGAGCGACATCCTTATATATATCAAGCTGCCCTTATATGAAAGGGAGTGGTGTGAATACCATTTCGGGCGCCCGTGCGAGTTTCCTTCACATACCAACCTTAACCATGTCATCAGACACTTCAGCAGGAAGCGTCCGGATGGTGTGCTGCCAGAGACACAGCAAGAAGGAGAGCTGGCTATCTGCCTGATGGGGTCAAGAAGCAAGAAGCCGGAGATATACAATTACATTACTAAGCACGGAAAGGCTGCCATTGCAGAGGCCATTGACGACATATTCGTAATGCATATGTGGGAAGACCTGACAGATATCGGCTGCCGGTCAGTGAAGCTTTCCAAGCTGGTGATGGACTGGATGGAGAACAATGGTATCTCCATGAAAGGGAATAACTATGAAAACCTCCGGATGAAGTTTCAGCGCATCAAAGATGCTTATAAAAAGAATAATGGGATAAATATCTCAAGAGGCTATAAGCATGAATCAAGTTAGTAAATTTTAACTAAGTAAATAAATCCACTATTTTTGCATTTTGTTTTAACCCCGTTCAACCCTGTTAGAGTATGTTCAATCACGTTCACATCATCAAAATCGAAATGATCAGAATTGCAGATCTCAATTCTCTTCAGATTATATCGTCGACATCATGTCGAATTAAATCTTCACTCTTTTTTACAGATCTTGAAATCCAAGACCTTGTTGGAGTGACAGTAGAAGATTCCTACGAAAATGCTCAGCGCAAGTATAATACGACCGTTACCTTCAAGACACCATGTCGGAAGCTGCTTGCCTTAAGCCGCATGGCTTTCCGGCTGACTGATGTCAACGGTAATCAATATTTGGTCGGTACCAATTCGCGCCCGTACCCTATTATTAAAGAACTTCAGACCTTTCCTGAAAAAGTTCCAGATTCATCGCTGAAGCAGTTTACCATCACATGGAAATCCATGCATCCCATGTTGCTGATTGAAGAATAAAAGGTATTTTCTATAACATGTCGTACTTCCTATCTTTGCGAAAAATTTAACGCCGAGATATGAAGTACGATTTTTATATCACCGGAACAATCGGTGAAAATTTCGACTGGTGGACAGGTCAGCCTGGTACAACTTCTGCCCAGGTCAAGAACTTCCTGAAGGAGAATAAAGATAATGAAGTGACCATTGCGGTCAGTTCTCCTGGTGGGTATATCGACGAGGGTATCACCATCGCCGAGCTTATTGCTGCCCATGGTAAATGTAATATGGTCATCATCGGCATGACGGCAAGCTCAGCCACCATCCTCTGCATGAAGGCTAAGTCTGTGAAGATAGCACGAGGGTCACTCATGCTCATCCACAACTCGTCTCAATACATCTATGGCAATGGCTTCTCCAACAAGAAGAAGATTGATTCCTATATCGCAGCTCTCCAAAAGACCAGGTCTGAACTTGACACTATAGACAAAGCATTGGCTGACTTCTACAGCTTCCGAAATGGTAAGTCTATCGAAGACAACTGTGCCATGATGGATCAAGAGAAATGGATGACCGCACAGGAGGCTGTAGATTTCGGCATCGTCGATGCCATCTTGGAAGATGATGACTCTTCCACTCAGGCTAAGGCAATCAACAACGTGTATGCCGGGTACAATGGTATCGAAGAGCACTTCGGCTTGCCGACACTGCCAGCATTCGACAAGCCTGAACCCAAGGTGCCGAAAGGCATCATGGCTAAACTGAAGAATATCTTCAATGACTTCCGTGGTGTTGTTGAAGAGTCTCAGGAGGAAGAACACACAGTATCAACCAACAACCATAAGAACATGAAAAAATTAGTATTGAACCTCGTGTGCGCTTTGTTGGCTGTAGAGAACTTCGTCGTGGGTGAGGATGGTAAGACCACACTCACCGAGGACCAACTCAACAGCATCGAAGGAGCACTGAAAGAGAAAGATGACATGATTGCTTCTCTGCAGGACGAGAAGAAAACTCTCGTCACAGAGAAAGAGAATCTTGAAACAGCCAAGAAGGCTGCTGAAGATGCAAAAGCTGACGCTGAAGGCGAACTTGCCAAGCTTCAGAAAGAGTTTGATGACTTCAAGGCGGAAGCCGGTGACGACACCAAGTCCAAGGTGAATGAGGAAGGTAATACTTCCATAATGACCGCCAAGGAGATGTATAACGACATTAAAGGTCTATTATAATCATGGCTAGAGTAGAATTTCTTACTCCGGATGAGATGGCGGAAGTCATCACCCCGGAACTTCTTCGAGAGAGTGCCCAGCAAATCCGTAGAGAATTGCTGACCATGCCGTTCCAGGTCTTCCAAGACCAGACGGCAAAGTTTGTAACCGTACTGCCTGGTGTCCGCAATCAGGTGATGTTCAATGAGCTGGATGGTGACGCTGAGTTGGCACCATATAGCATCAATAACCACGACACAGCAGACTATAAGATCACAGGACGTATTCTGGAAGTCTTCCCAGGCAACTGTGCGAAGGATTTTGATCCTATGCCGCTGTTCCACTCCATCTATGGAGAGTCGCTGGCTCTCGGCCAGGCTCTGACCAAGCATCAGATTGCCCGGAAGCTGCTGGTTCTTTTCGCTGCCAAGATTGGCAAGCATATCAACGATGTCGTCTTCGTCGGTGGCGTACGTAATGTCAACGGCAAGCGTACTAAGGATCTATTCGATTCCTTCGATACTATCATCGGCAAGGAGATTACCGAGGGCAATATTGTTGCTGCGAAAAACAACTATATCAATCTCGGCAAGATTGATAAGACGAACGCTACGGAAGTCCTGAAGGAGTTCTATCGCTCTTGCGATTCTGAACTGAAGAAACAGAAGACGTTCATGTATATGTCGCAGGAAGTCTATGACTGCTATGTTGACGACTATCAGGCACGTCATGGAAGCCTTCAGTACAATACGTCTTTCGACAAGGAATTCCTTGAAGGATCTCGTGGCAAGTGCCAACTCGCCGTGCTTGACAATATGTCCGGCTCTCAATTCCTTAAGATATCGACAAAGCCGAACTTCCTGCTCGGTACCGATATCATGAACCAGCAGAACAAAGCCAACGTCGGCAAATATTCGTCGTGGGTATGTACCTTTGAATATGCCGGCGTCTATGGCGAGCAGATCCGTTGCATCAACAAGGAGCTGCTGAAGGTAGGTGAGTTCTCACTTGAAAGTGATAAACCAGACTCAGACCCTGACGACGGCGGAGAGACCATCGTGGTCAAGACTGATGTTGCTGTAAGCTTCGACAACGCGGTAGTAGCAGCTACCATGGGCGAAGAACCTACGTCGCAGACTGCGACAACGGAGCCATCTGTTGCCGTGACCTATTCTTCTTCTGACGAGAGCGTCGCTACCGTTGATGCCCAGACAGGTGCCCTGACACTTGTCGGTGCTGGTACCACGCTGATTACTGCTTCCTACGCCGGTGACACCACGCACAATGCTGCTTCTGCTAGCTACGCGCTCACTGTCTCTGCACAGGGATAATGATAAGGGTAGGTGGGTAATACCACCTGCCTTTTTATAACACTATAAAAAGAAAAACAATGAAATGCACAACTAAATCTCTCTATCAGAGCATAGAATCTTGCCCGGGTGGTAAGAACCTCCCAGGCATCCGCCGCAGATTGTACTACATCAAAAAGGCTGACATCGCAACTTTCCCGAAGCTGCCTGATGCAGATGCCGAAGAGGTAGATGACATGTCTGCATTGTCGCAGTTGGCAGGTGACTTCACCTTGGCTGCAGACAAAGTCTTCAACTTCATCGACCTGAAGGATGAAGCGTCCAACGTCACCTTCGAGACCGTCGGCGAAATCGGGACACAGCTCATCAACAACCAGGCCAATGCCATCGTCGTCGGCATGCCCGACGAAGTAAAGGCTTTCGCTCGTCAGGCAATCAACGATGACCTCGTCTATGTCTATCAGGACAAAGCCGGCAAGTTCTGTGTCATTGGAAATGACATGTATCACACCGATACGAAGGCGAGCGGCGACACCTCGGCTGAGCCTACAGGCGCCTGCTCTTCTACCTTCGCCATCCAGTGCTACGATGTATGCCCCGTGCCGACCTATACCGGTAAGCTGATGATCTCAGCTACGCAGTATATAGACTGCACTGACGGCGAAATCAAGACAGTTCAAGGTGGCTAAATTCTGATCCGGTTAATATATTATGTCGAGGTGGAGGGAAGGCACAAGCCTCTCTCCACCTCTTTACTTAAAACCAGAACGATATGGACCATATCTTAACAACTCAGATTCAGCAATTCCTCCAGTTGGAGAAACCGACTGAAGAACAAATCCGCGAAGGGGCAACACTCTTATTGCGCTGTAACCCGCAGCGTGAACGCGCCATCTACAACAGTGCCATGACTCGTCCTAAGAGTATGTTGCCATGGATCAAAGCGGACCTGAAGAAATATCTCGGCATCCGCCAAAGAGGGCTGACGACGCCGCAGGTGGAGAAATTCAACCAGGAAACGATAGCTGCTGTCAAGCAGACGCTGTCGCAGGTTCCAGTGACTGTAGAACAAGACAGCGTCGACACTCCTCTCATCCCACAGCTGGGCATTCGTGGCTTGCGTCCAGACCATGACCGACTGCCTGAGAATATCCAGGCACTCTTCACGAAGAATACCGAACGTTGGAAGTCTATGCGCAAGTTGCATGCGCAACTGGCGCAGATGATTGCTCGTCCGGGCTATGCGGCATGTGACGGCAATGAAATCTGCTATCAGCTCCGGCAGCTGGACACAGCGCTCCGTAATGACTACGAAGCCTATGACAGTTTTGTCATTGAAGACAAAAAACCTGCTGCCTCCGCTGATCGCGTCGACGCGTTTACGGACAATGTGAAGACGATACAGACAGCAAGAGCTGCCGTATCACGCGGGATTGCCCGTAAGACACCTCATACCAAAGAGTCCTTCGCTAAGCTGGAGAACGCCGTAAAGGCTCTTGTTGCCTTGAAGCAGACCTTCAAGCCGGCAACGGTTCAAAAACTTGCGGAACTGGGGATAACGGTTCCGCGTAAACCATAGTGTATGCCTGCCGGCAGGGATATACGCTCACTGCTACGTCCTGTCCGTGAAGTGTCGCTGCAAGCATACTTCGGACAGGGACTGCACACGTTGGGACTTCTCGGATGGCTTCTGCCGCAGACCGGGAAGTCCGACGTGTGGGTGAGCAGCTACTCTACCAGTGAGCCGTTCCTGAACGGATTCTTCCTTCTACGGCAGAAAGACCTGATAGGTCATTCTACCATACTTCTCGATCAAAGGGCGGCACGCAAGACGCTGCATCTGGAGCGTCTGCTTGCTGCCACCTTCGATACCATCTTCTTGGGGCAAAACCACTCTAAGCTGCTGCTGGTTCATGGTGAGGATATAGACGTGTCCGTCATCACCTCACAGAATCAGACTTACGGCGCAAGAGCCGAAAGTACCATCATCAGCACGGACAGAGAGGTTTTTAAAGTCCTGATGCAGCAATATGTAGATATCTGCAGCAATGATGCTGCACAATTAGACCTGGAAAATGGAAAAGGAATTGTTACAACAGGCGGAGCCTCTGGCGAGACTCCTGCTGACACCTTCCCAGATTGGCGACCTTTTGGGGCTGAGCCCTGAAGATGTCGCCGAGTTCGCGAACCCGTGGAAGGATGCCGGTAAGATGTACCGCAGAGTCCTGGCAGAACGAGCCAAAGACCTCCACGAGAAAACACTTAAACTGGCGGACATTGGTTCGCCTTCAGCCATCGATGCTGCCATCAGCTGGCTTCAGACTGCCTTTATCAGTATAGAATGAGATTCAACATCGACACATATTCGGACAACCTCATGCTGCCGGTCGAGGAGATGCGTGCTAACCGGGTCAGTGAACAGGTCATCACGCGAGTCCTCAGGCTACGCGACATCTATAACTATATGCTTCGCAATCCTCTGAAGAAGGACCGCGAATATATAGACTATATCCAAGCAAACTACCAGGATGACGGCAAGCCGCTGTCCAAGCGCAAGGCTTATGAGGACATCGAGATATTGCACGCCATCATCGGGAACCTGCAGCAGTGCACCAAAGAATGGCACCGCTGGAGGTTCAATAATATGATCATGGAAGGCTATGCAATAGCCCTCCGGAAAGAGGATGCTGCAGCCATCGCTAAGCTGGCACAGCAGTATGGCAAGTATAACAAGCTCGACAAGGATGACGATCATGATAAGGGCTACTCGGAGATACCGCGCATCTCCTTTACCTTCGATGTCTCTGTCCTGGGCTTCAAGCCTATTCCTAACGTCCGCAAGGTGATAGATGAGCTGATTGCTCACTATTCACATTCCAAACTGCAGGACATCGACGAGGATGCAGAGATCGTGGAGATGGTCGATGCCGTAACAGCTAAAGAGCTGGAAGTGAAAAAGCAGATTGATAAACATGACAACGCTTGACCAATATCTCAATCAGGCGCAGGCATACATGCTTGCGCTGATGACCAAGAACATGACCATGGTAGGCGGTCGTGGCATCGGTAAGGGCTTGATTGCCGCTTCTCTGTTGCGCCGTAATGCAGAAGGTATGCCAGGATCAAACACAGCTTTGGTAGGTCCTAATTCGAAGCGTATGTGGACAAACATCATACCCTCATGGGATACTCACCTCCGGCGATGGGGCTTTGTCGAGAACGTCCACTATGCCTGGGGTAAGAAGCCGGCAAAGGCATGGGGGTGGAAGGATCCTATCATCAAGCCCATGAACTGGGAGAATACCTTGTCTTTTTACAACGGTTCCTATGCGACGGTCATCAGTCAGGACCGTAAGGGAACGTCGAACTCACAGAGCTTTGACTTCATCCTGATCGACGAGGCGAAGTTTATTGATTTCGAGCAGCTGAAGGACGAGACCATTCCGGCTAACCGTGGCAACGGAAATGTGTTCGGTCATCTCTACTATCACCATGGCATCGCCAAGTTCTCGGATATGCCAACCACGAAAAAAGGATCATGGTTCCTGCACGACCGCGAGAAATGCGACCTGCAAAAGGTGCAGCTGCTTGAAGGGCTGATAGCTGAGCTGGCACGTGCCAGGAAGGTCGTCGCCGATAAAGTGGCCAACCATCAGAAGCCGTCACCGGCTGAGTTGCACTATCTGAGGAAACTGTCACGGGCTGTCAACCAGCTGCGTGCTGACACCTATCTTTATAAGGAATTCTCTTCGATAGAGAACCTGGAAATTCTCGGTGAGGACTTCGTGGCGCAATGCTATCGTGACATGCCACCGGCAACCTTCCGGACTACCATCATGTGCCGGAGAGTAGAACACTCTGAAGACTCGTTTTATTCGTCGAAGACGGACAGGAACCTCTATACCAAGGTAGACAAGACTTATATAGACTCGCTGGGCTATGACATGGGTAAGCTGCGCCACGTTGACTGCCGTATGGACGGAGATATCGAGCAGGGCGCACCTCTCTGGGTTGCGATGGACGCTAACGCCAACATCAACTGGGCGGTAATCGGACAACCTGGAGCCGACATGAAGCTGCGAATCCTGAAGAGCTTCTATGTGAAATATGAGCGACGCCTGCCGGAACTTGTCGATGACATCTGCCTCTATTACTCCCCTCTCAAACATAAAGAGATAGTCTTCGTTTATGATGCTACCTTCGTGGGCAACAACTACGGTGTCAGCAAGGTCGATTTCAGGACGGTTGTCAAAGATTGCTTCATCAAGCATGGGTGGATAGTCCGCGAAATCTATATTGGTCGTCCGTGGAGCCATCCCGTCAAGCAGCAGCTCATCAACGGCATGTTCCTCGGTCAGCGCACTTATACCCTGCTCATCAATGAGGAAAATAATCCTGACCTCTTGGTCTCCATCGACTCAGCCATGACCGTGAATGGAACCAACCAGAAGGATAAGTCGGGCGAGAAACTGCCGGAGACTGAGGAAGACCCCTTGCAGTGCCGTACCGACGGCTCGGATGCTTTCGACACGCTCTGCATCGGCGTAGAGACAGGAACTCCGACGTTCTATGGCGGTGGTGGCGGAAGCGGCTTCGCTTAGCCTCCCTCTTCACGACACAGTATTTTTTTGTTTTACCGTATATTTTGTCCGCAGGTGGGCGCGTGAGCGTCTGCCTGCTTTCCGTTTGGTCTCCTCCTGTCATGCCGGACGGTACTTCTCTGTCATCATGGCGAAGAGGGTGCGATGTACCTTGTCAGCCTTCTTTGCTTGCTTGTTTGTTTGTCTTCATGTATGTTTTTGATTTATGGTGAGCCTGCTTTTGCTGCCGGTCCACTGGTAGAGATGTCGCCTTCCATTGCCGTCTCGGCGGTTGATGCTCTCCTACGGTGGCATCCTTCTGATTCGTGGTACCCGTCTTCAGCCCCTGTCGTTGTGTCGGCTAGTCTTTCTTCCTATAGGCTGTCGCCATGGCTGTTGCTGATGTCATCCGTTGTCATTGTTGATTTTTTGTCCTTTCTGCTGCCGTGCGTTTGATTTTTCCTTTGCAAAGGTACAGCAAACGGCTCTCGCCAAGGGCGCATACCCATTTCGCTCGTAAAATTTTTAAAGTTTTTCGGGAAGGCTTTCCTGTATCGAAAAACTTCAAGCTGCCGTAAAATTTTTACGGCGTTCCCTTGGTTTAACGTGCCTTCTTTTTGCTTGTCTACTTCTGCACGTAAAAATTACAAAAGCGCCAGGCGCTTCAAGTTTTATTCAAAAAATCAACAATTATGACAACGACAACAATGACATCTCACCACCGCCACAGCTTCAAACAGCATCTCGGCAGAATGACCAGCTACAACACGTACAACGTAACAGTTGCTTGTGAAGACAATGAGTACTACGAATTTGAAGTAGATGCTGACTCCTACGGAGAAGCTTGCTCAATCGCGGAGTCAAGAGCCATGGAAATGTATATCAACATCCTCTACATCACAGTAGACCAGGCAGCCTAAATCGCAATTCACCTATTATAAACCATTAAAACATTACAATCATGAAGACAAGAAAAAACAACAGCAAGCTGAACCATTCGGCTAACAAGGAAGATCGCGCCATCAAGCTCTTCGCAGACATGATGATTGAGAAGATTGAGTCCATCCAGCAAGACTGGAAGAAACCTTGGTTCACGGAAGGGCTGGCATGGCCACGCAACATCAGCGGACGTGAATACAACGGCATGAACACGTTCATGCTCCTGATGCATTGTGAAGAGAAAGGCTACCGGCTGCCGGTGTTCCTCACTTATAACAAGTGCGTATCACTTAACTTCCAGGACTCACCTGAAGGCAGAGTGCCTGCCGTCGATGCAGAGGGTGCCAAGCTGCCGTGGGTTCACGTCATGAAAGGGGAATCGTCTTTCCCGGTGTTCCTCACCACATTCACGGTGAAGGGTGAGGATGGAGAGAAAATAAAGTATGAGGATTATAAACTTCTCTCCACGTCTGAGCAGGCTAAGTATAGTGTCTACCCATCGACAACCGTCTATGATGTCTTCAACATCGATCAGACGAATATCGCTGAAGCCCGACCGGAGCTCTACAACAAGTTGCAGTCCGGACTTATCCCAGACAACCCCGTCAGCACTGACGGCTTCGAATTCAAACCGTTCGACCTGATGGCGACCGAGAATAAGTGGATATGCCCTATCCACTCCCAGCATCAAGACAGAGCCTTCTTCTCTCCCGGTAAGAATGAGATCATCCTTCCGGAGAAAGACCAGTTCCAGGACGGGCAGTCTTACTACTCAACAGCATTCCACGAGTGCATACACTCTACCGGAGCTGCAGACCAGCTCAACAGGCTCCAGCCAGGCGTTACCTTTGGTTCTCCGGAGTATGCACGCGAAGAGCTCGTGGCAGAGATGGGTGCTGCCGTCACTGCTCAGCGATATGGCTTCGGCAGCCATATCAAAGAGGAAAGTGCCGCTTACCTCAAGGCGTGGCTTAAGGCTCTCAAGGAGAAACCTTCGTTCATCAATACGGTCCTGACCGACGTACGACGTGCCACCTCTATGCTCACCAAGTGCCTCGACGCACTGGGAGCAGAGGTTGCTGAAACAGATGCTAAGCCTAAGAAGGCTAAGCGCAAGACAAAGAAGGTTGCATAGGCAGCCTTCTTTCTTTTTGTCTCACCTTCAAATCTCCAGCCTTATGATGAAGTTTGCACTATACAGCT
Source organism: Prevotella sp. UBA2746 (assembly GCA_002353555.1). Taxonomy (GTDB): domain Bacteria; phylum Bacteroidota; class Bacteroidia; order Bacteroidales; family Bacteroidaceae; genus Prevotella. Next base: position 39,997 of record DEJO01000037.1, on the reverse strand, counting down.
ATATTCCTCGCCGCTATTGGGGTAAGTCCTCATTCGAGGATCAGGATGTATGCCGGATGATACTCGGCTTCAAGGACGGGCGTAACGTCTATTCCCGATGGGCAGCCAGACAGTTCGCCCGTGCACTCGCAGCAATGGATCTGTCCAACGTCACAGTGGTCTGTATCCCTGCCAGTACCCATTGCGCTAATGTGCGCAGGTGGAAAAGATTCTCCTGTGAGTTGTGCAGTCTGACAGGTGCAGACAACGGCTTTGACCACATCCGCGTGAGTGGTAGTCGCCGGCGGGCACACATCACCGGAGAGTATGAGCTGGCGACGAACATCAAGCACTTCGTCGATATCGACAGCAGCTACTTCCGCAACCGAAAAGTGTTAGTTGTCGATGACATCTACACTACCGGAAAGTCGGCAACGGCTTTCATCGGTGCTCTGGAAGCTGCTGGTGCTTCAGTGGCACTGTCGGTGTTCCTCGCCAAGACTGTTGCGTTTCCTCGTCACCAATAGACGAGGGCTTCCCTTATATATGCGCCCTATGGCTGCAGACGATGGCCATGGGTAAACCGGCATCGTCTTCTTGTAGGGCACGGTCATTCGGTGGCACCGGAGTAATGACTACTCCGGCTGTCTCTGGGCATGGTGACTGCTCCACTACTCTCGTAGCGGCATGGGTGTAAGTCTTACGACGCATGGCGCCTGTTCTTCGCGACGAGTACATACGCACACATCGCTACGTGCTACGCAACACAGGCGCTATACGTCAGACACACACCCATGCCGCTACTCGTTACGTTGCACGGTCATCATGCTCCATCGACAGCCAACCATGCCCGGAAAGCATGGGGTGCCACACGACCGCAAATGCTATGCCCCGTACATATTCCGCGCGTTTTGTTGGGGTGTAATTACATGGGGGACATAGGGCGGTGTCGGGAGGGGTATCCGTCATACTTCCTTGCAAATCCAAGGAAGCGAAGATTTTAGTCATGGGTATCAGGCAGTTACGAAAAAATGGTGTTCACAACTTTTTCGCAACCGCCTGATAGGTTGTTTTACTCAAAAAATGCCGGAACATTAAAGAGTTCCCGCATTTTTTGTATCTTTGCAGCATGAATGTTGATAAACTTGATGGAAACTGGAACAATACCAGTCAAAAACCTGAAGATGATGCAACAATATTTGTTGCTGAGAAATTGTCTGCTGATTTTGGTGGTGGTTATAGGGTGGAAGCTGCTGTCTATGATGCAGAAGACGATTGTATCACCTTGTTGTCAAGCTATAAAGGTGGAGAGGATTTCGATATTTGGGAATTCTGGAAATATGCAGATGAAAATACTATGCACGGACGATACCGCGCTTTACATGCTGCAATAGCTGACTATAAGGAAAAATTATCCAAATCGCCACCTCTTTTTATTTTTTGATACCATTTTTTTTATCCTCAGCATGTGAATGTTGAGGATAATTTGTATTTTTGCAGTTGGTATCAAAAAATAACAGCAAAAGAAAGAAATATGGAACGTAAAGAGATTATTACCAATATTTGGAACAGGTGTAATGACATTATGAATATTTTGTCTTTCTATTCCGACACGCTTTCAGGCGTGACAGAAGACCCGCAGCGTTATCAACTCGCAGTTGAATCGCTTGACAAGAATGCAGCAGAAATTCGACAGCACATTAATGGACTAAGAGGCTATCGTTTTTCTACCTATGCTGCTACAAAATTAAGTTCGGATGTTAAAAAGCCAATTGATGCTTCAGAAGTCGCTAACCAGTCAACGCCGTTCTTTCAGCAGAAAGTTGTCATCACAGGTGTGATTGATGCCTATCCCATGAGAGAAGACCTTGCCAACATCCTGAAAAAATATGGTGCAGATATTAACAGCTCCATATCTGCTAAGACCAATATCGTTATTGTTGGTCGAGGTGCCGGACCATCGAAGATGAACAAAATCCAACTACTGAGAGATAAAGGTATAGACATTAAGGTGATTGAAGAGCCAGAGCTGCTTGAAATTTTTGAAAAATACAATATCTCATAAAAAAATCCCGAAATCTCTTGGAGGTTTCGGGATTTTGCTTTACCTTTGCCCTCGCTTAAACATAGTGGTAGTCCACTCCGCAGGGCATCGGACAATGCTCAGCTTTGAAAAGCAGGGCTTTTTTAATGCCCACAATGCAACCACAATCGGCTGCCTTCTCGTAACATCGAACTGCCCTCGGGTGAAGTCACTATGTTTAAGCAACGGGAAGTGCAGCCGTTTTTCTGTCTCCGTGCCGGCGGAACCGGCAGCTTAAACATAGTGCAATATGCAACAATTGACATTGCAATTCGACGGCTTGGCACAGGTGCTGCAGCCCGTCGACGCTAACGCGGCGAAACAGCGGAAGAGTACCACAGCGTGGTACCAGGTGTACCAGACTTTGGTAGCAGCAATACCACAGCATGGTAGTGAAGTAAGAGCATGGTGCCGCGCGCACCGTGAGCAGCTGGAGACGTACGTCGGCGGCAGCGCCATCGCCGTCTTCTGTATTTTCCTTTATATATTGGCAGCTGTGCTGCAGGGAGGTGCGCAATGATGACGTATGAGGATTATGTAATGGCTAGCAACGCCATTTCCGAGAAAATCCGTGCCACGCGCAGAGAAGAAGCTGCTAAATGTCAAGCTATAGACACGGAGCGTTCAGAGCAGAACCATATAGACTTTGAACGTATGGTGGAGAGAAAGCGCATGCGCTCAGTGCAATGCAAGGAGAAATGTGATGCCATCAGACTAGAATGTGCAGAGCAGCGTCGCCAGCTGCATCTGGAACAGGTGCGACTGGATTACGAATGGCGTCTGCAGCAGCAAAAAGCAGAATTTACCCCCCCCACACCATTATGTGGAGGAGAGCAGCTTAAGGAAGGAGGTGCGGTATGAATATAATGTTCTGCGATTATCACTACGAGAAGGCGAAGCACCCGAAGTTCTACGACCAGGCTTGCCAACTCTTGGAGAAAGCAAAGAAGTGCTCCTTTACCAGTCAGAATGAGGTCGATATCTTCGTGGGTATGGTGCGGGGCGCACTGGAAGAGTGTAAGCCTGACGGGCACCCTTCTCGCTTGGTTCATACCAGGAGTGCAAACGGCGGACAGATTGTCATCCAGAGCGGCAAGCTTGACGATGACATCGCACGCCTGTACTATACTAAGATAGTACGCTTCCTGGAGTTTGACTTGGAAGCACAGGATTTCTTTGATGTCAGCGAACGCTATGAGAAAGGAGGCAACGCATGAGCAAATTCGGTATCAGCGAAAGCAATTGGAAGAAGCTTAGCGACATCTGCCAGTCGGCACCCAGGATTATTGGTGACTTGACGGAGCTGCAGGACAAGCTCATGGAGCTGACCGACGATGTTTGCGGTCTGGAAACGGAAATCTTCGACAACCTCCGGACGCTGACGGAGGTTAAGAGGAACTATCAGACATTACAGAACATGAAAATTGAAAGGGTAGAAAATGGATGAATGGAAGAAATCAGTCCTTAACGTGTTCTTCAAGGACAGAAAGGACATGGGACGCTTCACCTCACAGGACATCTGCGACAACGTGCGCGACATGGTGTCGCTGACACCTGACGAGGTGACGGAATACCTGATGCAGCGTGGCTATGTCCTGCAAAGGCAGGACGACCGGCTCGTCTGGACGCAGCTTTAAAACTTATTGAATATTGTCCGAGAGGGGCGATGCCGTGCTTTCATGCCGGTGTCGCCCCTGTATTTTCATACCGGCATGTTCTTTTTTATCTTTGCCGTACAAAAAAATAGCACATGCCACAGATAGTCGCACAACCCACCGCTCTAAGCTTCTCTGCCATGCTGACGGATATCGTCATCAGCACGGAAGCAGGGAGCGGCACGCTTACGCTGGAGCTTGTACATGGTACTGACAGGATAAGCCTGATGGAGGAGAAGCTGACTGCCGACGACGATGGTACCATCACCATCACAGACCTGCCGGGGCTCGTCGATGCCTACGTCAGGGCTTATGGCAGGACGACACTGGAGGGCACCTTCACCGATGGCGACGGCTCTGTATCGTTGACGCCGGTGACAATACTCTTCGGTGCCGTCGATGTGGGTACCACGGCGCAAGCATTCGTGGACAGCCACTTCCTGACGGTCCTCGACGGTGAGAAGATCACCTCGCTGTCACGGGATGAGCGCCTGTATGCCTATGGAGAGGACGAATCGACGGTGTCTGCAGACGTGAGGCTGCCTGATGGGAGTTTTGCTACACTGACAGCTGAGCTGCAGGCAGTGGCAACGGAGGACGGCATCTCACAATTTGACGTCTCACCGCGGACAATCCTCCAACTCCTTGATACTACGGGCGCTAAGCTCCTTTACTACACCATCACTTCAGGACAGCGCAAGCAGCTATTCCACTGCATCGTGGAGCAGGTGCCGCCGGAGCCTTCCTTCCTCTTCGTCAACAGCTTCGGCTGTGAGGAACTCGTCCATTGCACAGGTACGCTGAAGCAGTCGTCGAAGTTCGACCGGCAGTCAGCCCGCATCCGCGGCAGACTTCGAGCATATCAAGTCACGGAAGAACGGCAGTTCACGGCTAACACCGGATGGCTCAACGATGCCATGGCGGAATGGGCAACCGACCTGCTGCGCTCCATGGAGGTGTGCCTGTGGAGTAGGGAGGGCCGCGGCCGCGACATTGTCATCACCGACTCGAAGAACGAGCTGGAGAATGATGATGACTATATGCCGGCGTATGAAATCACATATACCTATGCGCAGCGCACCCATAACATCATGCACAAGCGCAAGGCGGCAAGGCTCTTCAGTGACCAATTTGAAGATATCTATAACTAAAATGAAAGTAAAGAGCGCCATACACCTGAAGGAGGCACAGCTGTTCCTCGACGAATGCAAACGTACACACGAGCTGGTATGGCTTGTTACGCTGAAGCAGACCGGAGACATCTGCCGCTATGATGGCTGGCAGGTGATCTCGTCCTGGTGGCGGCGTGGTACCCACGACCTGCTCAACCCCAAGAACGGGGAGAAGCGCAAGGTGAGGGACGTGTTAATATTCGAAATCAACGGACACCCAGTATATCTATGAATGAATCGTTTTATTTTGATCTCGGTAAAAGTGACTCTACCGTCACGAGTATCTACTCGTCGCTCAACAATGAGCCTATTCCGGTGAAGGCTGATGACGGCAACAACTATGACGTCATCCCATGGGGAGCCAACAACCAACTGCCCTATGAGCTGCGAGAGATGGTAGAGAAAAACTCCGTCCTGAGTCAGGATAAGTTCTTTAACATGCTGACCTGCTACGGCAGAGGACTGGAGTATATAGACATCGCCACGAGGAATGAGAAAAAGCCCCTGCCTACAGCAGACAAGGACATACGCACGTTCTTCATGCGCAACAACCTGAAGCGCTTCTTCGCAGAGCAGATCACCGACCTGAAGTATTACTTCTTCTGCGTCTGTGTGGTCATCCTGTCACGTGACCGCTCTAAGATTGTGCGCCTGGTGCACAAGGATGCCTGCAACATCCGCTTCGGGAAAGCAGATAAAAATGGACGCATCCAACACGTCTTCTTTGCCGACTGGGACCACAACGACCATCCGGAAGACGTGGAAGTCATCCCCTTGCTCGACGAGTACGACCCTCTGGGTGACCTGCTGGCACGTACAGGGAAAGAGAAAGATGTGCTTGGCATCTTCAAAAAGACTCCCCTGCGATATACCAAGTTCGCCATCGTCTGCCGAATACCGACGGTGGGATGTCAGTATTATCCGATACCCTACTGGAGCGCAACGCTCCGTGACGGATGGTACGATATCTACAGCCTGCTGACGAAGGCAAAGAAGGCAAAGCTGAAGAATGGCAACAACATACGCTATCATGTAGAGATCAACACAAAGTTCTGGGAAGACCGGGCACGGCAGAAGGGAATTTCACCCGCCACGCCTGATTTTGATAAATTGAAGACAGAGTATATCGAGGAGCTGAAAAAATATCTCGGCGGTTCAGAGAATTCCGACAAGATGTTCTGGAGTGAATTCGAGACGCTGCTGCCCACCGGCGATGAACAACATTACGTAAAGATCAACGTGGTGGACACGTCGAAAGCCGGCAACGAATACAACGACGACGTGGCAGAAGCCAGCAACGTCCTCGCCTACTCCGACAATGTCCATCCTAATCTTGCCGGAGCAACACCAGGCAAGTCGCAGATGAACAACTCCGGTTCTGACAAGCGCGAGCTCTTCACCATGAAGCAGGCGCTCGAGACGTTGCCACACGATATGATGATGACTGTGCACAATACGATCATCTACTACAACAGCTGGGAGGACAAGGTCTATCCGGATGTGCCCATCATTCTCCTGACTACCCTCGACAAGAATACGGATGCGAAAGAAGTATCAACCAACAATAGCAAGCAACAAGATGAAAACTGATTTTCTTGCCCTGATAGACAAGGCGACATTCGAGACCCATGTGCCGGCTGCACGGATGCCTGAAAGGAACACCAGCGTCTACGGCAGGCTGACGGAAATGTTCTCGCTGGCTTACGACGCCTTGATCTTAGATATAGTGGAATCGTATGAAGACAGGATAGTCGCAGATGACGCCCTCAAAGAGGCGTGCATCCGCTTCGTATGCCTGGACGCGTTCATCCATACCTGCCGCTCTCTGGACGTCGTGCTGACGGCGACGGGGTTCGGAATCGTCAGCACGGAGAGCACGGCACCGGCAAGCAAGGCTCGTGTCGATGCTCTCATAGAGGAACTGAGCCTTGAACTCGCAAAGACCTCCGAGAAGATCATCGACAAGATGATAACTGTCGAGGGATGGGGAAGCAGTATGGCTGCCAAGAGGCAGATACCTACCCTGTGGTGGCGATACTCACACTTCGACAGCCTTGCCGCCATGCAGCATACCTACTCCAACTTCATCAATGCACGGTCAAGGGCGATAGTGGCTGATGCCAACCTCCGGAGGGAAATAAGCGAGGAGTATATGGAAGAGCTGCTGCAAAAGACAAGGTCTGGCAACCTGGATAACGCAGATATCATCGTCGTAGAGAAATGCCTTCACTATTTCGGACACTTCGTGTCGCTGCAGGAAGGGCAGAAGCCAAACGCCTTGATGGTATCTGTAATCGTCGAGCAGCTAGAATCCTACCCGGACTCATATCCTACCTACAAATCATCACGACTATATGCAAAGCGTCATGCGGAAAGATACCAGAACAGAAAAGAAGACCCTACCTTCTTCTTTATGTAGGGAGATAGCATTCTCAGTGCCGGTTTCCTGGTCGGAGCTTACACAGGAACAGCTACGTCATGTCATCAGGCTGCTGTGGCTGTACGGCGAGGCTCCTGACTGGGAGGACAGGGTGGCAACGGCTGCCTTCCTCTACTTCGCCCATGTCGAGGTGGCAAGGCACCTGCCGGAAGGATGGCTCTGCCGTGAGCGGTCATCAGGAAAAACGTTCCTGCTCTCCCCGGAACTACTGCCGTCCTGCATGCAGGTTGTCTCTTTCGTGTGCAAGCCGGAAGAGATGACTGACCGCATCGAGATAGAAGGGTACGATGCCTATGACTTCGAGCTGCAGGAACTGCCGTTCGGGAACTACCTTGAACTGGAAGGATACTATCAGTCCTTCCTGCTCAGCAGGGATGAAAGCTGCCTGCAGGGGATGGCACGGGTGCTGTATCGCGTGCCGGAGGATGATGAAGGGGAAGAGCTGAAGGAAGAAGTGCTGATGGGTGCCTTCCTCTGGTTCGGTGCGGCAAAACAGCTGCTGAGCCGGGAGTTTCCGAATTTCCTGAAGCCGGCAAGTGCGGCAGCAGAACCTGTGTCAAGGAAATCGCTCATCGCCAGTATGAGGGCACAGATGCGCCTGCTGACGAAAGGCGACGTGACGAAGGAACAATATATCCGAGACGAGGTGGACACCTGGACGGCTCTTGCCGAGCTGGATGCGTCTGCCAAGGAAGCTGAAGAGATAGATCGAAAATATGGAAAAAAATAGTTTTGACGCCATTGCCTATTTCTGGTCGATGGCACTGCACAACAAACTGGCTGTCGCCAACGGCTTCAAGCCGGTGACGATATCGGGTCCTGACAACCTTGAAGGGATATTCGAGGAATACAGGGATGCTGACCGCTTCGTTGCGATCAGCGACACCAATACCGGCAACCTGTCGTCTCCCGACGGGGCATACGGGTTTCAGAAAAACAGGGCTTATACGATTTTTCTCCTGTCCGCGTATGAGTACGGCGACATGCAGAGCCGGCAGAAAGAATTAGAGCTATGCAGGGAACTGTTCCGCCAGTTCGTGTCGAAGATCATCCGTGACAAGTATCTGTACGACGAGAAGCAGATGTACTTTGACACGCACAGCATACCCAATCAGGAGATTGGGCGATACTACCTGTCCGGAGTGACGGGGCTGCACTTCACCCTCTATGTTCAGGAACCAGTTGACTTAATCTACGACGATGAGCAGTGGACGTAAGATAGTAAGACCGGTGACGGAAGAAGACATCCGGAAGTGGGAGAAAAGCTGGTCGGAGATGATGGTGAAGATATGGACGGAGAATATCTTGCGCCTGGGAATCGTCAGGACAGGCAACCTCCTTCGTTCGCTGTCACACCAAGAAACCGATCTCAGCGGGCAAATTACCATTGCCCACCAGTTTCTCCTGTATGGCATCTTCGTAGGTCGCGGTACCGGCAAAGGCTATCGACGGGGCAACAGCGGCAAGGACGACGAAAACGGACTGCATTTTCTCGATAAGAAGTACCGTAAGGCACACAAGCTTGGCAAGCCCCGCAAGAAAAGGGAGTGGTGGCTTCCGCGATACCTGAGCAGTATCGAGGTCTTGTCTGAGGTGGAGCGTAACCTCTATGGAGAGGCTTACATGGGGACACTTTCCAATGTCGTGCAAGCAATGTTCGGGAATTTCCGTCTGCAGGGCGAGGACGGCACCGACATAACGCACGCCTTGACATTCTAGGCTGTATTTTCAATCGCCCCATCTCGGTGCTAAATTTGTCGAACATTAATACATATATATATGGCAGAGTCTAAAGAAACCATCATTGGCATCATCGAGCAGATCAATGATGCAACGGAACCAGGCAGCGTGACCAATAGGATGGTCGCGGCAGTGTTGAACTATTTGGCTGAGAACCTTATCACTAGCGAGACGATGGAGGACATCGAAGCCCTTGAAAGGCGCGTGGGAACCTTGGAGACTCGCGTCGACGAGTTGGGCATCGCGGAAATCAATACGGCGATATCGAATCTGCGGACACAGCTCCAAAATGAATCCACATCGAGGGGTGATGCAGATGCAGCCATCATCACTCGTCTGCAGGCACTCGAAAACGCCTTGTCAACGTTGATGGAAGGTGATGTCACGTCAGCTATAGAAAATTTCAACGAAGTCATAGACTTCCTGAAGGGCGTCACAGACGACGAGACGCTGACAGGGCTGCTGACGACCATCAACAGCAGGCTATCTGCCTTGGAAGGCGATGGCTCCGTGACAAATCAGAAAATAGCTGCCGGAGCAGTGACCGGCGAAAAGATTGCCAATGAGGCTGTCGGTACCAACCACATTGAAGACGATGCCGTGACCAGCAGTAAGATAGCAGCTGAAGCCGTAGGCGCAGGGCATCTGACTCCACAAGTCAAGAAAATGATAGAGGATGCTGACAACGTCATCATGATCAGCATCTGGACCAATGAGCAGCCAGGTATCGTCAAGGACTCCATCAGCAAGCCCGGTGTCCATGTCTGGAACTACGCGCAGAAGAAGCTGTACGTCTCCGTCCTTCTAGATGACATCCTCCTGGTGGAGGAGACTCCGTCTGAAGAGTATGTCTACATCGATCGCCAGAATAACATCCCTTACGTTTGGAAAGAGGGCAACATGGTGGCGATAGCACCGAAAAATGTTCCGGCAAGTATCTTCAACGCGACGATAGAAAAGCCTATTCAAGGCTATTACGTCTTATTCGATCCCCAAAATACAGATATGAGTGCCGTCCATGCGGCATGGAGTGCAGAGAAGGCTGTCAGCGGTCTTATCCTCTCCTTCGAACTTTCAGCGGGAATCTGGAAGACCTATCAGTACGTCGGCAAGACAGTGACTGAGCAGAACTGGCTCAACACCGAGAACTGGAAAGACTTTGGCTCCCTTGCCGCCGGCAGCGAGACCTACATCATCATCAACGGACTGATAGGCGCTCCGACAGCAGGCAGCTACTATACGCTGGAGACAGCTGTTGCCCGGCTGATAGCCTACGAGGAGTCTTCAGGCGTGACATACCGCAAGACCGGTCTGATTATCTCCTATATCACAGGAGAGAATATCATGGAGACGAAGCAGTTCCAGGGCAACATCGCTGATTTCGGCGCGACGGATCTTTGGAAAGACTTTGGCGGTGGCGGCAGTACCGTAGAGACTTCCGACGAGCCGGAAGATGGAGGCAAGGACGCCTTCTCTACCGGTGGAGCCCACAGGCACCTGCCCGTGACGGCTCAGCAGGTGGAGAGCTCTGACGAAGACTATCTTGCCTATGCGCTCGTCAATGCCGACGGAGACCCGCTGGGAGATGCCTTCCTGGTACCGAAAGGCGGCAGCGGCTCCTCGACAAGCAAAGTGTTCTCCATCAACTTCCAGGACTCACCTTTCTATGCTGCAGCAGGAAGTCAGTTCGTGTTGCGTGCCTCTATCCGCAGTGTGATGACGGAGGGCAGCAGTCAGACGTCGGAGACGATAGAAAGGGTTGACATCGTCGACCGTGACACCTCACAGGTGCTCTATACCAACCCCAATCTCAATAAGGCTTCATCTGTCAACCCGGCAGACTACTCCTTCTCCTTTGACCTGTCATCATTCTTTACGGCACCAAGCAACAGGAGACTGCAGCTGATTGCCTACGACTCAGCAGGAGACCGTGCAACTCGTACCATCACCGTCGTAGCCGTGGACGTGACGGTAGAGAGCACCCAGACACTCAACTACACCTCTTCCAGCGTCGTCTTCACGAATGACAGCGTGAAGTCGCTACCCATGTACAAGTTCCCCAACTACCAAGGCTCTGCAGGCATCACTGCCAAGATTGAGATACTTGTTGACGGGACATGGCTGACACTCGGTACCGCAGATATCCGCGATACATACTCGCATAACATCTCAGTGAACCCATCCAACGTCGCCGGAGTGCAGCTGACACACGGAGCATACTTAATCAGGATCCAGGGCACGGACAACGCCAGCGGGGTAAAAGGCAACATCATCTACTCTACGTTGATGGTGATTGACCCGGAGAGTACGGCTCCTGTCCTTGCCATACGCTACAATGACAAGAATAATGGTACTGTACGCCTGTACGACAGTGTCCAGATAGAGGTTGCAGCCTATTCGCCAGGCAATCCGGATACGGCAGTACAACTGAAAGAGAACGGAGAGACAGTAACCTCCATGAACGTCAACCGCAACAGGGTAGAGGTCGTCACCATGCAGGTGAAAGGCGTCACTGAAGGGACGGCACTTGTCTACCAGGCTGTCAGCGGCAGCGCAGAGAGCGGTACCGTTGAGCTGGTTGTCAGCGGTAGCGTCATCGATGCGGCACTGACAGAAGGTGCCATCTACAACTTTGACTTTGCCAACCGGAGCAACAGCGAGAGCGGAGACCATTCCATCATCAGCGGTCTGAATGGCGAATACCAGATCACACTGAAGGGAGCCAACTATTCAAGTAACGGTTTTCAGAAGTTCCTCGGCGCTAACGCCATGGCTGTGAAGGAGAACGTCAAAGGCGGACTCAACCATACGCCTTTTGCGGACTCTTCCGTTGAGACCAACGGCTTAGCCCTGCTATTCCAGTTTGCTACAAACAACGTCATCGACAAAGAGGCACACCTGATGGAGTGCTATGATGCAAACTCCGGAGCCGGATTCTATATCACAGGTGAGAAGATAGTGATAAGCTGTGTTGGAGGCAACCGGCCGCAGGTGGTCCGCAACTATCCTACTGCGACAAAGGTCACGGTAGGTATCGTAGTAGAACCTGGCGCAACCTATGTAGAGCGAGATGGCGTACGATACTCTCTTGTCAAATTGTTCCTCAACGGTGACGAAGCCGGATGTCTCGGCTATGTCCCCGGCGGTTCCAGCCTGCTGCAGCCTTCCAATATCAAGTTCGACGGCACCTCTGGTGACTTCTACCTATATTATATGATAGCATGGCAGCAGCCGTTAGAGTGGCAGCAGGAGTTCTACAACTACCTGGTGAAGCTCACCGACACGGATGTCATGATTGAAGAATACAACTTCGA
>DEJO01000037.1:0-27587 GCA_002353555.1 Prevotella sp. UBA2746 | reverse complement strand
GCAAGAGGCATGCCGTATATTATCGAGAGTCCCTTCAACGGCAGCGATGTCACGGCACTGGACAATACGACATCGACGAAGGACAACAACTTCATCACGTTGACCTATCGTGACCCGTCACGCCCATGGAGAGACTTTATCGCGTACAACGTACGCCGGCGCAACCAGGGTACGACCTCCGCCAAGCGTCCTGTCAAGAACGCCAGGTACAACTTCGCCCGCAAAAGCAAGAACAGCGCCGACACGACATACGTAGTGGACGGCGTCACCTACGGCAATGTCTGTCTCGTCAAACCTCTGCACACAAGAGCGGAGATCGTTGACATGGGCTACGACGGAGCACTGTGGGATGAAGCAGCTGCCCTGATGGCGAAAAACAAAATCAGGGTAGGGGAGAACACGATCCCCGTCGATGTCATCACCGTGAAGGTAGACTATTCAGACAGCAGCAATGCCAACGACTGCGGTGCCTGCAACATGATGAATGCTGCCTACCGGACATTGGGTGACCAGTATATGACACCTGCACAGCGTTACTACGACGGGACGTGGGAACTCGGCGACATCCATCTGACCGGGCTGCAGCTGAACCATTCTACCGCCAATCACCCAGTGGCCATGTATCGCGATCCGGACGGAACGGGTGCGAACCTCTCTTTCTATGCCAAGGGCAACTGGAAGGAAGATAAGGGAGAACAGGTAGCACTAGGATTCAAGGACACGCCGGGATATAACCTCGGCTGCCTGAACTACCAGGATGAGGACTTCATCGAATACTTCGGTGTCAGTGGTGAAACGCTCAACGATATTGAGACACGCTTCAAAGCGGAAGCCAACCTCGACACGTCGAAGGTGTATCTGCTGTCCCTGTATTGCGGCAGCTCCTACCGCTTCATGAGGTATCGCAATGGAGCATGGACCAACACCACCGGCTCCATGAAGCAGGTCAACGGAGAATGGATAGTGACAGGGGACGTGCTCAATCCTGTGGACGGATTTGAACTACTCGCCTACACCGGCATGGACTGGTTCATGGGGGTAAGTTCTGTTGCCGACATGATGGCACCGGTAAGTGCTACTTCCGCATGGGTGCAGAAGCTCGTGGACAGCGGTGATGTCAGTGCAGACACCTTCCCTGCATGGACGCAGTTCTTCGAGTGTATGGTCGACAATGACCAATTGCAGATAGACCTTGCTATGGGGCGAAAAGTTCCGTACAACCTATATGCCTTCCTCCGATTCTGTAATTCCTGCGATTATAGTAAAGTAGAAGACTTCAAGAATATCTGGAAGTACAACCTCCGATATTTCGCCAACCCTCGATCCTTGTTCACGTACAATGCCTTCACAGACTATCTCGCTGCCGTGGATCAGCAAGCCAAGAACATGCAGCCGATGTTCTTCCTGGACGATGGGCATAGGGTAGAGAACGGCACATATTATGATCCGGACCTTGGAGATAGCCACTTACCTGATACCAGGACATATCAAGAATTGATTGAAGAGTACCGACCAGCCCTGCTGATGTACCCCAACAAGGTGTATGATGCTGACGGACTGCTCGGCAAGGACAATGACGGCGAAGAGAGTGTCGACCCTGAGGTTGACCCCAACAAGCCCAGTGACCAAGAAACTGGTTATACCAACCCGTATGCAGGTTGGGGAAGCGTGTTGTGGAACAACATCTACCAGCAGCAGACAGTACTCGACAGCCAAGACACCGAGATAAGCATGCAAACGGTAGTGGCAGCGATGCGCGCCACACAGACGACTGTGGACGGAATTACCCTCGTGCCTTTCTCTCCGGAGGGAGCGATGCATTTCTTCATGGATAACATCTGCCGTAAGTGGCAGAAGACGGTGTCTTCTTTCGACGGAGAGAATAAGTACATTCGCTTCACGCCTACTGCCGATGCAATATACTTCTACGCCCTGCACGGCTTGCGTCTGACCTCCATTCCGAGTTTTATCCAAAAGAGATTCCGCATCCGTGACGGCTTCTATAAGACAGGACTGTTCTTCACGAACGTGTTCTCAGCTCGTATCAACGCGGCGACAGGAGCAGGCATCACCATCAAGGCTGCCAAGACAGGTTACTTCGGACTGGGCATCGACTCTAGCGGTGATCTGAAGGAGAGCGTCTATCTCGAAGCGGGTGAAAGCCATCGCTTCACCGGCTTCATGCGCGGTGACGGTACCAGCATTGAAGGAGCACTGTTGTATATCTACCAGTGCGACCGTATAGCAGAGATAGACTTCGACTCCGTCAGCCTCAGTGACACGGCGAACTTCTCTGTCTTCAAGATGGCAAAGAAAATCGTCATCGGCGACACGGGGCACACGACGATGGGAATAGGCTCGTACAGCCCATTGACAGTGTTGTCACTGGGTGACCTGCCGTTCCTGCAGGAACTGCGTGTACGTGACACGATGATAACACGCGTCGATGCAAGCATGTGCCCGCGTCTGGAGACGCTTCTCGCTGCCGGTTCTCGCCTGCAGAGCGTGACACTTGCGGAGACGGCACCGATAGAGACCTTGGAGCTGCCGGCTACAATCAGCGACCTCCGGCTGAAGAACCTGAACAGCCTGACATACCCTGGTGGCATGACTTTCGAGGGTATGAGCAAAATCAGCAGACTGGTGGTAGACAACTGTCCGCTGATCGACAAGGCGGCACTGATGGAAGCAGCAACAGCTGCCAATGCCGTCATCACCAAGATACGCCTGACAGGCCTTAACATCCAGACCAACAGCAGCGTGCTGCAGGCATTGGTGGATGCCGGCGCTACAGGTATCGATGCCAACGGGGTTGCCTACGACGAGACAGGGCAGTGCTCAGGTCTTGTTGGTATCTGGACTCTCCGGAACCTGGTGGACGACGCCACCATGCAGACCTTCAAGACATACTTCCGTCATCCGTCACCGCTTACGCTGTATAACAATCAGATGACGATGATTCAGATAGATGACACGCTGGAGTATGACGGAAACATCACCAATTTGGAGAATAACACCGTAGATGGTGTCGGTGATGGCTATATCCCCTCCGGGCATATCAACATGATAAAGTCCAGGCTGCATGTCTATAAGGGCAAGTTCAACGGCACGACTAAGAAGATGGAGATCAATCAGGTCGATGACCAAGACTTGTGGAAGCTGCAGAACGGCGAAGCTCTTGACATCACAGATACCAACGGTGAAGGATATGACCTCTTCGTGGGTATTCCGCACTATTGGTACAAGGGTATCAACAGCCACCAAACAAACAAAAAATACATTGCATTCTCAACAGATGAGAATGTTCCACGGAGCTCAGCTTCTGCCGTCATCCGTGATACCTTGGACAACCTGCTCGCCTTCAGCAACAAGGTCGTACAGCTGTCAAATATGACAGTCGGAGAACCTTTCGACAGGGAAAACCTCGTGACGAACGGTTCCAACAGCGTCTATCGTATCTCCGTAGCCGGCATGAAGCAAGTGAGGTGGCCAGGTGTGAACAGCAACACCCTCGGCGGTGTCTTCCTCGATGCTGATGACAACATCCTGAGTACGGCATACACCTTCATCACACACGCCCAGACAGACTTCGTGCCTGGTGAATACGTCTTCATCAACGTCCCGGAGGGAGCAGCAGCCTTTGTCTTCACAGCCCCGAACGGCTTCGACGACCTGGAGGCCATCGCCGTGGACAGCGAACAGCTGGAGGCGATTGAGCCCGACTGGGTAGAACACAAGTTCGAGTTGGTAGGGGTGTATAAGGGGTATGTGGACGGTCAAGTAAGACTGCGCAGTATCTCCGGCGTAACGCCGAGAAGAGGAACTGGAACCTCTGCTACATCTAACTGGTGGCAATATGATGCCAACGGTGACCTGACCGTAGGTGCTCCTGCAAGCATCACGGAACTCAACCTGACCTGTAAGGACTGGCAGAACCTGGCGAAATGCCGAGGGAAAGGCTATCAGATAGTCGACTACGAGACACACAAGGATATCGCCAACCTGTGGATGGCTATCCATGGAAGAAGGAATTCGCAGAGTGTCAACGGAGCGGGTACCGGTGAAGGCTCAGTCACAGGCGGTACCAACAACACCTTGGAGCCGTCACCACTCCGCGAGACGAAAACGGGAAGACCGCGCACCATGGGCTTCGAAGATTTGTGGGGCAACGTCACGGAATGGATGGACGGAGCCGTTATCAACGTGCCCAGCTGGAATGCATACTACAAGAACCATGGAGTGGCACCTGCCGGAAGTACCGTCAATGGTATCTGGCACATCCACATGCCGGATGGTACAGAACGTAAGGTCCAGGGATTGAACAGCGGCGTGAATGGTATCAACATAGCCCGCATGAGACACGGTCGCTATTGCGACGTGGTGCCGAGTAAGGCATATGCCAATAATGCATACAATACCTTCTATTGTGATGCTTGGTATTACCAGGCTCAGACGGGGCGTTGTCTCCTTCGCTCTGGCAATAGCACGAACTCGAACAACGGTGTCGTGTACTGCAACGCGAATAACGATTCTTCGAACTCGAACACGACTATCGGCGCGCGCCTTACAATCTTGACTTGCCGCTGCAAAAGCAGTGGACTATCGTCCCTCTGTCATGGTGATACCGCCAGTCATGGATGAGAGGATTGAGCCTCGGCAACAGCAACCTTTCCAGTGCTGAAGAAATGGAGAGAATTGGAAAGCCGGAACATAACATGAAGTCCTGAAGGCTATGACAAATCAAATTCCGCTTGACAACCTCATACCTGAGATTGTCAGTGATGAGAATATGTTCGAGAGTTTCGACTACCTCGTCGGTCACCTCGAACATGTAAAACAAAGAGAGAAATACTTCCCTTACCGTGAAACAATTGTACGGCAGCTGCAGAAAGAAATCGGTGAAGGCTCTTTCCGGATAGGGAAAGAAGACGTCAAGAACATCCATGTCGTCGACGGACCCAAAGAGCGTGACGTGCAAGCTCCTACTGTGGTGAAGCGAATCGGAATCCATGCCATCATGGTCGTGGTAGAGAAGTACACATACCCCACGCTCATCAAGAACTCGGCAGCGTCCATCAAGGGACGAGGCATGCACTGGCTCCACCACATCGTCGAGGATGACATCAGCAATGCGCCGGAACAATCTCTTTACTATTATCAAAATGACATACACCATTATTATGACTGTATAAGTCAGGAAAGGATGAAGAAGGTCATCAGAGAATATGTTAAAGATGCTGTCCTGCTGCAGATGCTGGACAACTTTATTACCTTGTTGCCTTCCGGATTATCCAAGGGACTTCGCTCCTCCCAGTGTTTTGCCAACCTCTATCTAAATGAAGTCGACAAGGAGATGCTGGAGCACGTCAAGAGCTATGAGAAAGACGGTGAGACGCACTACCTATATTACAGGTATTGCGATGACACGGTGATGCTTGCCGGAACAAAGAAAGAATTATGGGAGTTAAGGAATATCCATGTGGCAGCGATGGCACGGATAGGGCTGAAGGTGAAGCCGTCAGAAGCCGTGCGGCCAATAACTGAAGGATTGGATTACCTGGGCTACATCCATTACGGCTCCCATTCTCTTCTACGCAAGCGGACGAAACAAAATGCTGCAAGGAAGCTGGCGAAAGTAAAGAGTCGCAAACGCCGGCAGCAGATTATAGGCTCCTTCAAGGGGATGGCTGTCCACGCCGACTGTAAACATCTATACCATATATTAACAGGACAACGTATGAAAAAGTTTAGTGAGATGGGGGTAGTATACACCCCTGCAGACGGAAAGAAACGCTTTCCAGGCAAGACGATGCGTCTTGGAGACCTCGTCAGGGAGAAACTTGAGATACACGACTATGAAGCCGGTATCAAAACATCACAAGGAGAAGGCCGATATTTGGTAAGTTTCTTCAATCCCGCCGAGAAGATCTGGGGGAAATTCTTCACGGCAAGTGAGGAAATGAAGAATATCCTTGACCAAATCAGTGACATAGAAGACGGATTCCCGTTCGAGACCGTCATAGAAAGAGAGGTCTTCGACGGCAATAAGGTCAAATATAGATTTACTTAGAAGCAACTTTTTCTTAGTATTTTCAAGTTGCCGGTCTGATTCATATCTTTGCAGAGAATTAAAATCTCTGAGATATGAAGAAAATCGGAGCTTCTGAAAGAAGAGACGGCATCACCCAAATAGGTCGTAGACGATGGGAGATATGCTATGGATACGTCGAGGAAGATGGACAAGGCTTTGTCTTCGTCGAAGAAGTTGAGCATATCCCATCGGAGAGCGAGGTCAAGAAACTGATTCTTGACCAGATAAACGAAAATGTCAAAGAAGCCATCCTGCATGGCATGAGGTACAAGGGACGCACTGTCTGGCTCTCAGCCGAGAACCAGAGAGATATCAGCTTCGCTTATACCAACGCAATAGGCAATAAAGATGCCACACTGCCGACTATGAAGCTCGGCACTGACGACGACTATATCATGTATCAGTTCGCTGATGCTGATGAAGTCGTCTCTTTTGCATTGTCCGTACACGAACATCTCTGTCAGTGTCTCGCCAATGGCAGAGAAGAGAAAGAGAAAGTAGATTGGTCTAAATATATGATACCATGAGTGCAAAAGATCTAAAAAACAAATGTGGAAAGCACTGGTTGAGCCGCGGTGTGGCAGCCATCTGCTTTTTCGTTTCGGTGGGGCTGATTGTCGGCGGTTTCCTCGTCCCACCGACCGGGGTCATTGACGGCTCCGTATTGAAAGCCGTCGGAGAACTTTTGCTGTTCCCCACCTTGCTCTATGGCTTCCGTGCCGTGGAGCTGGGTTTGAAAGTCAAGTTTCAAAAGGGTGACACAAGTATAATAATAAATGATAATAAGGAGGTAGAGCAATGACCGTAGATTTGATTCGCGCATACAACTGCGCCACCTATTGCATCGGGCATCTGTATGTCGATGGCAAGTATGTCTGTGACACCATAGAGGACACAGACCGCGGACTGGATAAGAATATGCCGCTGGCAGAGCTGCAGAAGCGTAAGGTGAAGTCGCAGACTGCCATCCCTACCGGCACCTACAAGGTGACGTTAGGCATTGTCAGCCCGAAGTTTTCGCTGAAGCCCTACTACATGAAGTTCTGCGGTGGACGAGTGCCACGCCTGCTTGACGTCCCTGCCTACGAAGGTATCCTGATTCATATCGGCAGGACCGAGCGGAACAGTGCCGGTTGTCTGATCGTCGGCTACAATACCATCAAGGGACAAGTGACGAACAGCCAGCAGGCTTATGAGAAGCTGTACAATATCATGCGCGGCGCAAAAGGTAACATCTACATTAACATCACCAGAAAAAAGGTATGAAAGGATACAGGCTGATAGGACTTTACCTGCTGGCAGTGCTCGGATTGCTATGCGTCATGTGCTCGTGCAAGCATACTGAGTATGTCCCCATCAGGCAGACTCACACTGAATTTAAAAATATCCATGATACCATTCGTCAGGTAGATTCTGTCTGGAATGAGGTCTCCACAGTCATCCGTGAAGTAGATAGCACGGAACTGGCTGCCCTCGGCATCAAGGTCAAGAACCTGCAGCAGGAGAAAGCATGGCTCATAGAGCGCGACAAACGTAAGAAGGAGAAGTCACAAGGTGAGAAAACAACATCCATTGTATATATCAAAGGGGACTCCATCCCCGTACCATATCCGGAGAAGGAACCGCTAAACAAATGGCAGAAGTTCTGCTGTGATTACGGTAAGATAATGATTGGTGCTACGATAGCCGCCGTAATAGCAGTGACTGCCATGATTATCCTCTGGATCCGGCGAAGACGCCCTGGCTGAAAGTAGAAGGTCATTTTGTTATTGATAATAAGAATTTGAAGTCCTGCGCTGTGAAGCGCGGGACTTTTTTTTTGTTAAAGGCACCCCTTGATTTGTTAAAGGCACCCCTTGACCTTTTTAATCAAGAAGTCCTGATGCGTGAACATCGGGGCTTATTTTTGTAAACGAAAGTTAAAGTTTAGATTTAGTGTAATTTTTTGCACTAAAAATTTGGATAGTGTAATTTTTTACACTATCTTTGTAGTGTCAAAAATAAAGAGTTACAAAAATGAAGAAAGAAATCACAGAACAAGAAAATGACCTCATTGAGGCAATCAGGAATTACAAAAGTTCCTATCACAACAAAAGCAAGGAATTGCGAAGATACGCAATAATCCTCTTTGAAGAAATGATTTACGATTAACAAACAAGCCCCGCTCCAAAGCGGGCGGGGCTTCTAAAACAAACAGCAATATGGAAACAACAGCAACCAAAACAAAACGTATGACAATGTACCAGCAGATGGACGATATCTTCGATGCCATCACCTGGGGCAATCTTGCACGAACATATTTCGACAAGTCTGCTTCATGGTTCTACAACAAGATGAAGGGAATCGACGGAAATGGGAAACCGACAGAATTCAATCTTGAAGAGCGCATGCAGTTCAGAGCTGCACTTTGCGACCTTGCAGACCGCATACGCAGGGCTGCAGATACGATAGAAATATAAGGCGAGGGTGTAACTCCCCTGTTGACAAAAGTCGCTCGTTCGCCTGCGGGCGCACAGCCCCGTAGCGCATGAACCTGCGCCGGGGCACTTCTTAGAATCTAAAATGATACAACTATGTTCTTCGTACCGACAGATATTTGGATGCTGATAGTGCCTGTAGCTATAATATGGCTGCTAATACAGGCAGGGAAGGGAATCGGCAATGTATTCTCTGACGGATCTTCGTTGCCTGAAGGAGTGCAGCGTATACGCCTGCGCAATATGTCAGACAGCATGTTCCGTAGCCGGGTGCTCTGGGCTCACCATCTTAGAGAATACAATCAATATACAGCCCAGGTACGTTGCGATATATTAAAAAGGGAAGAGTATCTTGAAGCGAATTCGAAGGAGGAACTAGAAGATAAAGTTGACAAAGTCTTTGAACTATTCAATCAGGAGTATAAAGCGTGGCGAAAGTCGATGATATATGGGAAATAGCTGTATTTTCAATATGAATCCTATAACGGTATATTTGCAAAAAATCAAATATACCGTTTTTTATTTATGGCAAATACAGAGAGATTCCAGGCTGTCATCGAGGTCAATAAGCAAAAAGCAGAAGCCAGCGTTAAGCAACTTGAACGTGAAGTCAAGGCTGCCACAGAAGAAGTCATAAAACTAAAGAAAAAAGATTCGGGTGCAACAAAGGAACAAATTGCAGCGGCAGAACGGAAGCTAAAAGTAGTTACCGACGCATTGAAAAAAGAAGAAAAACACGTCAAAGGGCTTTCTAAAGCCATGGACGACCTATCACAAAAAAACTACAAAGAACTTCAGGCAGAAGTAAGGAGCCTTAACCGCCTGATGCGGGATGGAAGCGTAACTAAGAACTCTAAAGAATGGAACGCCTTGGCTGAGAGAATTAAAGCAGCCAAGCGGGAAATGAACGAATATACTGCAGCGACTGTGCAGTCTAAGAGTATTTTTTCACGATTCTTTAAGTTCCTGAACGATTCTTGGGGTGGTGTCTTAATACTGTTCCAATCCATCACAGGTATCAGCCAGACCGTACGCAACTCCGTTGCTGACTACGCCAAGATGGAAGAGGCAATGGCGGACACCCGCAAATATACCGGCATGACTGAAGCTGCCGTCAGAGACCTCAATGAGGAACTGAAGAAAATGGATACCCGCACCAGCCGAGAGGAACTCAACGAGTTAGCTGGCGCCGCAGGTCGTCTTGGTAAGACCTCCAAGAAAGACATCTTAGAATTCGTCGAAGCAGGCAACATGATTAAGGTGGCTCTCGGAGATGACCTTGGTGAAGGTGCCATTGACAGCATCGGTAAACTGGCTATGGCTTTCGGCGAGGATGACAAGATGGGACTGCGCGGTGCCATGCTGGCAACGGGTTCTGCTGTCAACGAGCTGGCACAAAACTCCAGTGCCAACGCAGGCTACCTCGTCGACTTCACGGCACGCGTTGCCGGCTTTGGTAAGCAGATGGGGCTGACACAGGCGCAGATCATGGGCTTCGGTGCCGTCATGGACGAGAACCTGTTGCGTGACGAGATGGCGGCTACAGCCTTCGGCAATATGTTGGTCAAGATGCAGACTGACACGGCGAAGTTCGCCAAGATTGCCGGCATGGATGTAAAGAAGTTCGCTGACCTTGTGAAGACTGATGCCAACGGTGCCGTCCTCGCACTGGCAGACAGTCTGAAACGTGCTGATCCTCAAACGATGATGAAGATGCTCGACGACATGGGACTGGATGGCAGCCGCGCCGTAGGAGTCCTCTCCACCCTTGCCGACAAGATTGATGATGTCAGAGCACGTCAGCAACTGGCAACACAAGCCTACAGAGAGGCTAAGAGCGTGACGGAGGAATACAACGTCATGAACAACACTGCAGAGGCAGAGTTGGATAAGGCGAAGAATGCCTTCCATGAGCTTTCTGTGGAACTGGGTGAACGCCTGAAGCCGGTTGTCACATATACGATCAGTGCCGGAGGACTATTGGTAAAGACGCTCTTGGCTATTACTACGTTTTTAGGTGAAAACGGGAAAGCAGTCCTGCGATATGCTACATATATAGCCATGCTCACAGCTATATGGAAAGCGCAGACCATCGCCCTGAAAGCAGAGACGGCACTTCTCGCCATGAGGACGGCTGTCCAGAAGAGTGCGTTAGCGGTCGAGAAAGCATTTGCCGCGGCTGCTATGTTCACAAGAAATGTGCTACTTGCCTTGCAATTAACATGGACACTTCTCACGAAAGGAGTGCAGGCATATACTGTTGCACTCAGAGCGGCAAAGATGGCAAGCCTTACCAATCCATGGACGGCGCTGGCGACAGTTCTACTTACTGTCGGTGTAGCAATATATGAGATAACATCGAGGATGAATGAGAATGCCGAAGCGGCTAAGAAAGCCAAAGATGCTACGAACGAATTCGTACTTCAGCAACAAGTAATGAAGAGTGTCAATGAAGAAGCTAATAAGAGTGTTGCAGAAGAGTTGTCAAGATTCAAACAGCTACGGAAGACACTGGAGGATAACAAGGCTAAACTCGAAGATCGCAAAAAGGCGTTGGCTGAAATCAAGAAAATCGTACCAGAATATCATGGTCAACTTACAGCTGAAAACAGGCTCATCAACAGCAATACATCCGCATTGGACGGATATATCACTAATCTTATTAGGGCTGCTCGTGCACGTGCTGCATTTAATAAGATGACGGAGATCCAGGAGAACTCGCTCGGCCATGAACAACTGCTGCAGGGGCGAAGAGACAACCAAAAATGGGTAGACAAGCAACTTGCACAGAAAGGTTTGGTTGATGGTAACCAACTTCAATACAATGGCTACGGTGGTACTTATTCCATCGTGAACCGGGACGGAAAATTTGTCAAAAGCATTACCAGGGAAGAAGGTAGGCAGATTGAACATTTGCAAAATCTGGAAAAATACAATACTAAGCGTATCGAGCAAGAGCAGACCATTCTCAGAATCAATCAGAAAAATACGGAGTTCCTAGAAAAGCAAGTTAAATTGAATGGAGGGGGCAGCCTGCTGACCTCACCCACTACACCAACAGTAAGAACTGGAGGTGGGGGAGGAACATACACCGGAAGCAGCAACAAAGGGAAAGGCGGCTCATCAGGCTCCCCCAAAGCGGAAACTGCACGTAAGAAGCTCGATGCTGAGCAGAGGAAAGCCTACAAGAAAGAGATGGATGCCGCAAAAGCGCACAACGCTCAAATGCTAGCCCTTAATACAATGGCTTACGCTCAGGGTGATGTGGATTACTTGTCTTATCTGGATAATCACCATCAGCTGACACTGGAGGGATATGACAGGCAGATTGCCGTTGCCAAGAAATTCGGACAGGAGACAGGGGAGATAGAAAAGAAAAAAGCAGATGAAATTCTTAAGTACGAGCAGGAGATAACCAAGGCACAGCTCAGCGAGATACGCAGGCGGACGGCATTGGAGAAGGCTGCAGCTAAAGTTGACTTCAACGACAGGTCTTCAGTCGCTTACCAAAATGAAGATCTCCTGAACGAAAGACTGTTCCAGATAGAGATGGAAGGACTGAGGCAAAGATTAGCTGTGACAGGTAAAGGTACACAGGAATACTTTGACATCCAGTCAGAATTGACAGAGCGTAGCCTTCAGCATCAGAGCGACCTGCACGAGAAGTACATAGAAAGGCTGCAGCACTACCGGGAACAATTCGGTATGCAAGACTTTAAAGCACAAGAGAATGCTGCTATACTCGGCATCAACAACATGTATCAGGAGCTTGTCAAGACTGGGGAGATGACAAAGGAAGAGCTGCAGGAGCTCATCGACAAGGTACATGAGTATTACGCCGCTCTTCAGCAAGGGCAAGATTCCAAACAAGCTAAGTTTGATGAAAAGGTTTCATCAATGATCAATAAGGCGAAAGAGGGCAATCAAGATGGCTATGACCCGTCGCAAGGGCTATCCTTCACAAACAATCCGTTTGTCGGGTTGATTACCAATTACCGGGATACGATGGCAAAGCTGAAAGAGTTGTATGGGGAAGACAAAGAGAACCATGCCGCCTATCAGCAAGCCAAAGCGGAGGTGACGGCGGAGTTCCTGACCAATATGGTCTCACAGGTGCAGACTGCCTACGACTCTGTCAACCAGGTCATGCAGGCGGCATCGTCCTACTATGCCGCTCAGTCGCAGTATGAGCAGAACGTCACGGCGGCTAAGTATGACAAGGAGATAGAGAAAGCTGGCAACAACGAGAAGAAGCGCAAGAAACTGGAGGAGAAGAAGCAGAAGGAAATGGCTGCCATAAAATCGAAATACAACAAGAAGCAGATGAAGATCGAGATTGCACAAGCCATTGCCAGCACAGCCATGGCTGCCATCAACGCCTATGCCTCGGCTTCGAAAGTCAGCTGGATTCTCGGTCCGATAGCTGCTGCCATGGCAACGGCAGCGGGCATGATACAGATTGCAGCTATCAAGAAACAGCACCAGGCAGAGGAAGCAGGATATTACCAAGGCGGCTTCACCGGCGGTAAAGATTATAAAAAAGAAGCTGGTGTCGTCCATCAGGGTGAGTTCGTCGCCAATCATGAGGCGGTGAACAACAGGAATCTGCAGCCGTTGTTCTCCCTCTTAGACCATGCGCAGCGCAACAACTCTATAGGTTCGCTGACAGGAAAGGACGTGACGAACGTCATGGGAGGACCCGCTGCGGCATCTGTGATAGCTCCGGTCATCAACGTGCAGGTGGACAACACGGAGCTGCAAGAGTCACTTAAAGGAATGAACGGCACCGTCGAGAAGCTCACCGACTACCTGGAAGACCCGAAGCCTGCCGTCGTATCCATGGAGCAACTCGACCGCGAATGGCGCAGGTGGGAGCGGATCAAAAACCGATAAACAACATAAACCGCAATCAACATGATAAAATGTATCATCAACGGCTCCGTGGCTTACCCGGAGGTGAAGAACAACATCAAGATAACGTATGCCAACCAGTACGTGCAGGACAGTGGGAGCTACACCTACCAGATTACGTTCCCCATGGCGATACCAGAGAACAGACGGTTCTTCCGCAACGTGTCACGCTTCGAGGTAGGCAAGCAACTGCCCGACTACGAAGATTGTCAGCTCTTCATTGACAACAGGCTGCTGATCAGCGGCAAAGGCACCGTGACCAGCATCACACAGGACAGCGTGAAGCTGCAGATTGTAGGCGGCAAGAGCAGAATAAAATACAACTCGGAGATGACACGCCACTTCATTGATGAGATAGAAGCATATGATGTGGTAGACACCACCTTCCAACGGACAGACACACCTGTAATCGAGGTATTTGTAAAAAGATTATATGTCGCTGCCCACAGAATAGGCAGTGACACTGACACCGAGCTGAGCCAAGGTACCTTCATTGGGAAGAGAGATCAGCAGGGACGGCCTATGTACGCCTTCAACCCTACCTGGGACGAAACAAACGACCGCATCGTGAACCGCATCATCATACTTGACGGCACGGCATGGCTGTGGAGACCAGCCGTACAGCCCAGCCTGATGTACGCGCTGCGCAAAGTGTTGGAGTACGAAGGGTTTACCCTGCAGCGCAACGACCTCGACACAGATCCTTGGAACCGGCTCTTCATCTGCTCGGCACGCACTGGATTAGACATCCGGTTGGCACTGCCCCACTGGTCGGTATATACCTTTATAGAGGAAGTCAGGAAATTGTTTAACGTATCCTTCATCTTCCATGAGAAAACGAAGACGGTAGACATCGTGCGGGCGCAGGAGGTCACAGCCCATGCAGCCGTAAGCTACGAAGCACTCGATGAGTTCTCTGCAGAGCACGATGATGAAGGACTGAAGAACATCATAGTCAGCAACCTTCGCTATGACTTCCCGGACTCTGCCAACCGCAGCTTATACGAAATCCTGCCGCCGGCAGCACTGAAGAAGTTCAAGGTGATGGAGTTTGAGACCGAATCGGCAGCAAACACCTATTTTGGCTCTGTCTCCACAAAGGAGCAGATGACAACTATCTATAAGGTTGGCGATACCTACCACATCGGTATCATCGACGAAGACAAATATGGCGACAACCGGCCACGATTTATGCGGGTTGGTCATTTCATGCCATTAGTCCGCAATATCGAGAGCGATGACTATGAGGAATTTTCCATCGTTCCCGTGGCGATGTATTCCGATAAACTGAGGGAGCTCTATGCCGACATCACGTTCTCCAGAGACCAGAACCAGCTCGACAGTTATATAGAGGTTCCGTCCATCGCCAATGACAAGGAAACCGAAGGTGGTACGGTTGACACCGGCGACGATGAATATTACGTTACCGTACAGGATGTTCTCTCCGATGAAAGCCTCCTTGAGAGCAAGGAGGAGAATACCGACGAGAAGATGCAGGTCATGTTCCAGGCATCGATGCTGTTACATACCTATCCGGGGCATGGTGCGGTGTATCCCAATGCGACAGGAGACAGCCCTTATCGGCAGTATCGCTATCCGTGGTGCTTCACCGGAGAATATTATGATTTCGCCCGACAAGAACGGGCTTCACTATCCCTGCACGACGAAGGCGGTGGTACGGGTGCCCACATAGCATCCATCGGCGACTTCCACGAAGCCATACCCGTCGACGTCCACAACCTGCAGACTATCAGGTTCATCACTGACGACATTCCCGACCCGTCCAAAATCTTCGTATTCAGGAACAAAAAATACATCTGCCAGAAAGTGGAACTGGAGGTTGGGGACAGCGGCATCAACCGAATCAAAACCGGCTACTTCTATGAGATGGGAGATTAATGCACACAAAATAAGATAACTGCACACCAGCTGCACACACATAGAGGTCCGGAAAGCCCTTTATATGCGGCGTGTGCATCCGTGTGCAGCGTGTGCACTATAGATATCCCTCGAAGTCAGCAAGGACATCGTATACCTTCATGCCGTGTCCCTTCAGGTAGAGGTTGGTGGTCTGGATGCTGGAATGGCGGGCTTGCTTCTGTGCCACCTCCACACCGACGGCATTGGAGATGTCGCGCAGTCCGCTGTCCTTGAGACTGTAAAACTTATAGCAGCTGGGGAAATGCAAAGCTTCACGGACCTTGTTGAACTCAGCCGTGAAATAGCGGGACTCCTGCCGGATGCCTGCCGGAAGAAACCCTTTGCCAAACAGGTAGAAATGGTTGGGACGGTCAAAGATATGTAGCTCTATCATCAGCTTGATGACCTTGTTGGGGAGTTTTATCTTTCCGTCCCTGCGGTTCTTAGAGATCTGACTGCTGACAAATACGCTGCCTTCGCTGACATTGATATCCCTAAGCCGGATAAAGCTCAGCTCAGTAGGTCTGATGGCAGTGAAATATTCCATCATCACCGCCAGGAGGAACGGCTTGTTATGTTCCGACAGCCAACAGCTGAGTTTCTTCAGGTCGGCAGGCTCCAGTGGCTGGCGAAGCTTGTCATGCTCCGGCAGCTGGTGGATATATTGGATGGGATTCTCCAGAAGATACCGCTTCTCAACCATCCAACTGCACAAGGTTGATGACCATGTCCGGTAGTTGTTGCGCGACTTGGCGGATAAATCCCTGTCGATGAGAAGATAGTCCAGGAAGTCCGTCCAGAAAGACTGGTCCAGTTGGTAGCACATCCTAACCGGCTGCACCTGCTCACGGATATATTCCTCCAAGATGCGTAGCCTTGAAGAATAGTCGTGGAACGTCTTTATCTTCAATACTCCTTTCGCGCGTACATTATTAATATATGCACGGTATCGTTCCAGGACATCCTTGACAGCTGTGTCGCTCCGGGCGGTATTTGTTGGAGCCCATACGTTCCATCCGTGCGACACCTTATTATATATGTTGGCAATGATACGATTGGCGGCATAGTCCCTTTCTCTGCCAGGTTTATACCTGTCAAGCATGTATTTCTTTCTTTTGAGCCTACCGGTCTGCGGATCGACTTGCGAAAACCATACATACGACTGCCGGCCATCATGCCTGCGAGGGGGAATGAAGTCAACGATTTGGCTTCTTGAAATGTCAGAATAACTTAGTTTGGTTTTAGGAAACATTTTTTTTACGTTGTTTGCGGATGCCAGCAACGTATATGAAACTTGTCTGAATTTTGTCCGAGTACACGGACTGAAAAAGCCGCAAGTCCTTTTTTACAAGTGCTTGCGGCTTGCTGTGTTGCGGAGGCAGGACTCGAACATGCGACCTCCAGGTTATGAGCCTGGCGAGCTACCAACTGCTCCACTCCGCGATATTACCATTTTTTGTTTAGCGAGTGCAAAGGTACGCTTTTCCGTTGATATGACCAAATAAAAATGGTATAAAATATCGTTTTATCCTATAGTTTGCCTTTTTTACGGCTTTTCCAATCGTGTTTTTCCGCTTCTGAGTGTTTTCTGAAGACATAAACCAAGTCTTCAGTCTGCCAGTTTAGTCACTCTCATTGTTGTGGCCTTCTTGGTTCAATCTAACGTTGCACATAGTTCTAAAATGTGCAAAAATAATAGAATTATCGGCTGAAAAATTTGTTTGTTTGCTGAAAATGGCTTACTTTTGCACACAATCTTAATGTTGCGCAAAAGAGAGCATGAGGAGGATTGAAGGATGTCAATATCTAAAACGAGACAAAAATTAGTAGATGTAGCCCGTCAGTTGTTTGCCAAGAACGGCATAGCCAATACGACGATGAACGACATTGCGGTGGCTTCCGGTAAGGGACGTCGTACGCTCTACACCTATTTTAAGAGTAAGGACGATATCTATTATGCCGTCATAGAATCGGAGCTGGAGCGTCTGTCAGACAAGCTTGATGAGGTGGCAGCCAAGAAGATGCGTCCTCAAGACAAGATTATCGAGCTCATCTACACCCATCTGAGCATGATCAAGGAGACTGTTGTCCGCAACGGAAACCTTCGTGCGGAGTTTTTCCGTAACATCTGGATGGTGGAAAAGGTGCGTAAGAACTTCGATGAGGACGAGTTGGAGCTGTTCCGAAAGGTCTATGAGGCCGGCAGGGAAGACGGCGAGTTCGACATCGATAACATCGACCTGGTGGCGGACATCACCCACTATTGTATCAAAGGACTTGAAGTGCCGTATATCTTCGGTCGCTTGGGTCACGGTATGACGCCGGAAACCTCACGACCGTTGGTTGCCAAGGTGGTTTACGGTGCACTCGGAAAGCTCAGTGCCAAGTCATCGGCACTCAAGTGAGCAATTGACAATTGATAATTGATAATTCAAAATTAATAATTTATAATTCATAAAAAAGAAATGGGATTATTAGAAGGTAAGACAGCACTGATCACAGGTGCTGCACGCGGTATCGGAAAAGCTATCGCGCTGAAGTTTGCTGAAGAAGGTGCAAACATCGCATTTACAGATCTTGAAGTCAACAAGGAAACCGAGCAGGAGATTGCAGCCAAGGGTGTCAAGGCCAAGAGCTACGCCAGTAATGCAGCCGACTTTGCCCAGACCGAAGAGGTCGTCAAGGCTGTGAAGGAAGAGTTTGGCGGCATCGACATCCTCGTCAACAATGCCGGCATCACCAAGGACGGTCTCATGCTCCGCATGACCGAACAGCAGTGGGATGCCGTTATCGCCGTTAACCTGAAGTCAGCTTTCAACTTCATCCATGCTTGTGTGCCCGTGATGATGCGTCAGCGTGGTGGCAGCATCATCAACATGGCCAGCGTCGTAGGCGTTCACGGCAATGCCGGACAAGCTAACTATGCAGCTTCCAAGGCCGGCCTCATCGCCCTTGCCAAGTCTATCGCCCAGGAGATGGGACCGAAGGGCATCCGTGCCAACGCCATTGCTCCCGGCTTCATCGAGACAGCCATGACCGCCCAGCTCCCCGACGCTGTTCGTGAGGAATGGAAGAAGAAGATACCTCTGCGTCGTGGCGGACAGGTAGAGGACATTGCCAACACTGCCGTCTATCTTGCCAGCGACCTCTCCAGCTATGTCAGCGGTCAGGTCATCCAGGTTGACGGTGGTATGAACATGTAAACCAAGTCTTAGTTTGCATTACATCCGTATCAGATAGTATTGTGCAGCAGGTATGCCGAGTATGCTTGCTGCGCAATTTGTATTCAAAGAAGAGTTTTAGATGCAAGTAGTCTACGAGGATAATCACATTATTATCGTCTATAAGGAGAGTGGGGAGATAGTCCAGGGCGACAAGACCGGCGACGAACCACTGTCGGAGACGGTGAAACGGTATCTCAAGGTGAAGTACAACAAGCCTGGTGCCGTGTTTCTGGGCGTCGTTCACCGGTTGGACCGTCCCGTGAGCGGCCTGGTTGTCTTTGCCAAGACCTCGAAAGCACTGACGCGGCTGAACAAGATGTTTGCCAACGGAGAGGTACATAAGACGTATTGGGCGATAGTAAGCAGGCCCACCTCCCAGTCTCTCCCTCA
Organism: Prevotella sp. UBA2746; assembly: GCA_002353555.1. GTDB lineage: Bacteria > Bacteroidota > Bacteroidia > Bacteroidales > Bacteroidaceae > Prevotella. Next base: position 8,574 of record DEJO01000037.1, on the reverse strand, counting down.
CAGTGAGGACCTTCTTGAGGAGCATCTTCTCGTTCATTGGCTCGTTCGCAACGAAAAGCAGAACAAGAGCTATGCCTACGGCCATGAAAAGCCGAACGCTAAGAAGGCTATGCTGCGCTACAGGGTGCTTACTCACGGCGAACGCTACGACCTGGTAGAGGTGAACCTGCTTACGGGGCGCCACCATCAGATACGTTGTCAGTTGTCAGCAGTAGGTCGCGTGATACGTGGCGACCTGAAGTATGGTGCCAAGCGCAGCAATCCCGACGGCAGCATCTCCCTGCTTTCGCACCATGTTGAGTTTTTTCATCCTGTCTCCAAGGAGCTGATCAGTATTGATTCTCCGTTGCCGAACGACAGCCTTTGGCAACGGCTCGTTCCGTAATTCTTCACTAGGGAGGGGCTGCGATAGAATCGCAGCAAGCGGGACGGAGAGGGAGAGGAGGCGGAAGTTGGGGAAGATGAAGGAGGGTTGTTTCTGGTTGTTGCTTAAAAAAAACGGGTGATAATTTCATTATTTCGTTTTTTTTCGTTTCCTTTGCAAGTAATTACGCATGGCGGCTTCTTGTTGCCGTGTCTGAAATCTACACCAAGGCGTATGAAGAAACTCGCGAAGTGGCTGGCGGCTATTATCCTGACGCCCATACTTCTTTTCCTACTTCTGACCGTATTGCTTTACATCCCCCCTGTACAGAACTGGATGGTAAAGCAGGTTACTTCGTATGTCTCCGAGCAGACAGGTATGTACATCAGTGTAGACAACGTACGCCTGTCGTTCCCTTTAGACCTTGAAATCAACGGATTCAGGATGATCAAGCCTGCCGTTGTCCCGCGTTCATCCTCCTCCCTGCAAGGCATGTCCCGGACACGGGCGTCGGTTTCTCCCGATACCGTTGCCGACGTGAAGCGTCTCATTGCCGACGTGTCGCTGTTGCCGTTGCTCAAAGGCGAGGTCGAAGTGAACGCCCTGGAGTTGAACGAGGCGAAGGTGAACACCATCGACTTCATCCCTGCCGCCCGCATCAAGGGAAACGTGGGGAGACTCTACCTGGAAAGCCACGCCATCAGCCTGAGCAGTGAGTTGGTGAAGTTGAACGCTGCGAGTCTTGAACGTTCGCAGTTAGACATCGCCCTCAACGACTCCGTACCCGAAGATACCACCGAGAGCAAAGCCAACTGGAAGATAGACATCAGCGACCTCAACATCAGGCAGACCGCCCTCACCCTCCACATGCCCGGAGACACGATGGCTGTGCACGCCGAGATGCAGAAGGCCGTAGCCGAAAATGCCCATCTGGCACTGAAGGATGCCGTCTATCAGGTAGGCAGGCTCGACTGGCAGGGCGGGCAAGTAGATTACGACGTGTGGACGGCAGCTGAACTCCGCACGGGCAAGAACCGTCGCGACTACCGTCGTCCCCACCACACCAACGCCTTTGACGGCAGCCACCTGCAACTCTCCGACCTTCACCTGTCTGTCGACTCGTTCCTGTTTGCTGCTCCACGCATGGCGATGAACGTCCGTTCGGCTCAGTTCAAGGAGCAGGGAGGGCTGCAGGTAGATGCCTTCAGTAGCCATTTCACCATGGACGACAAGATGCTCAGTCTGCCCGACATGAAGCTGAAGACCCCTCACACCGCCCTCTCAGCCCGTTACCAGATGGACTTGAACGCCTTTGCCGACAAGAATCCCGGCAAGTTCTTCGTCGATGCCGACGGCTATGTGGGCAAGCACGACATACAAGTATTCGTTCCCACGTTGCCCAAGAAGATGATGGCGAAGTGGCCCCGTCAGCCGCTGACGCTGCAAGGACATGCCGAAGGCAACCTGAAATACCTCACCTTCAAGGACTTCCATGCCCAGTTGCCCTCTGCCTTCAACCTGACCGCCACCGGATGGGTAGCCAACCCCACCGACACAGACCGTCTGCGTGCCGACGTGAGCGTGAAGGGCAGGACTGAAAACCTCGACTTCGTCACCGCCATGCTGCCGCCAGAGACGCAGCAACAGATACGCATCCCCCGTGGCATAGGCATCAACGGCAACGTGAAGGTCAACGCCCAGCGCTACGCCGCCGACCTCATGGCGACCGAAGGTGGCGGCAGCCTGCGTGCCAAAGGCTTCTTCGATGCCCGTACCCAGGAGTATAACGTCAACGCCAGTGCCACCAACCTGCACCTGGAGCACTTCGTTCCCGGTCAGGGGCTTAGTCCTTTCAGCGGCGACATCATCGCCCAGGGGCGTGGCACCGACTTCCTCAGTCCCACGACAGGAGCCAAGGTGACCGTCAACATCCGCGACTTCCGCTATGGCAACTACAACCTTGCCGGCTTCGGCGGTGAGCTGAGCCTGCACAGCGGTGCCCTCCACGCCAAGGTGAACAGCAGGAACGGAATCGTGGGAGGCGACTTTGCCATCAACGGCACCCTCACCAACCGTCTTGCCGACCTCCATGTGAAAGGGCGTGTCACCCATCTCGACCTGAAACGCTTGGGTGTGACTCCCCAACACTATATCGTCTCCACCACTGCCGATGTATATGTCAAGTCGGACATGAAGAGCAACCACTCCGTTCGCGGACATGTCGGCGACTTCCTGCTCAGCGAACACCGGTCGAAAGACAGTCTCATACCCCTTGTCAGCGGCGACTTCGACATCGACGGCGCCATGGGTGCCAAGAGTCTCCGTGCCCATTTCGACGGCATGATTACCCGTGCCGACCTCCATCAGCTGGGAGCCGTCGGCCAGCCCTTCACCGCCTCTTTCGGTGCCAACCTCATGATGCAGTCTGACCTTGCCGACTTCTACAACGTGCAGGGCAAGGTCTGCAACCTGTCAGTAGCCGAACAAGACCAGACCTACTACGCCGACGATACCGACATCGACATCCTGACCCGCCGCGACACCACCCATGCCGTCGTCAACAGTGGCGACTTCTACCTGAATGCCGATGCCCGTGGCGGCTATAAACAGTTGCAGAAAGAGGCCGATGCTTTCACCCGCGCCATCCAGCAGCAGCTGAAAATGAAGACCATTGACCAGCAAGCCCTGCGTGCCGAGTTGCCCACAGCCCGCCTGCGCCTTGTTGCCGGCTCCGGCAACTTCTTCACCCACCTGCTGCAGCAGAACGGTTATACCTTCCGAAGTGCCGATGTCGACCTCAGCTCGTCGCCGCAGACAGGCATCAACGGTACTGCTTCCGTCGGTTCGTTGAAGATGCTCACCGACAGCATCACCATCGACTCGCTCCACCTGGCACTCACCCATGAACAGGAGAAACTCAACTATGCGCTCGGCATATACAACAGTCCGCAGAACACCTACCCCTATCAAGGCAGCATCAGCGGCATGCTGCAAGAGAAAGGACTCTCAGCCCGCGCCGTCGTCACCGACAAGGACGGCAAGACCGGACTCGACCTGGGGCTGATGGCACAGATGGAGGAGATGGGAACTCGCTTCCACATCACCTCCGAAGAGGCGGTCTTAGGCTACAAAGCCTTTGCCGTCAATCCTGACAACTACCTCTTCCTTGCCAACGACAAGCGGCTCTCCGCCAACATGAAGCTGAAGGCTGCCGACGGAACGGGTGCCTACCTCTACTCCGACGACAGCGACACCGAGTCGTTGCAGAACGTCACCCTCACCATCAACAAGCTCCATCTGGGAAAGATTTTCGACGTGTTGCCCTTCATGCCCTCCGTGGAAGGCATCCTCGACGGCGACTTCCACCTGATACAGACCCATGACGACCTGACCATATCGAGTGATATGACCATCAAAGACCTCGTCTACGAGCATTCGCCCATGGGTACTATCGGACTGCAACTGGTCTACATGCCGAAGGAAGACGGTTCCCAGTTCGTCGATGCCGTCATCCTTCAGGAAGGCAACGAGGTGGGTAAGCTCACAGGTACCTACTACTCAGAAGGAAAAGGATACCTCGATGCCAACTTCTTCCTGAACAAGTTCCCGCTACACTTCATCAACGGATTCATCCCCGACCAGCTGATAGGCTTCCGCGGAAACGGTGAAGGCGAGCTGACGGTGAAGGGACCGCTGGACAAGCTGAACGTCAACGGAGAGGTATACCTCGACTCCAGCTACGTCTACAGCCTGCCCTACGGTGTGGAGATGCGTTTTGCTAACGATCCTGTGCGCATCCAGGACAGCAAGTTGCTCTTCGACAACTTCGAAGTCTTTGCCAATAACGACAGTCCCCTCAACATTCAAGGCTCCCTCGACTTCTCGGATATGGAGCGGATGATGCTAGACGTGCGCATGAGAGCACAGAACTTCCTCTTGATAGATGCCAAGGAGAACCCGCGTTCTGAAGCCTACGGCAAGGCATACGTCAACTTCTTCGGCATGATGCGCGGCCCGCTCAGCGGCCTCACCATGCGCGGCAAGCTCGATGTCCTGGGCAATACCGACATGACCTACGTGCTCCGCGAGTCGGCACTTGCCACCGACAACCAGATGGACGAACTGGTGAAGTTCACCGACTTCAGAGACTCCACCGCCCTGGCTGTCGTCGAACGTCCTGAGTTTACCGGACTCGACATGAGCCTGTCTGTCAACATCGACGAGCAGGCACACATCGTCTGTGCCCTCAATGCCGACCACAGCAACTACATCGACCTGATAGGCGGCGGCGACCTGCGCCTGAGCTACAACGACAACAACGACCTGCGGCTCATCGGCAGGTATACGCTGAGCAGCGGAGAGATGAAGTATTCGTTGCCCGTCATCCCGTTGCGCACCTTCAACATCCAGCAGGGAAGCTACATCGAGTTCACCGGTCCGCCGATGAACCCCACCCTGAACATCACGGCAACGGAGCGTGTGAAGACCAGTGTCTCTGATGGCACGTCGCAAGGCAGGATGGTTGACTTCGACTGCGGCGTAAGCATGACCAACACGATGCAGAAGCCGACGATAGAGTTCATCATCGATGCACCCGAAGACATGCAGATGCAGAACGAGCTCAACACCAAGAGCAAGGAAGAGCGCGGCAAACTGGCGGTCTCGATGCTGGCTTCCGGCATGTATCTCGGCGATGGCAGCGGCACGACCAATGCCGCCATGAGCGGTGCCCTCGCTGCCTTCATGCAGAACGAGATCAACAACATCACGGGCAGTGCGCTCCGTTCGATGGGACTGGACATCTCTGCCAACATGGAGACGGCTACCGATGCTACCGGAGCCCTGCACACCGACTATACGTTTAAGTTCTCAAAACGCTTGTGGAACAACCGGCTGCGCGTCATCATGGGCGGCAGGGTGTCTACAGGCAGCGGCGTGGCTGCCGATAATGGTGCCTTCTTCGACAACTTCTCTATGGAGTATCGGCTGAACAAGCGCGAGACCCAATATCTGAAGCTCTTCTACAAGCGCGACTCCTATGACTGGCTGGAAGGAAACATCAGTGAGTTTGGTGCCGGTTTCCTGTGGCGTCGCAAGCTCGACAAGTTCAGCGACATCTTCAGGTTCAAGACCCAGACACCGGCATTGACGCCTCTACCGCAACGTAAAGATACTCTCGTAAACTTCAATCATGAAAAGAAATAGCACCATACTCTACCTCTTGGCGTTGCCATTGGCAGCATGGCTGGTGGCAGCATGCTCTACGACGAGTGCCCTGCCCGAAGGTGAACAGCTCTATACGGGGCTGAAGAGTACGCAATATGAGAACTACGAAGCCAACGACCACTTCAATACCACCAAAGCAGAGGTGGATGTCGTCTTGGCGGCAGCCCCCAACGGAGCCCTCTTCGGCAGCTCGTCGGTGCGGTCGCCGTTCCCTGTAGGCCTGTGGATATGGAACGCATTCAGCAACAGCAAGAGCTCCTTTGGCAAGTGGATGACCAAGGCTTTTGCCAAGAAACCTGTCCTGCTGAGCAATGTCAACCCGTTGCTCAGGTCGACGGTGGGTGACAATACGCTGAGCAAGCGGGGCTATTTCGACGGGAAGGTGAGCTACAAGACCTTCCCATACGCCGACAACAAGAAGGCGAAGGTGCAGTATACCGTCAACCTGGGACACCTCTGGACGGTAGACACGCTGGCCTATGTCGGCTTCCCTGCCGATGCCGACAGCCTGCTGGACTACACGCGGGAGCAGTCTTACGTGAAGCGCGACGACCCCTTCGACGTGGCTCGGCTGGAAAACGAGCGTCAGCGCATCTCCGAACTCTTCCGTGACAACGGCTACTACTACTATGACAAGAACCATGCTTCCTATCTTGCCGACACGGTGAACGTGCCGGGTAAGGTGCAGTTGCGCTTGCAGATGGCAGAAGGACTGCGCGACAGCATCATGCACAAGTACTATATCGGCAACATCACCATCAACTATAAGAAGAACTTCATGGAGAAGTTGGAGCAGTCGCGTAAGATGCGCACGCTCACCATCAACTATAACGGCGACAGACCGCCCATCCGTTCGCGCGTCGTCCTCAATGACTTGCAAGTCCGTTCGCGACAGCTCTACAGCAGACAGCGGCTGGAAGAGTCGCAACGGAAGATCAATGCGTCGGGTGTCTTCTCGACAACCATGTTCAGGCTGACGCCAAGGAAGTCGCCGACAGCACTTCTCCAGCAGGCCGGCGACTCGATGGTGGCTGTCCGTACCGGCACCGATACGCTCGACCTGACCATCGACTGCATCCTGGACAAGCCCTACGACTTCTATGTCGAGGCTTACGGCAAGGGTAAGAGCAGCGGTAAGTTCGGACCGGAGCTGATAGTAGGTTTCACCAAGCGCAATGCCTTGCGTGGCGGAGAGCTGCTCGACGTGAGCCTGCATGGTTCCTATGAGTGGCAGACAGGCCATCGGGGAGAGGGCACCAAGACGCGTGTCAACTCCTACAGGTATGGTGCCGAGGCATCGCTGACGTTTCCGCGTATTGTCAATCCTTTCCAAACTCCTATGCGAAAGAAGCTCGACAGGATGAGGAAACGCGGTGAGTCGCTGCGCGATCCAGATGTGCGGAAGCGCATCTTCCGCCGTCGTTACTACGACACTCCCTCGACGGTATTGAAGGCTTCGGCAGACGTCATCAACCGGGCAGAGTTTTTCAAGCAGCATGTCGTATCGGGAGAACTGCGCTACAACTGGAAGACGTCAGCCAACTCTTCCTATGAGTTCACGCCGCTCTCCATCACCTACGAGTACATGAGCAACCGTACCGACTCCTTTATACGCCTGCAAGAAAAGCATCCCTACCTGAAGACGTCGATGGCAGACCAGTTCATTCCGAAGATGTCGTTCTCTTATTCCTACCATAGTCCCGACAACTACCGCAACCCCATCAGCTGGTGGACGACCGTCAGCGAGGCTTCCAACCTGCTGGCAGCCGGTTATGCCGTGTTTGGGCAGAAGTGGAGCGAGAAGGACAAGACCATGTTTAAGAACCCGTTTGCGCAGTTTGTGAAGTTGGAGACCAATTTCACCAAGACTTGGCGGCTGGGCGATTATTCCTCATTGGCTGCCCATGCCAACATAGGTGTGGTATGGGCGTACGGCAACTCAGCGGTCGTTCCCTATAACGAGCAGTTCTATGGCGGCGGTGCTAACAGCATCCGGGCGTTCAATACTCGTGGTATTGGTCCCGGTAAATATCGACCTGCCAATAACCGCTCGTCATACGTCGAGCAGACGGGCGACATCAAGGTGCTGATGAACCTGGAATACCGTCCGAAGCTGTTCGGAAAGATGTATGGTGCCGTCTTTCTGGATGTCGGAAATGTGTGGGCGATGCGCGAAGATGCCAATCGCGCCGGTGCAAAGTTCGAGATGAAGAATTTCTTCAAGCAGATGGCTGTAGGCACGGGTATCGGTCTGCGCTACGACTTCGACTTCTTCATCCTGCGACTGGACTGGGGTGTCGGACTCCATGTGCCCTACGATACCGGCAAGTCAGGCTTCTACAATATCGGGAAGTTTGCCGATGCCCAGGCATTCCACCTTGCCATCGGTCTTCCATTCTGACCTACCAGTTTTTAATCGGTGAGATTCCTTTCCTTGATTCACCGAGTGAAACCGCCACAATTAACCGAACGGAAATTCCACAAATAACCGAATAAAAATATCTCTCAGCAAGTTTCATATGCCACTATTCGTAAACAGTTTCTTCTTCTGGCTTTCTGCCTGACTTTGATAAAAGTCATCAATGCCTTGCTGGTAGGTTGCACTGGCATGGTTTTCTTTCGGGAGTACTTCTGTATCTTCCGCACATACCTCTTCTACATTTTCTGTCTTTCCTCGGTCAGCAACTTTGGTCGTAAAACGATGAAAAAACATAGGATAATGTGGAAATGGGTTCGTTTTGGAGCATTTTTCAACAAAAACAGGGTGGGAGTTATATGAGTTTCATGGAAAATGATTACTTTTGCAAAGGATTCCGCATTAAAATGCCGGTCCAAAGACAAAATAGTAATAACAATCGTAATCAAGACCAATGGCAACTTATACAATTACATTGAACGAGCGCACTTCCTCTGGGAAGGCACTCATGGCCTATCTGGAGGCATTGGGGGTGCTCGTATCCAAGGTTACACCAAAGGCTAAGAGC
>DEJO01000008.1:16604-18116 GCA_002353555.1 Prevotella sp. UBA2746 | reverse complement strand
CAAAAAGCCTTTGTTTCGCACGCATATAGCATCTTGCGCATGAATGTCGTGGGCTTCAGACCTTACTTCAGCGGTATCTCCGGATGTTGCACGGCAAGCGGCATGCCTTTCTGTGCGAGGTAGAACATGTAGAGGATGACAGGCTTGGTGCCCGTGTTCTCGCCGTGGTGGATGGTGTTGACCATTTCTACGACCGCCTCGCCCTCCTTTACCACCTTCTTCTGTCCGTCCTGGCCGATGATGGTCAGCTCGCCTTGCGCCAGTATGCCGTAGTTCATCACGGGATGATGGTGCCAGCCCAGCTTCTGACCGACAGGGAAGACATACTTCACGGTAACCAGTTCGGGACGTCCGCTGAGGTAGTTGGGCAGTTCCACGCCATCCCAGCTCTGGCTGGTGCGTAGCAATTCTGTTGCCTCCACAAGGCCCACCCCCTGCCCCTCCCTGGGGAGGGGAGTAGTAACGGTATCTTCTTCAGTAAGGACTCCCCTCCCCAGGGAGGGGCAGGGGGTGGGCTTGCAGCAGCAGCACTGTGCGTTAGCCGGACTGGTGAAAGCCGTTCCAAAAGCTATGGCGACGGTGAGAGCCGCATGCTGAAAAAATGACTTGGTGTTCATGTCTGAATGCTTTTAAAATGAATAATTACTGTGTCTACAGGTTGCAAAGATAATGAAAATGTTGTAGTTCTGTTCGTTCGGAATGAAAAAGTTTATATCTTTGTAGCCAGAAACTTTTTAACAAGGAGGTAACTATGAAAAAGAAATTGGTGTTTCTGACCGGTGCCGGCATGTCGGTGGAGAGTGGTTTCAAGACGTTCCGCGGCAACGACGGCCTGTGGGAGAACTTCCCTGTAGAGGATGTGGCTACACACGAGGCATGGGGGCGAAACCCTAAGTTGGTGACGGAGTTCTACAACGGACTGCGCAAGAAGCTCTATGCGGCTGAACCTAACGAGGGTCACCGCCTGATAGCGCAGCTGGAGAAGGACTACGACGTGACGGTGGTGACGCAGAACGTAGACAACCTGCATGAGAAAGCGGGTTCGACGAAGGTCATCCACCTGCATGGTGAGCTGTCGAAGGTGTGTTCGTCGCGCGATCCTTACAACCAGGAGTATGTACAGGAGCTGACCGAAGAGAATCCGGAGGTGGAGATTGGCGCCAAGGCCGGTGACGGTTCGCTGCTACGTCCGTATATCGTCTTCTTCGGTGAGAGCGTGCCGATGATAGAGCCGGCAGCCTTGGAGACGCAGAAGGCTGACATCTTCGTTGTCATCGGAACGTCGTTGAACGTCTATCCGGCAGCAGGGCTGTTGCACTATGCACCTGCTGAGGCTCCCGTCTATCTGATAGACCCGTCGGATGACGTGCAGAACGTCACCCGCAACGTCACCCACATCAAGGCTGGTGCCAGTGCCGGGATGAAGGAACTGGTGAAGTTGCTGTATCTAAGCAAGGAAGTTAAAAGGAGTTAAGGGGGAGTTATCGCAGCTTTGCCGCTTAGGAGTTAAAA
>DEJO01000008.1:2526-16533 GCA_002353555.1 Prevotella sp. UBA2746 | reverse complement strand
TTTAACTCCCTTTTAACTCCCAAGCGGCGTAGCCGCGATAACTCCCCCTTAACTCCTTTTAACTCCCTTGCTTAGATACAGCAACACGAAGTAGAAGAGGGTGCCGCTGATGAACCCGAAGATGGCATCCACGAGATAGTGTGCCTGGATATAGACGGTGGCACAGCAGAGCAAGAGGTAGAACGGCAGGAGCACATAGAACAACTTGAAGTTGCGGGCGTGCAGGATGAGCCACATGATGACGGTGGAGATGCCGACATGCGAACTGGGGAAGGCTGCCGTGGGGCGTTCGCCCGCTTCCTTGGCGCTTTCTACGAACTGGTAGAAGATGCCGTCGGTATATCCCGGCGACGGCAGACAGTCCTGATGGTAGTTGAAGTAGTCGTGCATGGGTGGGAAGATGCCTGCCATGATTTTCTTCAGTCCCACTGCCTTATAGTAGAATGTCGGTCCGACGACGGGCACGAAGATGAAGATGAGGTAGTAGAGGAAGAAGGAACCCATGACGATGACGGCTGCACGCTCGAATTCCTGATAGCGCCAGCCGAAAAAGTAGATGATGACCAGCCCTATCATGTAGTAGTAGGAGGCGTAACCCATGTCGAACAGTTCGCTGAAGACGGCTCCCGGCAGCTTCTGGGAGAAGAGCAATGCCGGCTGGCAGCCGAACCACGACTGCTCCCATGAGGCAAAGATATGGTCGAGGTTGGGCATCATGCGGTTGATTTCATACGTGTCGGGATACCACCATGCCAGCAGGCACATCTGTGCACCGATGCGCACAAAGCGGGTGAAGGGGCAGGGTATGATGCGGTAGACGATCCACAGGGCGACGGTCATGACGACGATGCGTGCCCGTCCCCAGATCATGGCGTTGGGGTTCTGCAGTTTCGTATACATGAACAGGGCGATGAGCAGTGTGAACAGCAGGTATGCCATCGCTATCCACTCTACAGTCAGCAATCCTTTCTTAGGTTTCTTCTCCAGTTGGAAGATGCTTTTCAGCCTTTTTCCTATATTATTTTTCATTGTTTCCTTGTTATATTGAAGGGGAGTTATCGCAGCTTCACTGCTTGGGAGTTAAAGAGGAGTTATCGCTTCGCTCAAGGAGTTAAAAGGACGATAGTTTTTCTATTTGAAAGTTCTAATATCCCTTTAACTCCCCTTTAACTCCCCTTTAACTCCCCTTCATACTACAGCCACTTGTTGTCCTTATACCAAGCCATCGTCTCCTTCACGCCCCTTTCAAGGTCGTAAGCAGGGTTGAAGCCCAGTTCCTCGATGGCAGGCTGGATGTTGCAGCGCCAGTTACGCTGCTTCATGATGTTGTACTTGTCGTTGTTCAGTGCCGTAATCTTGCCTGTCAGGTGGGCAACATACTCTCCGCAGAAGGTGATGATGCGCAGCAGCCATATCGGAGCCTTGATGCGCAGCCACCACGGGCGCCCCAGCTCTTCGTGTATGAGGTTGCTGAACGTGGCACTCTGATAGACCTGTCCGTCGGAAAGGAAGTAGGCATGTCCCGTCTTGCCGTGGTCGAGGGCAAGGAACACCGCCTGCACCACGTCCCTGACATAGACGAAGGTGATGTCCTGCCGTTTGAAGCCCACGGAGAAGTCCATGTGCTGCTTGATGCTCTTTGCCATGATGTAGTAGTCCTTCTCGCGCGGACCGTAGACACCGGTAGGTCGCAGGAGGACATAGGGCAGTGACGACTGGCGCAGCACCTCTTCGGCAGCCAGCTTGCTCTTTCCGTAGGCGGTGTTGGGCTGCGGGGTGTCGGTGGCTTCTATCTCCTCGTAGGGTTGCTGCTCACGTATGGCGCCGAAGACGCTCAGGCTGCTCAGGAAGACGAACCGCTTCAGCGGCATCTCCAGCTCCTGCAACGCTTCAACAAGGTTTCTCGTGCCGTCGACGTTCACCCGGAAGAAGTCTTTCTTGTGCAGACACTTGGTGACGCCGGCAGCATGAACCACGTAGTCGAACCGCTGGTTGGCAAGCTGTTGGCGCAGCTGTCCGGGCGACGACAGGTTGAGTTCCAGGAGATGGATGCGCGGGTCTTGCAGGTATTCGCGGCTGCTGCTCTTGCGTACAGCCGCCCAAACCTCCATGTTCCTGTTCAGTGCTTCTTCTACAATGAACGAGCCGATGAACCCACTGGCACCCGTTATCAGTATCTTTTCCATTGGGGTATGTTTCTACTTTTCGCGTGCAAAGATAGTAAATAGTTGGGAGTTTTTTGATGGAGGAGGTAAGAATTTAGGGTTGAAAAGCCCCCAAGCCCCCTAAAGGGGGTGTTGAGAATTATAAATAGTAAATCGTAAATTAATTAATTGTCAATTATCAATTGTCAATTGTCAATTATTTCCTACCTTTGTGGCATCATCTATAAAACCAAATGCTATGGGAAAAGGAAAGAAAGGAGGCATACGCCTCAACAAGCGGCTGGTGACAGACATGCTGGCTGGCTTCTTTAAGTCGCAACCGAACGAGACGTTCAGCTTCAAGCAGATCTTCAAGGCTCTGCATTTAGACACTCATCCGGCGAAGATGCTGGCGGTAGACGCTATGGAGGAGATGACATGGGACGACTTCCTGACGAAAGTTTCTGACAACCAGTACAGGCTGAACACGAAAGGACAGGTGCAGGAGGGTGTCTTCGTGCGCAAGACCAACGGTAAGAACTCGGTGCTGCTCGACGGCAGCGACAAACCCATATTCGTCTCGGAGCGCAACTCGCTCTTTGCCATGAACGGCGACCGCGTGAGGGTGTCGCTGATGGCACGTCGCCGCAACCATATCAAGGAGGCAATGGTGACGGAAATCCTGTCGCATGCCCGTGAGACGTTTGTCGGAAAGCTGAAAGTTGAAAAGGATATCGCTTTCCTGATTACGGAGAGTAACATGTTTGTCAGCGACATCATCGTGCCGAAACGCAAGCTGAAAGGCGGCAAGACGGGCGACAAAGCGGTGGTGAAGATCATACAATGGCCGTCGCGGGAGTCGAAGCGCATCATCGGTGAGGTGATAGACATCCTCGGAAAGACGGGTGAGAACACGGCTGAGATGCACGCCATACTTGCCCAGTACGGGCTGCCCTACAGATACCCGAAGCATGTGGAGGAGGCGGCAGAGAAACTGTCGGCAGACATCACGCCGGAAGAGATTGCCCGTCGCGAGGACTTCCGCGACGTGTGGACGTGTACCATAGACCCGCATGACGCCAAGGACTTTGACGATGCCCTCTCGTTCCGTATCTTGGAGAAAGCGTCAAGCGGCGGAAAGGGAGCGGGTAAACCGGCTGGCCGTCCGTTATATGAGGTGGGCGTACATATAGCCGATGTGAGCCACTACGTGAAGGAGGGTTCCGTGATAGACAAGGAGGCACAGAAGCGTGCCACATCCGTCTATCTCGTCGACCGTACCATCCCGATGTTGCCGGAACGTCTCTGCAACTTCATCTGTTCGCTGCGCCCCGACGAGGAGAAGCTCTGCTACAGCGTCATCTTCACGCTCGACGCTGAAGCCAACGTCAAGGACTATCGCATCGTTCATACCGTCATCCGAAGCAACAGGCGCTATGCCTACGAGGAGGCGCAGGCACTGCTCGAAGCCAACGGCGTGGTTGACGGCACCGGACAGCCGGCACCCTTGCCCGGTAAGGAGGGCTACAAGGGCGAGTATGCCGAGCAGATTTGTATGTTGGATGCCTTGGCTAAGAAGCTGCGGGAGAAGCGTTTCAAGAATGGTGCCATCAACTTCGACTCGGAAGAGTTGCATTTCGACATCGACGAGAAGGGAAAGCCGACACGTGCCTACTTCAAGCGGTCGAAAGATGCCAACAAACTCATCGAGGAGTTCATGCTCCTTGCCAACAGGACGGTGGCAGAGGATGTAGGCAAACCCAGGATGTCGAAGGGAAAGAAGGTGCCGCCGAAGACACTGCCTTATCGTGTACACGACGACCCGGACCCGCAGAAGCTGGAGAGCCTGCGCGAGTTTGTGGCGAAGTTCGGTTACAGGATGAAGTCTACAGGCACGAAGAATGCGACAGCACGCAGCATGAACGCCCTGATGGAGGAGACCACGGGTACGAACGAGGCGAAGCTCATACAGATGGTGGCACTGAAGGCGATGATGAAAGCGAAGTATTCCACCCACAACATCGGTCACTTCGGACTTGCCTTCGACTACTATACCCACTTCACATCGCCCATCCGACGCTATCCCGACACGATGGTTCACCGGCTGCTCACCCGCTATCAGGACGGTGGACGCTCTGCCAATAAGGATAAGTATGAGGAGTTGTGCGAACATTGTTCCGACATGGAGCAGCTGGCACAGAACGCCGAGCGCGACAGCATCAAGTACAAGATGGTGGAGTTCATGGGCGACAAGCTGGGAGAGGTGTATGACGCACACATCAGCGGCATCACTTCCTATGGCATCTACTGCGAGATTGACGAGAACCACTGCGAAGGAATGGTGCCCATGCGCGACCTCGACGACGACTACTACGACTTCGACGAGAAGAACTACTGCCTCATCGGGCGCCGACGCCACCACAAATACCAGTTGGGAGACCCCATCCGCATTCAGGTGGCACGTGCCAACCTGGAGAAACGACAGCTCGATTTCACGTTGGTGGAGTGAGGGGATGAGAGAAAGGGAGGAAGAGAGGAAGAGAGGAAGGGAAAAAGAGAAAAAGGAATAAGTCTCTTTAGGAATGCGGTTGAAGATACATTTCAGTCATAAGGAAGAGTTGTGGAACTCATGGTCGCACGCCGGAGGCATTGTGCTGGGTGTGGTCGTGGGTACCATCTTCATCGTCTGGTGTGCGCGCCATGAGAATGCGTGGGCTACGTTCGGCGTGTCGCTCTACCTCTTCGGCATGCTGATGTCGTACATTGCCTCGACATGGTATCACGCTCTGTCGGCACGGTCGGTTTGGAAGGAACGGCTGAGAAAGTGGGACCATGCTGCCATCTATTGGCACATTGCAGGTTCCTATTCGCCTATCACGCTCATTGCCATGCGCGAACAAGGCTACTGGGGATGGTCGTTCTTCATCTTCCAGTGGCTCTGTGCCATCGTCGGAACAGTGCTTTCCTTCCGCAAACTGAAAGACCACAGCAACCTGGAAACCATCTGTTTCTGCCTGATGGGGCTGAGTGTGCTCATCGCCTTCAAGCCGCTGATGGATGCTGTCGGCACGACAGCCGTCAGCTGGATCATAGCCGAGGGCGTGGCTTACATCACGGGTGCCGTCTTCTACTCGCTGAACAAGCGGAAGTACATGCACTCCGTCTTCCACTTCTTCGTCCTTGCCGGCTCCATCTGCCATATCATTGCCGTGTGGGACATCCTGCTGGAGTACTTGTAAAGATACAACACACCCCCAACCCTTCCCGAACGAGAGGGGTTGGGGGTGGGTTTTAAGTGGTTTTAGGTATCATCCTTTTCCACCTCCTGTATCCAAAGACGGCAATGACAACGTACAGGCCATAGAGGAAGGCCTTGAAGGGGATGCCTTTCTGTATGTAGAGGATGGTGCAGACGACATCGACGATGATCCAGAAGAACCATTGTTCCAGGTACTTGCGTGCCAACGCCCACAAGCCTACAAACGACAAGGCATTGGTGAAGGCGTCGAGGACGGGCACTGTAGAGTTGGTGAAGGTGATGAGGATGTAGTAGGTGAGTCCCCATGCTGCCAGGAAAGCTATTCCTGTCGGCAGGTATTTGCTGTACGGCATGTGGGTGATGGGCAGCGGCTGGTTGGTCTTGCCTGTCTTCTTGAACTTCCAAATAATAAAACCGTAGACGGCAGCTACCGTATAATAGCATGCCATGCCTGCATCGCCATAGAGTCCGTGACTCCAGTAGAGGTAGATGTCCAATGCAGGCATGACGATACCGAAGAGCCACAGCCAGATACTGGCACGATACTCTAACCAGATGTATATCAGGCCGAGTATCGTGGTAAAGATGTCGAGTCCGTGGTCTATAATAAAGGAACCCATATCAGAACCTCAGTGTTACGCTGCCCATAGCGGTGAAGCCGGCAGCAGGGATGAAGCCAATCTGATAGTAGCGGTTCTCGTTAGGGTGTCCGTATTCTTCCACGATAGAGGAATAAACCCATCCGCTGGTGGCATATCGGCGGGAGAAGACGTTGTTGAAGTTCAGTCCGAGCACCACCTCCTTGATACCTAATGCCTTCTTCACCTTCGACGTGTAGCTCAGTTTCACGTCAGATGCAGAGTAAGCCGGCAGCGACCGGTCTTTGTTCTGGGTGTTGTCGAGATACTGACGGCTCACGAAGTTGGTATGCCAGATGGCTTGGAAGCCTTTATAGTGGAAGTTGGCAAATCCGTTGAGGATGGCACTTGGCGAGTAGGCGAGGGTAGCGTTGTCGTAGTGGATGGTGCGGAACGACTTTTCCCAGTTGACACTTGCCTGCTCGTCGAAGTCCTTCAGCTTGTTCTGGCTCAGTGCGGCGTTGCCTTCAAGGGTCAGCCACGGGGTAATGTCCCAGCCTGCCGTCAGCTCCACGCCCATGCGGAACGACTTCTTGATGTTGGTAGTCAGATTTTCTCCGATGTCGCTCAGAGCCCCCGTCTGCACGAACTGGTCTTTGTAGTGCATGTAGTAGAGGTTCACGCCAGCCCGCCAGTTCTTTGCCGTGTAGTTGTAGCCCAGCTCGTAGTCGAACAGTCGTTCAGCCTTCGGAGCCGGATAGCTGCCGTTGTCGGTGAAGTTGTTGCGTTCGGGTTCGCGGTTGCTCATGGCAAACGATGCAAAGGCATGATGGCCGCCGTTGTGGTAGCTGATGCCTGCCTTGGGGTTGACGAAGTTGTACTTCTCCTTGATGTTCAGGACGAAGTTGCGGTAGGTGCCGTCTTCGTTTTCTACAAAGCGGTCATGCTTGCCGTCGGTCTTGTAGTTGACATGTCGGTACTGTATGTCGGCGAAGACGTCGAAGCTGTTGGTGAGGTGGTAGGCGGCTTTCAGGAAGACGTTGCCGTCAAGCTTGTCGGCATGTGAGTCGTAATGTTGGTATTTGCCGTTGGCAAGTACCTGCTGGCTCAGTTCTCTGTTGGAGATGTAGGTGACGTAGCCGAAGTGGGGCGATGTGAACTTCTGCAAAGCCAGACCGCCGATGATGTCCCATCGGTCGTCTTTGTAACTGATGTTGGCCAATCCGCCGTAGGTATCCTGTTTGTATCCTTTTTGTCTGACGAAGTCGCTGTATTTCACCTTCTTCCCCTGGCTGTCGGTGAAGGTCAGTCCGAACTTCGACAACTTGTAGTCGGGGCGGAACTCGTTGTAGTAGCCGTAGCCGTGGGTATAGTGCAGCGTTGCCGTTGCCTTCCAGTTGTCGTTGATGTCCCACACGCCGGAGAGCAGTGTGCGGTTCTGCCAGAAGTTGTCGGTGGTCTTGTCCCAGTAGCTGCCGTCAGCCATCCGGTAGCGGCGCGTATTGTAGGTGCCGTCGCCGTTGATGATCATGGCCTCATAGAGCGAGTTGTATCTGCCCAGCCCCGCCTTGTACATGTCTTTGTAGGTCTTGATGCCGGTATGTTCGCCGTAGGTGCCGTCCATGATGCTCTGGTCATTGGTGCCGGCAGTGACTCCGTTCCAAGCCTGTCCGGTCTTCTCGAAGTTTCCGAAGTTCTTCAGCCGGATGGTGAACTTGTTATCTATCCACGTCAGTCCGCCATAGTAGGAGCCTGAACGTCCGCTCGTGCCGTGGATGAAGCCGTCGGTATTGGTCTCGTGGTAAGCACCGTCGAAGATGAGGTGGTTCCACAACAGACCCGTTGAGAAGGCGCCGCCGACGTTGAAGGTGTTATATGAGCCGTAGGATGCCGACACCTCTGCCGTAGGTACCTCCGACGGAGCTTTCGACGACAGGGCGATGGTACCGCCGAAGGCACCGTCTCCGTTGGTCGACGTACCTACGCCGCGCTGTATCTGCACGCTGCCCAGCAGCGAAGCGTAGCTGTTCATGTTCACCCAGAACACGCACTGGTCTTCCGGCGAGTTCATGGGAACGCCATCCAAGGTGACGTTGATGCGCGAGTCGCCGGCACCACGTATGCGCATGTAGGTGGTACCTATGCCCAGTCCGTTCTCGCTCCATGCCATCACGCCGGGCGTGTTGGAGAAGAGGAAGGGCAGCTCCTGACCAGTCTTCGAGAACTCCTGCAGCTCCTGCTTCTTGATGTTGGCAATGGCATAGGGTGCATTCTTCTGCGCCCTCACGCCCTGTACCACCACCTCTTGCAACTGTTCCACGTGGGCAGAGTCAAACTTGTTTACGTTGCTTTGCGCTTTCGTGCCCATCGCACCGGCAGCAAGCATCGCCATGAGAAATAACTTTTTCGTCATTACTTTACTTTTTAATGAATGAATAAAAATGTAAAGGGGAACAAAATGTCTGTAGATTCAACTGATATCCATCCCTACGTCGGTATTACCCGCATCAGGTTAGAGGGTATCATCTCAGCCCACAACATGTGGGCACCCCTTGATAATCGGCTGCAAAGGTACGATTAAGTGAGGACAATGCAAAAGGAAAACTTGTTTTTCTTTCATTGTCGAGCGAAAGTACCTTATCCAAAGGTAATGCAAGTCGAAGACAATACAAAATAAAATACCTTTTTTATTTTTATTGTTGAGACGCAGCGTACCTTCGACCGAAGGTCAGAGGTACTACGATTAAGCGAGCACAATGCAAAAAGAAAACTTGTTTTTCTTTGCTTTGTCGAGCGAAAGTACCTTCTTATGACTCGCTACGCTCATATAAGCGACGTTGAGCGTCGAGCGCGACCGAAGGTCAGAGGTACTGCAAGTCGAAGACAATACTTTCTTTCATATAAACAAAAATCTCCAAAAATCTGGCATCCTTTTCGGTTAAGTCCACTTTGGAATCAAAACATTTTGGTATTTTCGGAGGTTTTTATCAAAAACATTTTGGTATTTTCGGAGGTTTTTATCAAAAACATTTGTGTAAACCGAATAAAAAGACTATCTTTGCACATAAGATTAGGCAATGCAATAAATAATGGAGCGAATATTCAAAAGAAAGCTTTATGACCGTCTTCTTGAATGGAAACGAGTTCAAAACGGCAAGTCAGCCATTTTGATAGAAGGTGCGCGACGTGTCGGCAAGTCAACACTTGTCGAGCAGTTCGCCAAGAATGAATATGAATCCTACATACTCATTGACTTCAACGAAGCATCTGACGAGGTTAAATCCTTATTCAATGATCTGATGAACAAGGATTATATCTTTCTTCAGCTGCAAGCCCTGTATAACGTAGTATTGAAAGAGCGGAAGTCTGTCATTATCTTTGATGAGGTGCAGAAATGCCCCCTTGCCAGGCAAGCAATAAAATACCTTGTCAAGGACGGTCGTTACGATTACATTGAAACAGGTTCTCTCATCAGCATCAAAAAGAACACGAAGGATATCACGATTCCAAGTGAGGAGGAGCGCGTCACTCTTTACCCGATGGATTATGAGGAATTCAGATGGGCATTGGGTGATGAGGCAACAGTACCTTTGCTTCGAACTTTCTATGAAAAGCGACTTCCGCTTGACAGAGCTCATCGTGACAAGATACGTGATTTCAGATTATACATGCTGGTTGGAGGTATGCCTCAAGCAGTTAATACATATATTGAAACCAACAATTTCAGCATGGTGGATTATGCTAAACGCGGCATCATTAAAGTTTATCAAGACGATTTTCAGAAACTTGACGAGACAGGTCGTCTGGAAACGCTCTTTATGGAAATCCCGTCTCAACTCAGCCAAACAAACAACCGCTATAAACCATATGCCGTGCTGGGCGATGTAGATGACGATAAACTGCTGGAATTGCTAAAAGACCTGGAAGACAGCAAGACGACACTCTTTTCCTATCATTCCAACGATCCAAACGTAGGCATGTCGCTAACCAAAGACAGTTCTAAGTTTAAGATATTCTGTGCAGACACCGGCCTGTTCGTCACCTTGGCGTTTTGGGACAAAGATCATACCGAGAATATCATCTACCAGAAACTTTTGAATGACAAGCTCAGCACTAATCTGGGATATGTCTATGAAAATGTTATTGCACAGATGCTGGCAGCGGCAGGTAACAAGCTATTTTATTATACTTGGCCTAAGGACGAGACCCACAACTATGAGATTGATTTTCTGCTCTCACGAGGCGCCAAGCTTCACCCGATTGAGGTCAAATCTTCAGGTTACAAGACGCACAAATCGCTTGATGTCTTCTGCCAGAAGTATTCCCATAGAATAGAAAGTCGTTATCTGATTTATACCAAGGATCTGAAAAAGGATGAAGAAACTCTTCTGCTTCCAGTTTACTTGACACCTTTCTTGTAGATGGAAAAACTCCATTCACTCCATAACTCTGCGTGAGCATCCATTACATCACACGGAGTGAAAGGAGTACGCAGAGGATAAGATACAAACAAAAATCTTCAAAAATCTGGCACGAATCCTTCTGCGGATTATTTTTGTCAGATTTTTGAAGATTTTCGTCTTCATTCAGCGTCCGTCAAAGTATCATCCGACGGAGGCCGCCCTACTTCACCACCACTTTGCGTCCATTGCGCACGTAGATACCCTTCTGTGCAGGCTTACCGCTGAGACGCTTACCGTCCAACGTGTACCAGAGGCCATTCTCCTCAGCAGAAACCTCGATGCTTCTGATTGCCGTGACTACGCTGCCCTCATATTCATAATAGTTTCCGTAGTAATATTCATACACCTTCCAGCCCTTGCCCTTGGCAATAGCCACTTGGTCTTTCGTGCAGACGTTCTGCTCGTTGCTGCTCGACGTGTCGATGACGTATAATTTTCCACCTGTCACCGTCGGCAGACTATTCACCAATATCTGCATCTGGTCCTCCTTGATTTGGTTGCCGTGGCATACCAATTGTATCAGTGCCGTATTCTTGCTCACGTCAAGGCTGGTCAGCTGGTTGTTTTCGCAGCGCAAATCTTGCAGTGCCGTATTCTTACTCAAGTCAATACTCGACAGCTGGTTGTTGTAGCAGTTCAAAACTACCAGAGCCGTGTTCTTGCTCACGTCAAGACTCGTCAGCTGATTATCATTGCAGAACAAAGCAATCAAAGCCGTGTTCTTGCTCACATCAAGGCTTGTCAGCTGGTTGCTGTCGCAGTACAAATTTTCAAGCGCCGTGTTCTTAGATACGTCTAAGGCGGTCAGTTGGTTTTCACCGCAGGACAACACTGTCAATGCCGTGTTCTTGCTCACGTCAAGGCTTGTCAGCTGGTTGTTGTAGCAGTACAATTTATTCAAAGCCGTGTTCTTGCTCACGTCAAGGCTCGTCAGTTGGTTTTCACCGCAGTGCAACTCTGTCAGTTTGGTGTTCTTCGTGACATCGAGTTTGGTCAACTTATTATTAAGGCAAAAAAGTCTCCACAAATTCGGCATCATTGAAACATCGAGTGCAGTCAACTGGTTGTTGGCACAATGCAGGTTCTCCATCTTGGTGTTCTTCGACAGGTCAAGGCTCTTGATTTGATTTTGCCCGCAGGCCAGGCGTGTCAGTTCGGTGTTCTTAGACACATCGAGAGAAGTCAACTCATTATTCTGGCAGAGAAGTTCCTTCAAGCCCGTGAAGAACTCGATGCCCTTTAGGTTCTGAATACCCATTTCCCTTACATCCAGCTGCGTCACTGCGGCAATCTCCTCGTCAGAAAGGTAGCCGTTAGCATCCTTGTCGATGTCGGATCCAGCCACGACGGTGCGGAATTTCTCATCGGGGAAGTTCGTGGCGTCGATGGCGATTTTTCCTAAAACCTCTGGGGTTCCGCCGTTCCAATCATGCACCGTCCAGCCTTTGCCCGTAGCAATAGCCACTTGTTCCTTTGTGCAGACGTTCTGTTCGTTGCTGTTCTTCGTGTCGATGACACAGAATTTTCCATTAGTCACCGTAGGCAGACTGTTCGCCAGCGCTTGCATCTGCTCACCCTTGATTTGGTTGCCGAAGCATACCAATTGTGTCAGTGCCGTGTTCTTGCTCACGTCAAGGCTGGTCAGCTGGTTTCCGTAGCACCACAAATCTTTTAGTGCCGTGTTCTTGCTCACATCAAGGCTTGCCAGCTGGTTGCCGGGGCAGTACAAACCAATCAAAGCCGTATTCTTGCTCACGTCAAGGCTTGTCAGCTGGTTGTTTTCGCAGTCCAAAAATTGCAGTGCCGTGTTCTTGCTCACGTCAAGGCTCTTAAGCTGGTTGGAGGAGCAATCCAATCTTGTCAGCGCCGTATTCTTGCTCACGTCAAGGCTTGTCAGCTGGTTATTATAGCATTCCAATTCTGTCAGTGCCGTGTTCTTGCTCACGTCAAGGCTGGTCAGCTGGTTGTTGGAGCAGTCCAATTGTGTCAGTGCCGTAAAGAACTCTATTCCCTTCAACGACGCAATGTTCAGACTAAATACAGTTAGCTGCGTCACAGCGGCAATCTCCTCGTCAGAAAGGTAGCCGTCAGCATCCTTGTCGATTTTAGTTTCAGCCACGACGGCGCGGAAGGTCTCATCGGGGAAGTTCGTGGCGTCGATGGCGATGCCCGATTCTCCGCTGCCAGCGTATTCCTGGCGGCTTCCGCCGTTGTTGTCATACACCGTCCAGCCTTTGCCTTTGGCAATAGCCACTTGGTCTTTCGTGCAGACGTTCTGCTCGTTGCTGCTCTTCGTATCGATGACCAAGAATTTTCCATTAGTCACCGTAGGCAGACTGTTCACCAGCGCTTGCATCTTATCGCCCTTGATTTGGTTGTTGAAGCACTCCAATAGTGTCAATGCCGTGTTCTTGCTCACGTCAAGGCTGGTCAGCTGGTTGTTCCAGCAGTACAATTTTGTCAGTGCCGTGTTCTTGCTCACGTCAAGGCTTGCCAGCTGGTTAAACTCGCAGTACAATTCTTTCAGTGCCGTGTTCTTGCTCACGTCAAGGCTTGTCAGCTGGTTTCCGTAGCACCACAAATCTGTCAGTGCCGTGTTCTTGCTCACATCAAGGCTCGTCAGCTGGTTTCCGTAGCAGTACAAATATTCCAGTGCCGTAAAGAACTCTATTCCCTTCAGCGATGCAATGTTCTTTTCGCTTACATTCAGCCCCATCACAGCGGCAATCTCCTCTTCGGAAAGTTTGCCGTTGGCATCCTTGTCGATGTCGGTTCCAGCCACGATGGTGCGGAAGTTCTCATCGGGGAAGTTCGTGGCGTTGATGGCGATGACCGGGTCTTCGCTGCCTTCGTAATCAACGTTGGACGAGCCGTCTTTCGCTTTTACACTCCAACCCTTGCCCTGGGCAATCTCCACACGCGACTTCGCGAGCACGTTCTTCTCGCTGCTGCTTGAAATGCTGATGCCGCAGAAGTTACCTTTGGTCACCGTAGGCAGACTGTTCACCAGCTTCAGCATATCGGAATGGCCTATCCGGTTGAGATAGCAAGTCAGGGCGGTCAGGGCCTTGTTGTTGCTCAAGTCGAGGCTCGTCAGCTTGTTGCTGTAGCAATACAATATGGTCAGCGCCGTGTTCTTCGAGACGTCGAGGCTCGTCAGTCGGTTTTGGCTGCAATAGAGGGCTTTCAATGTAGTGATCTTCGAGACGTCGAGGCTCGAAAGGCGGTTGTCGTCGCAGATCAGCGTCGTCAGCTTGTAGAAATGCTCTACGCCCTTCAGTGACTCGATGCTCTTGCTGCGCACCGTGAGGGTGGTCACTGCAGCAAGCTCTCCCGTTTCGAGCCATCCGTCCTGGTTTTTGTCGATGTCATTTCCCTTCACGATTTCTCGGAAGTTAGCATCGGGAAAGTTCGAAGAGATGATTCGTACAGGTTCTTGCGCCCGCACCGTCATTGCTGTCGCAGTGAGGGCAAGCATGAGTGAAATGATTCTTTCTTTTTTCATGTTCATATCGTTTTATTATACATTTAACTTTTACTTCACGACCTTGAGCTTTGCTCGA
>DEJO01000008.1:0-2408 GCA_002353555.1 Prevotella sp. UBA2746 | reverse complement strand
TTATGGATGTAGATGCCTTTCTGTGCAGGCTTGCCGCTGAGCTTGCGTCCGTCCAGCGTGTACCAGTGGGACTTCGTTTCGGGAGAAACCTCGATGCTTCTGATTGCCGTGACTTCGCTGCCAGCATATTCCTGATCGCTTCCGCCGTTATAGTCATACACCGTCCAGCCCTTGTCCGTAGCGATTTTCACCTGCGGCTTCGTGCAGACGTTCTGCTCGTTGCTGTCTTTCGTGTCGATGACGTAGAATTTTCCACCTGTCACCGTCGGCAGACTGTTCACCAATGCCTGCATCTGGTCCTCCTTGATTTGGTTGTTGAAGCAGGACAACACTGTCAATGCCGTATTCTTGCTCACGTCAAGGCTTGCCAGCTGGTTAAACTCGCAGTACATTTCTTCCAGTGCCGTGTTCTTGCTCACGTCAAGGCTCTTAAGCTGGTTGGAGGATAAATCCAATACTTTCAGCGCCGTGTTCTTGCTCACGTCAAGGCTTGTCAGTTGGTTGAAGGAACTGTCCAAAACTTGCAGAGCCGTGTTCTTGCTCACGTCAAGGCTTGTCAGCTGGTTAAACCAGCAGTACAAATCTGTCAGTGCCGTAAAGAACTCTATTCCCTTCAGTGATGCAATGTTCTTTTCGCATACATCCAGCATCTTCACTGCGGCAATCTCCTCGTCAGAAAGGTAGCCGTCAGCAACCTTGTCGATGTCGGTTCCAGCCACGACGGAGCGGAAGTTCTCATCGGGGAAGTTCGTCGCGTCGATGGCGATGCCCGGTTCGCTGCCTTCGTATTCCTCCAATGTATCTTTCCAAGCCATAACATTCCAGCCTTTACTTTTTGCTATAGCCACTTGACTGACCGTAATCTCATTCTGCTCGTCGGCGTTTTTTGTGTTGAGGACTATGAAGTCGTAACCACTGGAATTCACCTTACACAGGCTGTTGACCAATGCCTGCATCTGTTCGCCCTTGATTTGATTGACAAAGCATTCCAGTTTTTTCAGTGCTGTGTTCTTGCTCACGTCGAGGCTTGTCAGTCGGTTTTCGCTGCAATTCAGTCCAGTCAGTGCCGTATTCTTGCTCACGTCAAGGCTTGTCAGCTGGTTGCCACTGCAACCCAGATATGTCAACTTCGTGTTCTTGCTTACGTCGATACTTGTCAGCTGGTTGCCACTGCAATCCAGAAATGTCAGTGCCGTATTCTTGCTTACGTTGAGACTTGTCAGATGGGTGGCGCCGCAGTGCAGATATGTCAACTTCGTGTTCTTGCTCAAGTTAAGGAACGTCAGTTGATTGCCAAAACACTTCAAAGACTCCAATTCCGTAAAGAATTCAATACCATTCAGTGCTTTAATGTTTTTCCCGATTATATCTATCTCCTTTACAGCGGCAATCTCCGTGTCGGAAAGGAATCCGTCGCTGTTGGTGTCGATGGTGTTTCCAGCTACGAAAGTGCGGAAGTTGGCATCGGGGAAGTTCGACTCGCTAATGGCAAAGCCAGCGGCGCCACCATACTCATACCAATCCGTTCCGTTGTACGCATGTATCTTCATGCCCGTTTCCTTAAGAACGTTTATCTGCTCCTTGGAAATCACATTCTTCTCATTGGGGTCGGAAGTATCAGCGATATATAAATGGTGATTGGTGTTATTCCTGTTAGTCAGGCAGTCGATAAAATCCTGCATACCCTTGCCATAGAGTTGATTGTTGGAGCAATAGATATTTTCCAGACTTGCATAGGGACTGACCCTGAGAATTTCCAGTTTGTTTTTTGAACAGTTCAGATAATTCAGACTATTGAGGCTTCCCAATTCGAGTCCATCCATATCGTTTTCGGAGCAGTTCAGGAACGTCAGTTTCGTGTTCTTGTTCAAGATCAGGTAATGTATCTTGTTGCTATTACACCAAAGCTGTGTCAGTTCTGTGAAATGCTCGATGCCATTCAAGTATTCAATACCTTCTTCAACCACATTGAGAGATGTCACAGCTTTAATCTCCGATGATGACAGTTTGCCGTCGCTGTTCGTGTCGATGTCTTTTCCAGCCACAATCTTTCTGAAATTTGCATCGGGGAAGTTCGTGGCATCAATCGCCACGTCCGCTTGTGCCGTCATTGCTGTCGCAGTGAGGGCAAGCATGAGTGAAATGATTCTTTCTTTTTTCATGTTCATATCGTTTTATTATTTATTCAACTTTTACTTCACGACAATCTTGCCATTATGGATGTAGATGCCTTTCTGTGCAGGCTTGCTGCTGAGCTTGCGTCCGTCCAGCGTGTACCAGTGGGACTTCGTTTCGGGAGAAACCTCGATGCTTCTGATTGCCGTGACTACGCTGCCAGCATATTCTTCCCAGTCTTCGCCGTTCTTATGATACACCGTCCAGCCCTTGCCTTTGGCAATGTTCACCTG
>DEJO01000027.1:29918-33619 GCA_002353555.1 Prevotella sp. UBA2746 | reverse complement strand
CCATCAACGCTATGACCATCAACATTGCCAAGCAGATGTTCATCGAGGACGAGCGCGGCAGCATCAAGACCGGCAAGTATGCCGACTTCCTGCTTGTTGACAAGGACGTGCTCTCCTGCCCTGTCATGGAGATTCACACTGCCAAGCCCGCAGCCACCTACTTCGAAGGCAAGAAGGTGTTTGAAAGGGAATCACCAAATCAAAAATAAATCGAAAAATCATCAAATAGTAAATTAAATAGCAAACAGAGCGGTGATTTTCAAGATAACGCCAGCGGAAGTGACTCTGGAAAAGTATTTCCAACTCGCCCTCTAAGCTAGGAGTAAAAAGCGAGGCCAAACGGCTTCGCTTTTTTAGTGGTTGTATCGGCGGTATTTGTCATCGATAGCGCGAGCGACAAGATTGACAAAATCCTGTCCGACGGAGTCAGCTATGAAGTCGCGTATGTTCGTCTTTTATCTTAATGCCAGACCATTTGACAAGGCAAAGAGTCTTGACTTCAAGCGCTGACAAGTTGTGTGCGAACAGGGCGAAGCCCATTCGCAGTTGTTTGTCGGAAAGTTCTTGCCACGATGTGGGCAGAGATACATCAAAAACAGCTTCCATGCCGCGAAGGTACGGAAGCAGTTTTGTGTGGGAAAAGACAAAACGGCATGCTTCCAAATTTTGCTAATTACTGCATCAACATTCTGTTGTTTAGCAGTAAGAAAGTAAAAATATCCACATCTTGCAGGAAAGGATTGTCCGCGAAAGCATCATGAAAAAGGAGCGTTTACCAGCTGGCAAACGCTCCTCCACTACGCTAATTGTGACTGTATAGAACCTCGCAAACTCTATCCACAACATAGGCTAATGTCTTCTTCTATTCATAATAGGTAATCGTTCGTTTCGTCATCTTTCCGTCTTGATCCTTCCTTTTCACCCAGTTGCCGTATTTATCCACCGACACGATGGTGTAGACAGAAGGGGTTAAATCACCTTCACCCGATTCAATTTTAGAGACAAATCCTTTTTTATCATAAGAGAACACCCTTACGTCTTCATAAAACACTTTATCCGTTTTATCTACCCAGACGATTTCATTCAGTAGTCCACGCTTATCATAGGAATATCTTATCTCTCCGAACTTCCTGTCACCATAGAACGATGCTTCGGGATGCCGACCTTGCACTCCTACAAAACGGCATGTTGAAAGGCGAAGCACTCGACAAGTTCCTCAAGCGAAGTATTGATTTGATACAGTAAAGACACAAGGAATAATGACACAAAAAAAGTCGGACACCATATTTGGCATCCGACTTTTTTTATTTTGTCTATTCATTCTTTAGCGGCTATAGAGCTAAGCGAAAGCCTATCATATTATTCATATCATTTGAATGAAAATCGCTTCGATCTGACACTCGGAGTTGCCTCGTCGGTTGGCTATGCCAACAACCACCACGGATTACGCGCTTGGAACCAGTCGCGGGGCCAGCAGGGTTGGTCTGGGGGGTGTTGCCGTAACTGCCATCCCAATCCTGACAGAATTCCCAAAGATTGCCACTCATATCGTAGAGACCTAATTCGTTCGGTGCCTTTGTTCCCACAACATGAGTTCCATCCTCAGAGTTGCTTAAATACCATGCAACAGCATCGATATCATTGCTGCCACTATACTTATAACCTTTTGACTTCGTACCTCCACGGGCAGCGAACTCCCATTCTGATTCTGTAGGAAGGCGAAAGTACTGTCCCGTCATCGTCCGCAACTTTGTGATAAAAGTCTGACAATCGTCCCATGAAATAGACTCAACAGGCAACTTCCCTGTACTGCGGAAAGAAGAAGGATTGCTGCCCATTACTGCCTGCCAAAGATCTTGTGTCACCTCTGTCTCTCCAATGTAATAGTCGGACAGCGTCACTTGATGAGCGGGCTTCTCATCATCCTGAGCATCGCTTACCTGTTCTGAAGTTGCTCCCATCTGGAAAGTGCCGCCCTTAACCTTTACCATTTTAAAGGAAACGCCATTGACTACATAATTAACGGCATCGTCATTGTTTCCACCATTATTACCGCCATTGGGAATGTCATCACCATCACCACCACACGAAACGATGGTGAGACTAAAAATAGCTAACATAGCTAATGCCATCAACTTCGAATACTTTTTCATGTTCTTTTTGGTTTTAATCATTTGAATATTAGGTTTTTGAAATACGTTCTTTGAAAAATCATACTAAGAAAACAACTTGCTAAAACTTCGTTTCTTTATTTAATGCAGTACAAAGATACCATTTTCATTTCAATTATTAGCTGTTTTAACAAAAATTTTCATTTCTATATTAAGGGAAAGCGTCGTCGATAGAGCTCTATTTTTGCGTGTACCCTATTTTTATACAACAGTTGCATATCTTATGCAAAGAAAATAACATGTCTTTTATTTTGCTTTGTCTTTGATTTACGCCACCAGGAAACAAAACATTCAGCTTATCCCCATCTTCAGACACCAAGCGACCGTTTTTATCAAACGCCCTGTCATAGGATTCCTGCTCATCCCCTTCCACCTCTTCGACACACCTCTTCACGGGACCGTAGAGGTTGTAAATTGGCAGGTCACCTTTCCCAGCTTTGACCAGTCCATTCCTTTTATGGCCAAGCTGCTGAGCAAAAGCAGAAGCATCGGCATCTTCATAACAAAGAACATCAGGCGACATCAAAGTTTCAGTCGCCCGGCACTGTACCCCTTGTAAGCAAAGAGCCATTATCATTATTGTGCAAATCCTTTTCATTATTATAGTATTGATGTAAGCTATTCTGTGGCAAAGATACAAAAGAAAAATGAAATCAAAATAATAATGAAGATTTTTTGCGTCTATGAAGGCAGGGGGCAATCAAAAACTGCTTCCATGCCGCGAAGGTACAGATGCAGTTTTGTGTGGGAAAAGACAGGATTAGTGTATGATTTCTATCTTCTTGAATTGTGCGAAGTATGGGTGATGGCGGTATTTCCATCGCATGCCAGAGGGAACGAAAAGTGTGCAGGCTTCAAATATGGATTCGTTAAAAATGATTTGTGAAGGTTTATCTAGGTATTCTTTAAAACCACCATAATTTATATATAATAAATCCTCAAGGTTTTTTATACGAATGTATATTTCCTGCAGGGCGCTGCAAACGCTAAATGCGCCATTTCCTATTTCTGTCACGGAGTCAGGGATGTCAATAGACTGCAGTGATTCGCAGCCCCAGAATGCATCATTTNNACGGAGTCAGGGATGACAATAGAGTGCAGTGCGATGCAGCCTTGGAATGCCCTTTCTTCTATTCTTGTCACGGAGTTAGGGATGTTAATTGACTGCAGGGCGAAGCAGCCATAGAATGCCCCCCTCCTTATTTCTTTCACGGAATTAGGGATGTCAATTGACTGCAGTGATACGCAGCCCCAGAATGCATCATTTNNACGGAGTCAGGGATGACAATAGACTTCAGTGCGCTGCAGCCTTGGAATGCGTATAATTCTATTGATGTCACGGATTCTGGGATGTCAATTGATTGCAGGGCGCTACAGCCATTGAATGCGCCAGGTTCTATTGTTGTCACTGAGTAAGGGATGTTAATTGACTGCAGGGCGCTGCAGCCCAAGAATGCGTATTCTCCTATTGTAGTCACGGAGCTGGGGATGTCAATAGACTGCAGTGCGAAGCAGTATTTGAATGCGCCA
>DEJO01000027.1:0-29817 GCA_002353555.1 Prevotella sp. UBA2746 | reverse complement strand
AAGATAAGGGTGTTCCATGACTCTCTATATTATTATGACTTAGACAACATATTGTTATCACAATGTTGGCGCAAAGATAATAAAATATTTTAGAACCAGTATCCACCCGAAGATTTTTTGTTTTCAAAAAATTTCGGGATGTAGAGTTCAGCGACTTTCGAGGCGTGCCATTCCGGATTATCAGATTCAATCATTATCCTCTGGCTCTGCGCCATGCCATATTGCCGTTGTTTCATCCTCTAACTTATATTCTTCCCACTCTTTCATAGTCAAAAACCTCGTTGTTCTTTTCTTACCCTCATCATGCGCTCTGAGAAGCCTCCTTGGGTGATGAAATCTTTTTCCAGACGCTCCAGCTGCTTAAATAGCAGATAGTCTGCCTGATTGATAAGGATGATTGCCATATTCGCTATTGTCTCTGGTGGGCGTGTCTCGCAGAGCTGCATGAAGAAGGCTGCATCGTTGTGCTTCTTGCCCAGCTCACGCATTGCCGTCCATTCTGCCGAGCCTTCCTCCCACTGCCGATGCTGGCGCGTGCGCAGATAGTCGATATAATCCTCAAGCAACTCCTGCAGGCTCGCCTTAGCGACGTTCACCAGTTTGATTTCCGTCTTGGCGCTGGTGGCAGAAGCGGCACAACCCTCTATGATGTTCTGCTTGCCAGAACGTGCCGCCTGCACCATCTGGTCAATGGTGCGGTCGCCCTTCTGCAGGTACTTATGGCAGAAATAGAAGGTCATCTCGTAGATGACTTCTGTCTTCTGATAAGACAGCAACTTGCGATAGTTGCCCGAGGGCCTGATTAACTTTTCTGGCATGGTTGATTCTCCTTTTCTTTTTTTTTGACTTTAGGGTCGTTAAGGTCGTTAAGGTCCTTAGGGTCCTTAAGGTCGTTAGGGTCCTTAGAGTTCAAATCCTATTGTTTTTATTCTCTACCTCATCCTCTTGCACAGCTATGCCTACATAGCGTCCTGGGGTAAGGTCGGGTAAGGTTTTACCCTGCGAAGTTACAATTTATTTGGGGGAAAAAGCAAGGGAAAGGAGAAGAATTTGGGGAAAAACGTATAAAATGTATAACGTATAACCGTATAACAACTTTTGTTTTTTTGTGCAGAGAGAAAATGCCTATATAATAATGTACGCGCGAATTAATTATAAGGTGGTTTTTTCCCAGGCACCTTTTTTTCGCTATGTGTTATACGGTTATACGTTATACATTTTATACACTTCGCCTCGGAAAATGAAAGAATATGTCTTTTTCATCAAAAAGCGGACTTTACGTCTTCAACGGAAAAGTGTAAAGATTGCGGAAAAGGTGCGTTTATCCGCAAAAATAATAAAATGAAATTGCAATAAGTTTGATGGAATATCTCTATCTTTGCAATGATAAGACAAGAACAGATAATAATTATATAAACTAAAAACTTTTCAGTTATGAGAACACTTCTCCTTTCCCTCGTGGCAATGATTGCTATCAGCGTCAACGCCCAGACAACAAAGAAGGTGCGCCAGGCTGCACCGCGTAAGCAGACCGTAGAACAGCGCGTCATCGGCAAACACATGCTCAGCTTGCAATGGATTTCGTGGGACTACTTCGGCACGTGTACCATCAAGCGCAACAGCGCTGGTGAATTGGAGTGCAAGGGTGAGCAGTTGTCGAGAGAGAACAACGACTACCTGCGCCTCGACGGCACCGTAGAGATTGTCGATGCCAAGCACCTGCGCTTCACGGGTACTATCGTTTCCAGCATCTACCACATCAACAACGGTGAGGAGTGTCTGCGTGAGGGCACGTTCGACTTCGTGTCCACAGAAGGTCGCCGCTACTGGCGCCTGCAACAGATGAAAAACCCTTGCGACGGATGTACCGACTATGTGGACATCTATTTCAAGCGGTAACGGCGAAGCCCGAAGTGACTTTGAAATTCTGAACAGAACTCACGTACTTTCATAACAAAAAGAGAATTGATGATGAAGGATTTATGCAACAACAGCAAGCATGTTCCATCATGGATGATGGCGGTCATGCTATTCGTCTTCGGATGCGTGTTTATCAGTGCTGGCATTGTTGAGACCAGCACTTTTGCACAAGGCAAATGGAAAAATACCAAGTATGGTTTTGGGGTACCTGCCTATTTCTCTAATGGTAGTGAATATTTCTATGGCGACGGTCCCTACTCCATGCAGATTTACAAGCACCAGAACGCTGAAATCAGCTATTGCGGACTCTTGGGTACTTGGGCTATAGACGACAGCGAGTTCCCGGGTCACGGCAGTGTCATATCGAGGACTGCCACCATCAGGAACATCACCTACAGAAGCCGAAACGGTATCTTCTCAGGCTACACCACAGACGGACGCATCTACTATATGAAGAAGAAAGTTGACAGCTACAATCCTAATGCTGCCGTTCGCCACGCCTACTTCTTAGCCGTCATCTACCCCAAGAGCAGACAAGCAGAGATGGAAAAGGTGACGAAAATGATTAGTAAGTGGTAATAGGGCATATACATGAAGAGTATCAAACTGATAAAGGGGGAGTTCAGGCAGGCGGCAGACCTGCCGCTGGCGCCTGGCATAAAAGCTACAGGATTGGACGAAATAAGCCTTACTCATGTCATGGGTAAGGCTTACTGAACAAATAAAAAAACAAATTATTCGATATCTCCCTTGAGGAAGTGGAAGGCGTTGATGAGTTTGTCGGCATCGTGCTTGATGTCATCGGCAGTGCGCGCTTCTTTCGTGTTCTGCAACTGGCGCCAGACGATGTGGTCTTCGTCATCAAAGTAATAGCGCTCTTCGATGGTTTTACCGCTGACGTCATCCCACTTAAAGTAAGCGAAGCGGAGGGCAGCAGTTGACGGATCGAAGAGATATTCCTCATAATACTTGCGCGGGGCAACATTGAAGCTGCAGTTAACAAAATAGGGCTTCGACATATAGGTAGATAATTGCTCGACGTATTCGTTCTGGAAGAAGAAATGGAAGTTTTTGGTCTGCCCTCCCACCGCCGGTTCCATACTCTGGATGGTGACCACCATGTCGTTTTGAGCATCTTTAGACATGGCATTCTCAGCCATTTTATTCTGAGCACTCTGATACATGGCGCGCACCTCTGCCACGCAAGCCTTTTCTGCTTTTGTTTTCTGAGCATTCACGGAGAGGAGTGCTGACAGGCATACGAACAAACATACGATTTTTTTCATTGCTATCATTTTTAGGTTTAACTTCAGTTTTTTGATTTTCCGTCACAAAGATAATCAATTATGAAGCGAAATGCAAGGAAAACAGGCTTTTTATTTGAGACAGATGGGCTGAAACAAACTATCCCCCGCCGCGTATGACCGCCACACGCAACGGGGGATGGTATGAAATGATGTAAAAGAATCAGTTGTTGACCGAGCCTCCCACGATGTCAAGCAGCTCACTGGTAATGGCTTGCTGGCGTGACTTGTTGTACTGCAGGTTCAGTTCGCGCAGCAACTCGTCGGCATTGTCGGTAGCCGTCTGCATCGCCACCATGCGTGCTGCATGCTCGGAGGCATTGCTGTCGAGCAGTGCCGTATAGAGCATCAGGTGTGCCAGTTTGGGTATCAGCAGAGAGAGCACGGTGTCCATGTCGGGCTCGACGATGAAGATGTCGGCAAGCGGTTTGACGACTTCCTGCTCACGTTCCTTAGCCTGTTGGTTTTTCTTCAGATACTCTTGTGCCTTCTGGGTGATGACAGCCGAGGAGAGGTCGCGTTCCTTGTCGGCATTGAGTTCTTCTGTGATATCAATTGGCAGGAACGTCTTCCGCGTCAGAATCTGACTGCCGGCGCTCTTAAAGTGATGGTAGAACATCTCCACGCGGTCTATCTCGCCCTCCAGGAACTTCTCACCCAGCTCGTAGGCAATGTCTATGCACTGTGCTACGTTGGGCTTGTCGGCGAGAGATATGAAGTCTCCGGCAGAGGTATAGCCCAACTTCGACACCTTCTCGGCAACCTTGCGCCCGATGGGATAGATGACGATGTTCTCCTTGCCCAGATGCTGGTATTCGTCCAAGGCATGCTGCATCATCTTGATGATGTTGGCATTGAAACCGCCGCATAGCGAGCTGTTGGAGCTGAAGACGATGAGTGCGACACGCTTCACGGGACGCTCTACGCTGAAGACGGTAGAGGCATCGGCTTCGCTGGCAAGGAAGGTCTTGAGGATATGCTCCAACATGGTTTCGTAGGGGAGCATGTTCTCGATCATCACCTGCGCATGGTGCAGCTTGCTTGATGCCACCATCTTCATCGCACTCGTTATCTTACGGGTACTCTGCACACTGGCTATTCGAGTCTTGATCTCTTTTAAACTTGGCATGGTTGCAACTCAATTTTTATTTATACTGTCCTGCAATGTCTGCCATCGTGCTCTTGATGACCTCGGTAACCTCGTCAGTGAGCTTACCGCTGCCCAACACCTCGATAGCATCGGCATGGGCAGTGCGCATCTTGTCGAGGAAGGTGTCCTGACACTCGCGCACCTTGTCAACAGGAACCTCATGCATCAGACCGTTTACGCCACAATAGAGGATGGCAATCTGCTCACCGACAGGCATCGGGGAGTATTGCGGCTGGATGAGCAACTGGTTATTCTTACGACCGCGGTCGAGGGTCATGGCAGTCACGGCATCCATGTCACTGGAGAACTTTGAGAAGGCCTCCAGCTCACGATACTGAGCCTGGTCTATCTTCAGCGTACCAGCCACCTTCTTCATTGACTTAATCTGTGCCGAGCCACCCACACGAGACACGGAGATGCCCACGTTGATAGCCGGACGGAAACCTTGGTTGAAGAGGTTGGACTCCAGATAGATCTGTCCGTCGGTAATGGAGATGACGTTCGTCGGGATGTATGCCGACACGTCACCTGCCTGGGTCTCGATAATAGGGAGTGCCGTCAGCGAACCGCCGCCGCGCACATGACCTTTCATACATTCTGGCAGGTCGTTCATCTTCTCTGCCACCTCCTGCTGCTCGTTGATCTTTGCTGCACGCTCCAGCAGACGGGAATGCAGGTAGAAGACGTCACCGGGGTATGCTTCACGACCGGAAGGACGACGCAGGATCAGCGACACCTCACGATAGGCAACAGCCTGCTTCGACAGGTCGTCGTAGACGACGAGTGCCGGGAAGCCGCGGTCACGGAAGTATTCACCTATGGCTGCACCAGCAAACGGCGCATAATACTGCATGGCGGCAGGATCGGCAGCCGTGGCACTGACAATGATGGTATAGGGCAGTGCACCATGTTCCTTCAGCGTCTGCACAAGTGCAGCGACGGTGGAAGCCTTCTGTCCGATGGCTACATAGATACAATATACAGGCTTTCCTGCTTCATAGAAACTCTTCTGGTTNNGTGTCAACGGCAATGGCGGTCTTACCCGTCTGTCGGTCACCGATAATCAACTCGCGCTGTCCGCGTCCGATAGGAATCATAGAGTCGACAGCTTTGAGACCTGTCTGCAAAGGTTCCTTCACGGGCTGACGATAGATTACACCGGGAGCCTTGCGGTCGAGGGGCATCTCGAACGATTCGCTCAGGTCGATATCTCCCTTGCCGTCGATAGCCTCACCCAGCGGATTGATGACACGTCCGAGCATGTTGTCGTTGACACGGATGGAAGCAATACGGTGGGTACGCTTCACGACCTGTCCTTCCTTGATGCCTGCCGTCGGACCGAGGAGGATGCAACCCACGTTGTCTTCCTCCAAGTTCATCACTATCGCCATCGTGCCGTTTTCAAACTCTAACAACTCATTGGCTTCAGCATTGCGCAGACCGTAGATACGAGCCACACCGTCGCTGACGGTCAGCACGGTACCCACCTCGTCGAACTTCTCCGCGTTGTTGATGCCCTGCAACTGCTGGAGCAGAACCTCAGACACTTCACTTGGTTTTATCTTTTCTGACATTTCTTATTCTCGTTATTACGATATTACGGTATTGCGCTATAGCGCGATAGCAATATAACGCTTACTTCTTTAACTCTGCGGCTATCGACTTCAGCTTATTTTTCACACTTGCATCCATACGATAGGTTCCATATTCGAGGATGAAGCCGCCGATGATGTCGGGGTTCACCTCTGTCTGGAACTCCACAGTACCTTGAGTCTTACTTTCCACCATCTGCTTCATCTTCTGCTCTGTTGCAGGAGAGACGGCAGCGGCGGTTATCAATCTACCGCGGATGATGTTCTTCTGTTGGCGGTAAAGCGTGATATACGAATTAGCCATGAACTGAAGGTCGCTCTCCCTACCCTCTTGCAAGACGAGATGAACGAACCGCTTCGTCAGGTCGGAGACTTGCTCCGGCTTCGCACCCTTGGCAGTGCTCCCGCCACAGGCGGTAATGAGCAGCGATTCTTTCTTCTCCTTGTCCAGCATAGGGTTGTCTATCGTAAAGCGCAGTTCCGGCACACGCAGGTAACTCTCAGCCAGCGTCTGCATCTCTGCATAGACCTGGGCTTCGAGCTTTGCCGCTTCAGCACTCTTCAGCAGTGCGCGGGCGTATCGAACTGATATTACACCTATGTCCATAAAACGTTATGCTTTATTGTTGTCAACAGAGATTTCATCCAACAGTCTGTCAATCATTTCCATTTGCGCGGCATCAGTAGAGAGCTTGTTGCGAAGTATCTTCTCGGCAATCTGTACGGACAACTCAGCCACCTGCGAACGGATGTCGCGGATAGCGTTCTGCTTCTCTGCCACGATTTGAATCCTGGCATCTTCCAACAGACGTGAACTTTCTTCGCGTGCCTTCTCCTGAGCCTTCTCCACAATAGCCTCACGCGTTTCAGCAGCCTCTTTCAGTATCTGAGCCTGCTTCTCGCGAGCCTCCTGGAGAATCGCCTCACCCTCTTGCTTGATATTTTCCAAGCGTTCTGACGCTTCGTGCGCTTTCTTCAGGCTCTCGTCTATGTACTTCTTACGCTCTTCCACCATGTTGGTGATAGCAGGGAAGCCATACTTGGCAAGGACGAAGAAAATCACGGCAAACGCCAAGAGCATCCAGAACAGGAGTCCCAGATCGGGTGTAAGGATTGCTGGCAGTTTACTGAAATCCATTAGCTATTGTTTTTTAATATCCTTATTTGATCAAGAATGCACATGCTGCAATAGCGAAGAGGGCACAACCCTCGACAAAAGCAGAAGTCAGAATCATGTTCGTCTGAATCTTGCCGGTAGCCTCTGGCTGGCGGGCAATAGCGTCCATGGCGCTGCCGCCAATCTTACCAATACCCATACCTGCACCAATTGTTGCAATACCTGCACCGATACCGCAGCCCAGCTGTGCCAGACCTTCAGCGGCTAATAATGTTGAAATAATCATAGTTTTAAAGTTTTTAAATTATTAATTAAGATATTCTTTTTTTCTTTTCTTTCCAGGTCTTCCCAGGTTATCCTTGGGATTTCCTAAAATTCATTCTTCTCCATGCTCTTTGTGTGCCAGTCCGATGAAGACCGCACTCAACATAGTGAAGACATAAGCCTGAACAAAGGCTACCAACACCTCCAGCAAGTTCATAAAGAGCAGCATGATGATGCTGAATGTGTTCAGGCCCAAACCATATCCGACGCCCATAGACCAACCGAGGAAGATCACACAAGTGAAACTCAGTATCACGGCATGACCAGCCATCATGTTGGCAAAAAGACGAATCATGAGAGCGAAAGGCTTTGTGAAGACACCAAACAGCTCGATAACCGGCATGATTGGTGCAGGATAAGCCTTGAGGAACAGCGGCACATCCGGCCAGAAAATTTCTTTCCAGTACTCTTTGTTGGCAAAGATGTTAATTGCCAGCATGGTGCACAGAGCGAGGAAGAACGTGATGTTGATGTTTCCCGTCACGTTGGCACCGCCTGGGAAGATAGGAATCAGCCCTATCAGGTTGGTCGTAAAGATGAAGAAGAAGACGGTGAGCAGGTAAGGAGCATACGGTCTGTAGTGCTTCTCGCCTATTGACGACTTGATGAGGTCGTCGTTAATCATCATCACAAACATCTCCATAAACCCGACAAAACCACCCGGAGCGTCACTCTTGGCATCGTGCTTCTTGTACCAGCGAGCACAACAGAGGAACACCACGATGAGGACAGCCACGACTATCCATATCTGTAGCACCGTCTTGGTGATGCTAAGATCCAGTGGACGCACGCTGCTGCCGTCTGGCATGTGTTCATATATCTTTCCGTGCTGTTCTTCATTGATGAAGAAGTTAGCAGGAAGAGAGTGCGCTGTACAGAAATGCCATTCTCCTGTATTCGAACTACGGATGATGACAGGCAGCGGTATGCTCAGGTGCTTGCCTTCATAACTGGCGATATGCCACTCATAGGCATCTGCCAGGTGTTCGAGAACGATAGACGGGATGTCCAGTTCCTCACCACCGGCCTTCTCACCTTCCGCATAGCCTTGCAGAGGCAGGAGTGCCATCACCATCAGGAGGATTATTGACTTAATCTGTTTCATCATATTATAAATAGGTGTAACCATCTCAGCGAAGTCGGTTATAAACGGTTAGACACCCGTGCGAAAAACACGGAGTGGTGAATCAGCGAAGCGAAATAGAAGACCATGAACACCAGAAAGAACACCAACATGGTGTCACCGCCGTTGATGAGGTAATAAACCAACATCACTCCCAGTGCCATCAGTAGCCGGAAACCCGAAACAGCCGTATAGAAAGTAGGCAGGTTGTCAGGCGACTGCTTGGCTACCCTACGCCATACCATGCCGATAGCTACTCCCACCACAAGGGTGAAGATGGTGCTCACGAGCACAGGAACGAAGATTTCATCCAAGAACCACACCCTCATCACCAACAGGGCAACGAGGAAGAGTGCTACCGTGAGGAACAACTCCTGTTTGATATAGCTGAAACTGATTCTTTCTACGTCCATTCTCCAATAACTTTTTCAGGTCTTCTGTCCTCAGTTCTATAACTCAACACACAAGCTAACCTTGTTTTTTTGTACTTCTACGAAACCGCCGAGAATATTGAACTGAGTCTTCTCACCGCCAGCCAATTCATATTCTACCTCACCCTTCTCCAGCGAAGAGATGATGGGGGCATGGTCTTTGAGAATCTCAAAGCGCCCAATGGTACCGGGAACGATGACCTTCTCAACGTCTCCATCGAATACGATTTTCTCTGGTGATACTATCTTCAAATTCAAGCTCATATTCAATCCTTGTTTAAACAGCTATTCTTTTTAACCTTTGGCAGCCTCCATCAGCTTCTTACCCTTCTCGATAGCCTGCTCAATGGTTCCCACATTCAGGAACGCCTGCTCCGGCAGGTCGTCAACCTCACCGTCGAGAATCATGTTGAAGCCCTTGATGGTGTCTTCGATGCTGACCATAACGCCCTGTACGCCAGTGAACTGCTCGGCAACAGAGAACGGCTGAGAGAGGAAACGCTGTACACGGCGTGCACGGTTCACGGTCTGCTTGTCCTCATCGGAAAGCTCGTCCATACCCAGAATAGCAATGATGTCCTGCAACTCCTTGTAGTGCTGCAAAATCTGCTTCACACGCTGAGCACACTCATAATGCTCCTTACCCACAATCAGCGGGTCGAGGATACGTGATGTGGAACCTAACGGGTCTACAGCAGGATAGATACCCAGCTCGGCAATCTTACGGTCGAGCACGGTAGTTGCATCCAAGTGCGTAAAGGTTGTTGCCGGTGCCGGGTCTGTCAAGTCGTCGGCAGGCACATACACTGCCTGTACAGAGGTGATTGACCCAGTCTTGGTTGAGGTGATGCGCTCCTGCATGGCACCCATCTCCGATGCCAGCGTCGGCTGGTAACCTACGGCAGACGGCATACGTCCTAACAATGCGGAAACCTCAGAACCTGCCTGAGTGAAGCGGAAGATGTTGTCAATGAAGAACAGGATGTCTGCTGCACCGCCGTCCTTACCGCCACCGTCACGGAAAGCCTCTGCTACAGTCAGTCCTGAGAGGGCTACCGAAGCACGCGCTCCCGGCGGCTCGTTCATCTGGCCATAGACCAGTGTGGCCTGGCTCTTCTTCAGTTCCTCTGGGTCAACGAGAGACAAGTCCCACTTGCCCTCTTCCATTGCCTTCTGGAACTTCTCACCATAGCGGACTACACCCGACTCGATCATCTCGCGAATGAGGTCGTTACCCTCACGGGTACGCTCTCCCACTCCGGCAAACACAGAGAAACCGTTGTGACCTTTGGCAATGTTGTTAATCAACTCCATAATCAGCACCGTCTTACCCACACCGGCACCACCGAAGAGTCCAATCTTACCACCTTTCATATAAGGCTCCAGCAAGTCGATGACCTTGATACCCGTTGCAAGGACCTCCTTGCGGGTAGACAGTTCCTCGAATGCCGGTGCTTCGCGGTGAATGGGATAGGCACCTTCCATGTCCAACTGTTTCATACCGTCGATAGGCTGACCGATTACGTTCAGCATACGACCCTTGATCTGTTCTCCGGCAGGCATCTGGATAGGATTACCCGCTGGCACAGCTTCCAGCCCGCGCTGCAAACCGTCGGTGTTGTCCATAGCCACACAACGCACGGTGTCTTCACCGATGTGTTGCTGAACCTCGATAATCAGGTCGCTACCATCAGGACGTTTAACGCGCAAAGCCTCATAGATTTTAGGCAGCACCTTCTCAGCTTCTTCGCCTTTGGTATCGAAATACACGTCGATAACAGGACCGATAATCTGAGAGATATGCCCGATAATTTTTGACATAAGCTATTAGTTATTATTGATTACAAAAATTCGATTTAGGGTTTATCTTTGCAAAAATAGTAATTTATTCTTAACGTACAAAAAATAAAACTATCTTTTTGCCATTTATACTCATTTTTCTCGCATCAGATGCTGAGTTCGTCCAATACTTTTATGAGTGTCTTGTTGAAAGGCTTGTCACTCCGGATGGCCTCGCTCAACGGCACATAGACGACTTCATTGTTGCGAATGCCTACCATCACGTTACGCTGTCCCTGCATGATGGCACGTATGGCACCGGCACCTGTCCGGCTGGCAAGGATGCGGTCGCGGGCTGTCGGTCGTCCGCCTCGCTGCAAGTGACCGAGAATAGACACCCGTACGTCGTAGTCGGGGAACTCTTTCTTCACACGGTCGGCATAATAAAGGGCACCACACTTCGGGCTCTCCGAAACGATGACGATGCAACTCTTCTTCGACTTACGAATGCCACGCTCCATGAAACGTGCCAACTGGTCTACGTTGGTAGAGTCTTCAGGTATGATGGCAGCCTCAGCACCACAGGCGATGGCACTGTTTTGTGCCAAGAAACCGGCATCTCGCCCCATCACCTCGACGAAGAAAATGCGTTCATGACTCTGTGCCGTGTCACGGATACGGTCTACGCACTCCACAATGGTGTTCATCGTGGTGTCATAACCAATGGTGTCGTCGGTTCCATAGAGGTCGTTGTCTATCGTTCCAGGCAATCCGACACAGCAGAAGTCATACTCTTGGGCAAACATCATGGCACCCGTCAACGATCCGTTTCCACCGATGACCACCAAGGCGTCGATGCTTTCCTTCTGCAGGTTCTCGTAAGCCTTCGCCCTGCCTTCAGGTGTGGTAAACTCCTGTGAGCGGGCTGTCTTCAAAATAGTACCGCCCAAACAGATGATACCGCTGACGTTTTCCGTCGTAAACGGCTTTATCTCACCGGCTATCAGTCCGTCATAGCCACGGTAGATAGCTTTCACGTTGAACCCGTTGTAGATAGCAGCACGCGTCACCGCACGTATAGCCGCATTCATTCCCGGAGCATCTCCGCCGGAAGTCATGACTCCGATTGTCTTTATTTTTGCCATAGTATATACCTTATTTAAAAGTAATAATCAGGTTTCAAGTCTCATGTAGACCTCGCAAAAGTAGGAATTTTTTTCGTAATGGAGCAACATTTTCCCGACTTTTTCCGATATAACAGTACAGAAAAGATATTTTTTTGTACTTTTGCAACCCAAAGAAATACGATGTCTGAGCATTCTACAACATATCAACAGCAACCGAAGCCACTTGTCAGCTTCATCATTACCTACTTCAATCAGCCTGTAAGCATGTTGAAGGAGTGCCTGGAGAGCATTATCAGCCTTTCTCTTTCCACCGACGAACGCGAGATTATCATCATCGATGACGGGTCGGCATCGCAACCTGTCGACCTGTTGCATGACTACGAGCAGGAGATGGTCTATCTACGCCAGCACAACCAAGGAGTCAGCATAGCACGAAACAGAGGGCTGGAGATGGCTACAGGCGAATACATCCAGTTGGTTGATGCCGACGACAAAATTATAGCAACGCCCTACAATCATTGTCTGGACATCATCAGGAAGCAGGAACAGAACGAACTTGCTGATGTCGTCATGTTCCATT
This sequence comes from Prevotella sp. UBA2746, assembly GCA_002353555.1. Lineage (GTDB taxonomy): Bacteria > Bacteroidota > Bacteroidia > Bacteroidales > Bacteroidaceae > Prevotella. The sequence goes on along the minus strand of DEJO01000027.1, from coordinate 17,370 downwards.
TCACTCAAAAATCGTCCCCGGAAATGTCTGAAGGAAAGATACTGCCCATACAAAGTGGGGCAACCTACATGCGCAACCATAACGTACGCGGAGCTGCCTGTTGCTTTTTCTTTAGGAAATCCATCTTGGGAACGCTACGCTTCACCCCAGGTATAGCTTATGGAGAGGACGAGGAATTTGTCACGCTCCTCCTTCTGAGGGCTGAAAGTGTGTGCGACACCGACTTTCAGGCGTATTACTACAGGCCAAATCCCGGTTCTGCAACCCGTTTGACGAACCAGGAGGCCATTACAAAGAGACTGGACGATACCCATACCGTCATCTGTAGGCTTCATGTTCAGGAAGACAACTGGCCACCAGAAGAGCGGGAAGCCATCCGCCGCAAGGTGTCTCAACTCACGATGGACTATCTCTACAATACGATGAGACTGACCTCTTCAATCAAAGAATTGGAAAGACGGATAGCTGAACTGACAAAAGAAGGGCTGTTCCCACTACCCGATAATCACTACACCATCAAGTACAAATGGTTCCAGAGACTCACCACCAGTCCTTTGGGCAGAAGTATCTTATGTCGCACCCTGCCACTCATTAAGAACAGTCTATGAAAATCTTGCTATTGGGAGAATACAGCAATCTGCATGCGACCTTGGCAGAAGGCCTTCGCACATTGGGACACCAGGTGCTTGTCGTGTCCGACGGTACCAACATCTATAACTACCGCCGTGACATATCGCTCTACCGAAAAAGCACAGGCTTATTCTCCAGCGTCGGCTATGCCCTGAAACTCTTGTCCGTGCTCCCTAAGTTGCGAGGCTTCGACATCGTACAGCTCATCAATCCCGACTTCATCTCGCTCAAGGCCAAGCGCCAGTTTGCCATCTACGACTATCTGCGCCGCCACAACAAGCATGTCGTGCTCGGAGCCTTCGGCAACGACTGGCAATGGGTGAAAAGCAACCTTGAGGACCGCTTCATGCGTTACGGCGACTTCTATACTGAACACGAAGATCGTACTGACGTTCCTCAGGTGAAGAAGGTCATCGATGAGTGGTATCACTCAGAGAAAGGACATCTGAGCCGATACATTGCCAAAGACTGCGATGCCATCGTTGCCTGCCTTTACGAATACTACAAGAGCTATGAGATGGCATACCCTGAGAAGACGACGTTCATTCCTTTGCCTATCATCCCCAAGAAGCCCATATCTGTAAATCAGCGTAAACCTGGAGACCCTGTCAGGTTCTTCCTTGGCATCAAACGTAACATAATGGCATTCAAAGGTATGGACTTATTCTATGAAGTGTTACTAAAACTCAAGAAAGACTATCCTGACCAGTGTGAAGTGACCATAGTAGAAGATCTGCCTTTCGAAGAATACGTCAAAAAGATGGAACATCAGGATGTCATCCTCGACCAAGCCTATTCCTATACACCCGCCATGAACGCCTTGGAAGCCATGAGCCGCGGCATCATCTGCGTGGGAGGTGGCGAACCAGAAAACTATGAGATACTTGGTGAACAGGAACTGCACCCCATTGTCAACATCCTGCCCGACAAGGAGCACATCTACAACACGTTAGTACAACTGATAAAGTATCCGGAGAACATCGATACATTGAAGCAACAAAGTATAGCATACGTTGAGAAACACCATCACTACGTCAACGTAGCCAGACAATACGAAGCCCTGTACCAGCAACTTATGGGTGAATAATCTGCAAGAAGACTTCTTCCAACTTCTTTCCTACCACGTCGGGCGATGCCATCCGACGTATCTGTTCCGATACCGCCTTTCCGTCAAAGCCGTCCATGTCCATGACAGACTTCATCTGAACAGCCAACGCCTCGGCATCTTCTATCGGAACAATGAAGCAACCGCCGTCTATACGCTGGTTGCGTGGCACACACTCAGTAGAGACGACAGGAATACCCGTACTCATCGCCTCCAGCAACACCAGCGGCTGCACCTCGCTGCGACTTGCGAGAACAAGCACGTCACACCTATACAACAAGTCACGGATGGCATCCTTCCCTATCCGGCCATACGTCGTCACGTCTTTCAAGCCAATCTCTTGCAGGTCGGCATGACACTTCCTCCCGTCTGTTAACAATCCGGCAATGTGCAGCTCTATCCGGCAGCCGCTCTCCTGCAACTTCTTGCAGGCATCAAACAAGATGTCATAACCTTTCCTGAAATAATAATCTGCCAGGCAGCAGAACCGGAACGAGCGCCCGGCAAGGGGCTCACGCTCCTGATAATGGAAGAAATCAGTGTCTATGGTGTTCGACAAGAACTGCCACTTATAGCTCTTGCCGTAGAAGCGTGCTATATCATCAACCAGTTCTTCTGACACAGGAAAGACCATCGCCGCATGTTCATACACTTCCTTCAGCATCGGCACCTGCCACCCGTAATGCGGCCCTTTGCCAAACTCACCCTCCAGCAACATCAAGGGCAGATGCTCCGTCACTACGAAGGGTATCTGGTATTCCTCACCTATCTTCATCGCCGCATAGCCTGCCCACTTGGCACAATGGGCATGCAGAATGTCAGGCTTGCCATATTTCTCTACATAGTCACGAAACATGGAACGGACGACAGACACCCAACGTTTTACGTTGAAGCGGATGGATCGCGGCACTCCGCGCTGAAACGACTGGAAGACGGTAACACCGTCCAGCTGGTGCTCGTAGCGGCCGAAAGGCAGCCGCAGATAGTCTTTCCAACCGATGGTGATACCCAGCTGTACGTTACTCAAGATGCGCACCTCATGTCCCAATGCTTGCAACGCCTTGGCCTGATCCAGGCAGAACAGGCCACCGTATGGTGGAAAAAATGATGGGATTTCAAGGATGTGCATGTAGGATGTTTTTAAAAAGAAAGACCGGTCTCAGCATGAGGAGCCGGTCTTTCGTGTTTCGTTCTGAAATCGGAGAGACTTTCTTTATGCCTCTGCGGGAGCCTCAGCAGCTTCCTCTGCAGGAGCTTCAGCGGTCTCCTCTGCGGCAGCCTCAGCAGCAGCGGCCTGAGCTTCGGCAGCAGCTGCTGCCTTCTTTTCTGCTACCTTCTTGGCGATAGCCTCGTTCAGTTTCTTCTCCTGTTCGAGTTCCTTAGCTACAGCCTCTTTCTTAGCCTTTACTTCACCCTCGCGGATAGCGTCGAAGCCCTTCTCCTTAGCCTGCTTCCAAGCATCAAACTTGCTCTGTGCAGTTGCTTCGTCAAAGGCACCCTTCTTCACACCGCCACGCAGGTGCTTCATCAGGTATACGCCCTCGCTCTTCAGGATGTTGCGTACCGTATCAGTAGGCTGTGCGCCTGTCTCTACCCAATAGAGGGCACGGTCGAAATTCAAATCTACTGTGGCAGGATTAGTGTTCGGGTTGAACGTACCGAGCTTCTCAGTAAATTTACCATCACGTGGTGCACGAACGTCTGCAACGACGATGCGATAAACAGCATAGCCCTTGCGACCTCCGCGTTGCAATCTGATTTTTGTTGCCATTTTCTAATTGTTGTTGTTTAATTAATAATTGAATTTCATGCTACTATCTCGTAATAGCGGCTGCAAAGGTACGAATAAGCGAGGAAAGAACAAAATAAAATGGTAGTTTTTTGCAATAACATCCATGTTTTCTCGTTTTGCAGTTAGTGAGTCTTTCCATACTGATACCCACCTACAACGACCCTTGTCTTGCACTTGTCGAGTCACTGGTCGGGCAAGCAACCTGCATCAACGGGTTGCAATGGGAAATTATCGTAGCCGACGACGGCAGCACCGACGAGAGCATCGTAGCAGCCAACAAGTCCATCGACAACCTTCCCCACAGCACATATATCATACGGCACAAGAACAGCGGACGGGCAGCCATACGCAACTTCCTTGCCAGGGAAGCCCACGGTGACTACCTTCTCTTCATCGATGCCGACATGACGATAGTGCGTGACGACTATCTGCAACGCTATGTCGACAACCTTAACGACATCGTCTACGGCGGATATACCGTCGGTAATGGTCCCGACGACAACCTGCGTTACCGCTACGAACGAGCCAGCGAGCCTTTCCACCATGTCGGCAACCGCAACCTGAAGCCCTACCGCGACTTCCATACCAGCAACTTCATGATTCGCCGCACGCTCGCTCTCGCCAACCCCTTGGACGAGCGCTTCCACCATTACGGTTACGAAGACGTGCTCTACGGTAAGCAGTTCCTCATGCAAGCCGTCCCTATCCGACATATCGACAACCCCACGGGCTTCTGCACATTCGAAGACAACGAAGCCTATGTCCGCAAGACAGAGGAAGGCATCTGCACCCTATACCACTTCCGCCGCGACCTGAAAGGTTTCTCCAACATCCTCAGTGCCGTCGACCGCCTACACCGGCTCAGGGTTGCCCCGTTGGTGCGCCTTGTGCTCCACGCCCTCTCCCCTGCCCTTCGCCGCAACCTATGCAGCCGCCGTCCCTCCCTCACGGCATTCAAACTCTACAAACTGGGCTATTACCTCGATTTAGAGAAGAACCACCAATAACGATAGAAACATCTGCTTCCCTGATGTTGCTGATAAAAAGTAAAGAAGTATTTGGTGGTTTGGTGAAGTTGGTGTATTTTTGCAGACAGATATTAAATGAATCTTAACTAAAAAACAGAAAGACTATGAAACGAATGATGCTGACAATGATGGCAACTGCCCTGCTGTGGGGCGTGGCAACAACGGCAAGAGCCAACGACGGAGTGTTCTTTACCAGAGGAAGCATGCTGGTGCCGATACACGAGACCGACATCTCGGTGAAGAAAGAGGTGCTGACCATCACGCTGAACGACGACGGACATGCATACGTTGACGTGGATTATGTATTCAGCAACACAGGCGATGAGAAGACAGTGGCAATGGGCTTCGAGGCTACCAAGCCCTACAACACGGGCGACAAGATTAACTTGTCGGGCGTGCATCCGTATATCAAGGACTTCACGGTAACGATGAACGGCGAACAGCTGAGCTACCGCAACAAGCTGGTCGTCAGGGAAGAGATGGACAAGCCCTATACAGGTCCGACCGATGTGGAGGACGAAGACGGCATACTGCCCTATGCCTACGCCTATCTGTTCGAGGCAAGATTCAAGAAAGGCGACAACTTTGTTCACCATACCTATGCCTACGAGATGTCGACCGGCGTAGCCAGGACATTTGAGGTGCCCTACTGGTTGACTCCGGCAACAAGATGGAAGGGCGGCAGCATCGGAGACTTCACGCTGCGCATTCGTGCCGACAAGACGGCGAAGCACTTCTGCCTGGACGAGGAACTGTTCAAGGGCAGCGAGTTCAAGGTGGTGGCAGGTACGGGCAAGGTGAGACACAGCAAATTCTCCTATAACACCACACTCATTGAGATAGCCATCAGGAACGGTATGGTGGAATGGCACACGAAGAACTTCCGCCCGGAGACAGACATGAACATCATTTCGGCTGACGCCCACCTGAACTTCGTCGATAACCCGAAGTTCGGCAGCTTCTACGACCGCAGCGATTCGTTCGTCATCTGGCAGATGGACAAGAAGGTGGACAAGCGATTGGCACGCAACCTTCCCTACGCCCACAGAGGCTACGTCTTCAAGGACAAGAAGCTGTATGACTACTTCAGCCAGTTCTTCTGGTACATGCCCGACCCATTATGGCAAATGTCTACCGATGACTTCACGCCGCGCGACTGGAAGATGGTCAACAAGGGGGAGTGAAGCCCCCCTACCCCCTAAAGGGGGAGAGAATTAGGGGGTATTAAAGGGAGAGGTAAAAGAAAGTAAGTTGAGAGTATGAGGCTGACAATTTGTCAGCCTTTTCTTGTTGGGCATGTTTTTTGGATGGAGGAAGGTGAAGCTTGACGGCTTCTATCAAAATGTAAAATAAAAAACACATTATTATATTAAGGAGGACAGAAAATGACATTCGACATATTTACCATCAAGGCACAGGAGACCGTTCAAGAAGCGGTGAACCTGGCACAAAGAAAAGGACAACAGACCATTGAACCGGTACACCTGATGGCGGCACTCATGACAAAGGCGAAGGACGTGATGACGTTCCTTTTCCAGAAGCTGGGCGTAAACCCGCAACAGGTAGAGACGTTGGTGAACAGCGAGATGACGCATCTGCCGAAGGTGCAGGGCGGAGAGCCTTACTTCTCGCCCGACAGCAACAAGGTGATGATTGCCGCTCAGGACATCGCCCAGAAGATGGGCGACGAGTTTGTGTCGGTAGAACCCATATTCATGGCTTTGCTCAACGTCAACTCGTCGGTAAGCCGCATACTGAAAGATGCCGGTGTGACGGAGAAAGACCTGACAAAAGCTATCAACGAGCTGCGTCAGGGACAGAAAGTGCAAAGCCAGAGTGCCGATGACAACTACCAGAGCCTGGCTAAATATGCCAAGAACCTGGTGGAAGAAGCACGGCAAGGCAAGCTCGACCCTGTCATCGGACGTGACGACGAAATCAGACGTGTGCTGCAAATCCTGTCACGACGCACCAAGAACAACCCGATACTGATTGGTGAACCTGGTACAGGTAAGACCGCCATCGTCGAAGGGCTGGCTCAGAGAATCGTGCGTGGCGACGTGCCTGAGAACCTGAAGAACAAGCAACTCTTCTCACTCGACATGGGAGCACTGCTCGCCGGTGCGAAATACAAGGGCGAGTTTGAGGAACGGCTGAAGGCTGTCATCAAGGAGGTGACGGCAAGCGAGGGCAACATCGTGCTCTTCATCGACGAAATACACACGCTGGTAGGTGCCGGAGGCGGCGAAGGTGCTATGGATGCTGCCAACATCCTGAAACCGGCACTGGCACGAGGTGAGCTGAGAGCCATCGGTGCAACGACGCTGAACGAATATCAGAAGTACTTCGAAAAGGACAAGGCACTGGAGCGAAGGTTCCAGACGGTGATGGTTGACGAACCAGACGAGCTGAGTGCCATCAGCATCCTCAGAGGACTGAAAGAGCGGTATGAGAACCACCACAAGGTGCGTATACAGGATGATGCCTGCATCGCTGCCGTCCAACTGTCGGAGAGGTATATCTCTGAAAGGTTCCTTCCCGACAAGGCCATCGACCTGATGGACGAAGCTGCCGCCAAGCTGCGTATGGAACATGACTCCGTTCCTGAAGAACTCGACGAGATAAGCCGAAGGCTGAAGCAGCTGGAGATAGAACGGGAAGCCATCAAGCGCGAGGGCGACCAGCCGAAGATTGCACAGCTGGACAAGGAGATTGCCGAACTGCGCGAACAAGAACAGCAGTTCCGTGCTAAATGGGAGGGTGAGCGCCAGCTCATCAACCAGATCCAGCAGGACAAGCAACAGATGGAAAACCTGCGCTTTGAAGCTGAGAAGGCTGAGCGCGAAGGCAACTACCAGCGGGTGGCTGAAATAAGGTACGGCAAACTGAAGGAACTGGAAGAGGACATCAAGCACATACAAGCACAGCTTGCCAACGCACAAGGGGGCAACGTGATGGTGCGCGAAGAGGTGACCGCCGACGATATTGCTGAGGTGGTGAGCAGATGGACGGGCATTCCCGTGAGCCGGATGATGCAGAGCGAACGTGAAAAGCTGCTACACCTTGAGGAAGAACTGCACAAGCGTGTCATTGGACAGAATGAAGCGATCACAGCCGTCAGCGATGCCGTCAGGAGAAGCCGTGCCGGTTTGCAAGACCCGAAACGTCCCATCGCCTCGTTCATCTTCCTCGGCACGACGGGTGTGGGTAAGACGGAACTGGCGAAAGCCCTTGCCGAATACCTCTTCAACGACGAGCAGATGATGACACGTATCGACATGAGCGAATACCAGGAGAAGTACAGTGTGTCGAGGCTTATCGGTGCACCTCCGGGATATGTAGGATATGACGAGGGTGGACAGCTCACCGAGGCAGTGCGGCGGAAGCCCTACTCTGTCGTCCTCTTCGACGAGATTGAGAAGGCTCATCCCGACGTGTTCAACATCCTCTTGCAGGTGCTCGACGACGGACGACTGACCGACAACAAGGGAAGGACGGCAAACTTCAAGAACACCATCATCATCATGACAAGCAACGCCACGAAAGAGCAACTGCGTGCCACGATGCGACCTGAGTTCCTGAACCGTATCGACGAAATCATCAAGTTTGAACAGCTGTCGAAAGAAGAGATTGCCGAAGTGGTGAAGTTGCAACTCAACAGGGTGAGCAAGATGTTGGAGCCGCAAGGATTCAAGCTGGAGGTGACTCCACATGCCGTCAACTTCCTTGCCGAAGAGGGCTATGACCCGGAGTATGGCGCAAGACCCGTGAAACGTGCCATTCAGCATTACGTGCTCAACGACCTGTCGAAGCAACTGCTGGCCGAACAAGTCAGCAAGGAGAAGCCTATCATCATCGACTCGTTCGGCGACGAACTGGTGTTCAGAAACTAACTGAACACCTTTGGCTTCGCCTCGCTCGACGTTCAACGTCGCTTATATGAGCGGAGCGATTCTTAAGAAGGTACTGCATCGAGCGTAATACAAAGAAAAAAGCGTGCTTTTTTTTGTATTGCGCTCGACTTTTCGTACCTTTGCCAACAATTAACAAATAAAGGAAGAAAACATGAAGTGTCCTGAGTGTCATACAGAAGTTGACGAGAAGTTGAGATATTGTCCTGAATGTGGTTCGCCCATGCCTGAGAAGAAAGAGGATGGGAAGCCTAAAGAGAAAGGGAAAGAGGACAACGAACCGAAGCTGGGTAAGAAGATGATGATCTTCATCATTGCCGGTATGACCTTTCTTATTATCTTCGGATTCATGTACTGCATGAACCATAAGAACGATCCCGACTATTTCCGTACACTCATAGATCCTGACTCCACCTTGGCAGACAAAGACCTGGTGGTCTTCGACACGGTTGCCATAGACACCGCCGAAGCTGAGAAGGAAGAGAAAAAGGAGGCAGAGAAAATCTTCAACAGCATACGCAGAAAGGCGGAACCCGAAGAGAAGAAGGAGACGACAGAAGCCAGTGGCGAGGAGACGACGACATCTGAAAGTCAGTCACAACCCGCTGCTCCTGCTCCGGAAGCTGCACCGACGCCGAAGGTGGAAGCGATTGAAACGGAGTAAAAGGAGCCTAAGAGTGTCCTTTTACCTATACCTGCATCCGTTCGCTTTAAACACACAGGGGTGTATGTGCCACCATCAAATCAGGTCAGCCAACCACTTCCCTGCCCTTCTGACGAAGCGGACCTCCTGCTGCAAGTTTTCGACAAGTACGGGCGGTTCTCCGAAATGCTTGGGTGACATGTATTCATCGACATCGAAGCGCACAATAGCCACCGTATCGTCTTCCATCTGAATGCCGTCGATGCTCACGTCGGCATCATCGTCATAATCGTTCAACGCGTCAAGATCTTCCTGTGTGACATTGCTTGCCACCATCTTCACACGGTTCACCGACTCCGGGGTGACCAGTTTCACCACGTCGGCATAACGCCAGTTGTACCATGCGTCGCCAAAAGCCTCTGCACGTTCCTCAAGGCTTTCGCCAGCCTTAGCTGAAGACGGATGGTCACATCCTGCCACAGCTCCGGCAAACAAAAGCAAACCAACATAAAAAAATACACGCTTCTTCATCGTTCTTGTCGTTTTATCTCGCCAAAGATACAAACTTTCTTTGGATATTCCACACAAGATGCAGAAGAATTTATTACCTTTGCACCTAAAATAAAAATCATGCTGAAATTCCTATCATTAGGTAGTGGCAGTAGCGGCAATTGCTACCTGCTCTATTCAGACACCGACGCACTGATGATTGATTGCGGTATAGGCGTAAGGACATTGAAAAAGAACCTGACCGACTATGGCATCTCTGTATCGGCTATACACCATATACTCGTCACCCACGACCATGCCGACCACATCAAGTCTATAGGTTCGCTAAGTGCCGACTTCAAGATTCCTGTCTACTCCACGAACCAAGTGCATCAGGGAATCTTCCGCAACTGGTGCGTGAAGAAAAAGGTGGAAGAACCATTCCGACGCTATATAGAAAAAGGAGAGACGATGCAGATTGGCGAGTTCGAGGTAACACCCTTCAACGTCCCCCACGACAGCATAGATTGTGTGGGATTCTTCATCACCCACGGCGACACCACGTTCACCATCATCACCGACTGTGGCCACCTCACAGAAGAGATGAAGACCGTCATCTCCAAGAGCAACTATCTCATCATCGAAGCCAACCACGACCCGGAGATGCTGAAGGAAGGTCCCTATCCGCCACACCTGAAGGTGAGGATAGCTGGAGAGAAAGGGCACCTGTGCAACCAGGATTGTGCAAAGGCTTTAGCAGAGAACGCCACCCCATTGTTGAAACACGTGTGGCTCTGTCACCTCAGTGAGGAGAACAACCACCCTGAGCTGGCACGTAAAACCATAGAGAGTATACTGGCAAGCTATGGAATCGTTTGCGGAAAAGACTTCCAACTCGACATCTTGAAACGAACAAAGCCTACGGGGGTATTCGAATTGGAATAGCATAAGAGATAGCAGAACCTATTGTTTAGGCTTGCTAAACCAAGACCGCCAATCCTATAATACCCGGCAACAGCGAGGATAGCAACAAACAAAAAGAGCATACGTCTGAAAGAAAACTTTCGCGGTATGCTCTTTGCTTAGTGACTCCGGCGGGATTCAAACCCACAACCTTCTGATCCGTAGTCAGATGCTCTATTCAGTTGAGCTACGGAGCCCTGCTTTGAATTAGCGAGTGCAAAGGTATATACTTTTATCGACACCTCCAAACTTTTCTGCAACTTTTTATTGAAAAAAGTTATTTCGTCGTGAAAAACCGACAAGAAACCTCAAAAGACAAAGCATAAAGACTCGTATAGTTCCATGCCGAGGATGTATAAGAGGAAGAGAATGGCAAATGTGGAGAAGCCTGAGACCATTGCATGACAAACTTGGGCGAGAGTACGTAACGTACCGCTGACAATACCATAAGTAAGCGAACTGACGACGGTGATGAACGCAAGAATGGGAATGATGCTCTGAGCGAAGATGCCGGGAAAGAGAGAGCCGGTGACACTGAGGAGCACGGCATGTGGAATGCAGGTGAGAAGGACAAGGACAACAGAGAATGCCAACAACTCGGCAATGACGAAATGAATGGCAAGGCGTTGCCGATAGGTCGCAGCAGAAGAACGGCACATGAGTTGACGAAGATGCAGCCACAAGCCGCTGTCGCGAAGGCTTCCGAAAGCGATGCAGAAGAGCACTAACCAGACGAGCAACGGCTTGAGCATGTTGGAAACGAAGCTGCCAAAGAACCATCTGATGCCTTCATTGCTGAGCATGGAGCGCACGGGCAGGTCGGGTGAAGCGGCATTAATCAGCCACGACACCAATATCAGCACGACTTCAGCCACTACCAAGGCGGGCAATAACAGATATATCTTATTGGACAATTTCACAGTTTCACAATTCTACGATTTCACAATTTTACGATTTCGATTTTGATTTTGATTTTGACCAAATGACCAAATGACCAAATGACCGTTTTCCCTTACTCTTCATCAGGCTCTAAGTTGTCGATGTCAATGATGCGCAGTTCAAGCGCACGCACCACCAGGCGCGTGGCATTGATGTTCATGCCGCGATTGCCTTCAGGGAAGAGTTTCTGGACGAGTTCGTTCTGACGCTTCTCCAAGCTTTTCACACCAAAGGGCATTCCACGAAGGTTGGTAATCTGCTCCTTGGTAAAGCCGAGGGCGAGATGGCGAAGGAAACGTTCGTCATACTCGTCAATCTCGTAATCGACCATCGCCTCCTGATGCATCAGCTGGGCACCGACGCTATGCTTGAAGCGATCGACAATCTTTTCGAGTATGGGTTGGTTGAAGACAAGCCGTTTGCCACTCATCACACTCGCCACGTCACCACGCGTGAGCAGTTCGCCACTTTTCAGACAGATGCCGTCGGCACCTGCATCGAGCACGTCTACCCATAACTTCTCGTTCAGTATCTCACCCGTGAAGATGAGCACTTTCACCTGGGGATAGGTCTCCTTTGTCTGCCGACATATCTCAACTCCCACAGTAGTAGAGCCGCCCAATCCCAGGTCGAGCAAGACCAAGGCCGGTAGTTCCTGCTTCATCAACCGCCAGTAGGCAACTTCGTTCTCTGCCGTTCCGATAATCTCGGCCTCCGGTATCTCGTTGCGGAAGATACCTTCTGTTCCTTTCAGTTCGAGGGGAATATCCTCTACGATGATAACCTTAAATGCTTCCATTTTATGATGATTTATTATTTTTATGCTTGATGGTCAATGTCCTCTTGCCAAAGTGATGACGATATTCGTACCTTTCTGGGCGGGATGGGCAACGATGCCGCATCCACGCAGGTTGGTACTATCTCCCGTATCGCGTACGATTTGCCTACAGAGCAGGAAAGGCAGATGGCTGACGCTGGGCGTAAACAGGTTCTGGCATTCCTCTGCAGAGAGTTGGAGCGACGGAACGGGGATGTCGAAGTTGAGGTACTTCTTGCCCTTCTCTGTGATTGTCGCCTCGGAAAGCTCCGCCTTGGCATCCTTGCGAAGGATGTCGAAGAGATACCTCAGCATATCAGGGTCGCCAAGAAGACGCTCGTCGGAAGAGACAGGCAATAGGTCGCCCACAGGTACCGATTTGCAGAGCAGCTTCACCCCTTCGACCTGACGCATGGCTTGCAAACTGAGGATGGTGTATAGCTCCTTATAGTATGCCGCCAGCTCACCTATCGACGAGAGTTGCTCGTCGGCACCGTCCACCAGCTGGCGTATGCGCGACGGATAGTACATCGTTTCGTGCTTGAGCGTGGAGAGACAGTTGTCGAGCACGCTGTTCGAGATATGCAGCTTGGCATCTTCATATTGTGCCCTTCTTCGCTCGTCTTCAGCCAACTCGATGTTGGTCAGGTTCTCACGTCTGGTTTCAACAGAACGTATGAGTGCCTGCTTCACCTGCCCCACGATTTCCCTCAGCTCGTCAGGGAAACGATGAACGGCGATGGCGTCAATCTGCTTGAGCTTCTCTTCTTCGTCGGCATCGCTCAAGAGCAAGGTATTGATGTTCTTTACCTGTTCGATGCAGAACTGCTTATATACCCGATGGCGATAGTACATGAAATAATAGGCAGGGAATATGGACAACAACAAGAGCACCAGCAAGGCAATGGCTACGTTCTTGTTGGATTCCGACCGCTGCATCACGCGGCAATAGTCACCCAGCGTATTGTCGGCAGACATCTCCTTGAACAACTGTGTATACACCTTATTATTATATCTATACAACGTCCATTGGTGAACGGCCAGAGCCGCCACTGCACACTCGTTACGGACGGAGAGCAGGGCATGATAGTCGACGGGAATGCTGTCATGATACCATTTCACGTCGGGTATCAGTTCCGACATGTTGCCTTCAAGTTGCAAGTAAGTGTTACCCCGATGCTGCGCGGCATAGATGGTGTTGAAAGCATTCAGGCAAGAGTCGGCAAAGACCAGCGCCTGCCGATAGTCGCCACGAACGTTGCAATCGTAAATGGAGTCGGTAAAAGCCTGCACTCGTTGTTCGGCAGACAACTTCACGTCTGGAGCAGCAGCCGGTTGTGCAAAACCGACGAGAGTTCCAGCCACCAACGACATGCCGACGAGCAGGATACAGCGGAACTTTGATAACACCCCCTTGGGCAGACGGAAGGAGAAACGGCTCCCCCTACCCTGTTCGCTTTCAGCCGTGAGCTGACAAACGGAGAATATCTTGCTGATCTTACGGTATTTCTCAATGATGCCCTTGCAATTCATGAGACCGAAGCCATGCGAAAGTTGCCCGTCAGCAGCCGACGGGACGACTTTCTCCTGCACGTTAGCAATAGGCTTGTAGTCGAAGACGTGCTCACGTACCTCCTTGCTCATCCCCCTGCCCGTATCGGTTATTGCTATCTCCACATAGCTGTCGGCGGAGAAGGCTTCGATGGTGACAGCACCGCCCTTGTCAGTAAACTTACGTGCATTATCGGCAAGCGTGTTCAGCATGAAGAGTGTCAGGATGCGGTCAGCCTTCACCACCGCATCAGTAGGCTTCACATCTAAGGTCAGCCCTTTCAGTTGGAAACTCATGCGACTACGCTTCACGATGTCGAACAACTGCTGCATAGGGAAACTCTCGATGTGCAGGCTCAACTCACCCTGACGCATCTGGATCCACTCCGTCAGCACGTCGTTGTAGTCATTGATTTGCTCTGTGAGCTGGGCAATATAGGCATAGCGCTCTGCACGCACCGCGTCGCTCTCCCCCCCTTGCTGCAGGTGGTGTATCTCATGGAGCATGCGGTCGATGAAAGGCGTGACGTTGTTGACAAGCGATACCTTGGCACGTTGTTCCAGATGTCGCTTCTTGCTGTTGACCACATGAACGGCATTCAGCTCGTATGCCTCGCTGATTTCTTCATAACGTTCGCGCATCTGACGGACGGAAGCCTCATTTCTGCGCTGCCATTCATGCAAGGGTTCCAGCAGTTTCTGCAAGGAATCGTCGTTATCCTTGCGACGGCGGAGCCTGTCGAACAGGAAAAGCAGGGTGATGACAATGACGATGGCAGCTATGACGGCAACGAGCATCCAGTTGAGTTGAGCCGCCGACTGGTCGAGCTGTTCGGCTCTCGACTCTAAATAACGGTCTTGCCGCGTCTCGTCCTGAAGGTCGAGGTATAAGTTTCGGTTGACATCGCTCTTCTGCTTGTCGTCGATGGCAGAGTAAGCCACACTCAGCTGCTCACGGATAGATGCCACCAGGTCGGGTGCCTGATGGATAGCCTTGTTCACCGTAAGGGCTTCCTCCAGATAGGCGATGGCAGCCTTGTAGTCTTTGATCTGCCAATAGCATTGTGCCAGCGTACGATAGGCACCGGCAATCTGATATACGTCGCCAAAGCGTATGAACATGTTGAGCGAACGCTGAGCCAGGTTGCCTGCCAAGAGGCTGTCAGGCATCTGCTCGACATTGATGAACTTCATCGCCGGAAGGTTGTCACGGATAAGACGCTCACGTGCCTCCCTCGCTTGCAGGTGTTCGCTCATGGCTTGCAGCGAGTTGGCTTCCCAGAAGATGTACCCATGCTGGCGTGCCAGGAGGTGACAACGCATCAACTGGTCGAACTCTTGCTGGTTGATTTCCTCTTGCGTACCTTCGGTAACGATTCCTCCTGCACCTATATTATAATGGTATGCAATGAGCTGAGCCGTGTCTTGGCGGAGTTCTCCATCGGGGTTCATCTGCAAGAGCGCCTCTATCGACTGTCGTTCAAGACCTACATAATAATAATAGGTGGAGGTGACAATATGAAATTCCGACTCAGCATAAATCATGCGTCGGCGCAAATGGTCGCCAAGGGGTTCCTGCGACTCTCTGATACGCCTCATGCGCCGAAGAGCCCGCTCATGATAGACGTAGAAGTCTTTGTTCTGCGATTGTCGTTGACACAGACGCATGTGTTGCACGTCAGCCACGAGCAATTCCACCTGGTTGTCAGTGATTCTGGCAATGCTGTCCAGTTGTTTGTTGGCATTCTGATAATCCATCTTCAGGATGCTGACAAACGCGAGATTGTTCAGGGCTTCGGCCTTACCTGCATCATAGCCGTCGGCAGCGTCCCAGGCGCGTTGCGCATAGAATTGTGTAGAGTCGAGGTTTCGATAGTGGTAAGAATAGGAAATGTCGTTCAGCTTGTCAGCCTCGTCTGCGCGTTGTGACCTACAAGCCGAAAAAAGCACTACGGATAAAAGGACAGGGATTACGGAAAAGACACCCGTCCATCCATAATCCCTGCTCCGTAGTTTCTGTTTATGCACGAGCCTTAGCAACGTAGCCAAGAGCCTCCTTGCACTTATCGGTGATATACTGCCAGTCGCCAGCCTTCACCTTGTCGCTTGGGAAGAGCTTAGAACCCATACCCACGCAATAGACGCCAGCCTTGAACCAGCCCTTCAGGTTCTCCTCTTCAGGAGCAACGCCGCCGGTAACCATGATCTTCGACCAAGGCATCGGAGCCTTCAAGCCCTTGACCATGTTCGGACCTACGACGTCGCCGGGGAATACCTTCGTCAGGTCGCAACCCAGCTCCTGAGCCTTGCCAATCTCGCTGACGGTCATGCAACCAGGGCAATAGGGCACGAGACGACGGTTGCAAACGGGTGCGATGTCGGGGTTGAAGAGCGGACCTACCACGAAGTTGGCACCCAGCTGAATGTAGAGTGCTGCCGTAGGAGCGTCGACAACGGAGCCGATACCCAGTGCCAGTTCGGGGCATTCCTTGTCAGCCCACTTGACCAGCTCACCGAACACTTCCTGGGCGAAGTCGCCACGGTTGGTGAACTCGAAAGCGCGGACGCCACCTTCGTAGCAAGCCTTCACCACGTTCTTACATGTTTCCAGATCTTTGTTGTAGAAGACGGGCACCATACCAGTGTCACCAATCTTCTTCATTACTGCTATTTTATCAAACTTAGCCATAATTATCAATTATCAATTGTCAATTATCAATTCGTATTAGCGCTGTACGCGTCCGTTGGCGTTGCCACCAGCGAGACTTTCTACTTCGTCTACACCAACGAGGTTGAAGTCGCCGTTGATGGTGTGCTTCAGTGCAGATGCGGCAACGGCAAATTCGAGTGCTTCGCCCTGTGTCGGCTTGGTGAGCAAACCGTGGATGAGGCCGCCAGAGAAAGAGTCGCCACCACCTACGCGGTCGATAATCGGGTTGATTTCGTAGCGCTTGCTCTGATAGAACTCCTTGCCGTCGTAGATGAGGGCCTTCCAGCCGTTGAAGGTAGCAGAGAAACTTTCGCGGAGCGTAGAGACGACATACTTGAAGCCGAACTGCTCTTTCATCTGCTTGAAGATGTTCTCGTAGCCGGAAGCGTCGGTCACGCCGCCTTCTACGTCAGCATCGGGCTTGAAGCCGAGGCAGAGCTCAGCGTCTTCCTCGTTGCCGATGCAAACGTCAACATACTTCATCAGCGGACGCATGATAGAGATAGCCTTCTCTGATGTCCACAGCTTCTTGCGGAAGTTAAGGTCTACAGACACGCATACGCCATGACGCTTGGCAGCCTCACAAGCCAGCTTGGTCAGCTCGGCAGCCTTGTCAGAGATAGCGGGTGTGATGCCGCTCCAGTGGAACCATGCTGCGCCTTCCATGATCTTGTCGAAATCGAAGTCAGAGGGATCGGCCTCGGCAATTGAAGAATGGGCGCGGTCGTAGATGACCTTTGAGGGACGCATGCTGGCACCTGTTTCAGCATAGTAGAGACCTACACGGTCGCC
>DEJO01000040.1 GCA_002353555.1 Prevotella sp. UBA2746 | reverse complement strand
ACCATCATCAGCAGGTCGGCAGCCTGGCGGTGTTCCTGGTCGTCGGCTTCAAAGTAATAGTCAGGATTCTCAATATATCCCCTCACATCGGACGTGAGTAACATCCAAGTCTGGGCATTGCCCACCTTGCCGTCGGTCAGCGTGGCGGCATCCATAGCTGAAAAAGAGAGGGAAGAGTTCGGCTGGCTGTTGAGGAACACGCGCACACGAGAGCATGGTCCGAGGGAGCTGTTTTCCATCGTCACCCTCACGCTGTCGTTGTCGGAACGCGGTGGGCAGACGAAGAAAAGACGTTCGGAGAGAATCTGGCCCTTCCCATCGAAAACGGTGAGTTGGTTGACGCCAGGCGCCATGGTGGAGCGGTCGAAGGAGAGTTCCAGCGCCGTCTCAGCCGTGAGTGTGTCGTAGGACACCACCACCCCACGGTTCATCAACGTGTAGCCCAGCAGCTGACCTTGATAAGCCTCCGATGCCTTCACCACGGCACTGATTTCATCTCCCAAAGCATTCACATTCAGCACACAGCCCTCCGCTTTGGTCAGAGGCAGAGTGAAGTCCATCCGTTTTCCGCTTTCGGTGGTAATGGTGAGGACATGCTTGCCTGGCGATGGAGTGAGTTCAAACACACCCCGTCCGCTGGCATCGGTCTGCACGGTGGTGATGTTCTGACCGTCAGGGCCTGAGAGGATTCCCATCACCTGGGCATGCTTCCCATCTTCGTCCCGCACGTCGAAAGCAACGCGCGTGGGCACCCCATCGACCAAGTCGCCTCCCTCAGGATAGAACGCCACTTTATAGGTATTGCTGCTGTTCTTGCTTTTCTTCTTGTTGGGGGTGTAGCCCTCTTCCAGCTTCTGCCGTCCGTCGGGAAGCCGGTGCACATAGCTCAGCTCATCGATTTTCGGTTGTGAATAATCCCCTTCCTTCGCCGGCTTGCGATAGACAGGGAAAACGCGTGAGAAAGCACAGTCGCCACCGAAGTTCCGCATATAGCGTGTGTAGGCGCGCACCTCATAGAATCCGGTTCCGAAAATGCTGTCGAGGGCAAAGTCGCCGTTGCCTTGCCCGTTCTCCATCTTCACTTTCCTGGTGAGCACCACATCGCCGCTCGGATTGAGCAGTTCCACATACAGCACATGACTGATGGAAGAGGGTGCACCTGTGTCAGTGCGGATGGCGTAAGCCTTGAAACGCATGGTCTCCCCCTTGAAATAGCCAGTGTTGTCGAAATGGAGATAGACTTTCTCCTGAGGATTCACTTTGTTGAACAGAATGGCATGCTTGATGTATTTCACCACGTTGATGAGCGATGAATCAGACGGCGCTACAGCCTGACCGGCACTTTGCGCCGACAACTGCAGGGACACAAGGGCCAAAAGAAAAGACAATACGATATGCTTCTTGTTTATCGACATCGTTTTCAAGAATTTAAAGAAAAAAAATGGGTTGAGAGATGATTTTTCCGGTTCCACCGAAAATTCTCTCGCAAAACCGGAATTTATCAACTGCAAATTTACGATTTATTTTTAATTTTAGTACCTTTGCACAGATAAAAGTTATGAACAAAAACCATCCAGACAAGCAATGATGAAGAAACTGATTTTCGCCGTGTTGTGCATGGCGCTGATTTCTCCGTGTGTGTCGTGCCAGAACACCGAGAAAAAGAGCGGTCTGAAAGTTGATGGAGACGACGGCACTCAGGAGACCGTTTCCACCATCGACAGCCTTTCCATCCTCGTGGCAGGCGACCTGATGCAGCACATGCCACAAATCAACGCCGCCTACAACAGCTCAACAGGAAAGTACGACTACACCGCCTGCTTTGAGCTGGTGAAACCGATTGTAAGCGCCGCTGACCTCGCCATCGCCAACTTTGAGGTGACCATGGGTGGAAAGCCCTACAAAGGCTATCCTTGCTTCTCCGCTCCCGACGAATATCTGGACGGAATCATCGGTGCCGGCTTCGACGTGCTCACCACGGGCAACAACCACTGCCTCGACTCCCGTCAGCGCGGACTGGAGCGGACCATCGACATGATGGATGCGAAGAAAGTGCCGCATCTTGGCACCTACAAGAACGCACAGGAGCGGGAGAAGCAGTATCCACTGCTGGTGGAGAAAAACGGTTTCAGAATCGTGTTGCTCAATTTCACCTACGCCACCAACGGCCTGCGTGTTCAGCAGCCTAACGTGGTGAACTACATCGACACCGTTCAGATTGCCGCCGACATCCAGAAAGCCAAGGGCATGAATCCCGACCTGATCATTGCGATTCCCCACTGGGGCATTGAATACTCCCTCTTGCCCAACAAGCCGGACAAAGATTTGGCCGACTGGCTTTTCAAACAAGGCGTGGACCACATCATCGGCGGTCATCCTCACGTGCTTCAACCGATGGAACGACGCAACGCACAGGCTTCCAACGGAGGCAACCTGCTGGTCTATTCTTTAGGCAACTATATCTCCAACCAGTATAAGGACAACACGGTGGGAGGTGCGATGGTGAGGATGGACTTCACGAAACGCGACGGGAAGGTGAAACTGGAGAACTATGGCTATATGCTCACTTACTGCTCCCGTCCGCAGACATCAGGCAAGCGCAACTACCGCATCATTCCTGTGGAGATGGACGAGCAGATGAACGCAGGCGACAAGGCCATCCGCGACAAATTCGTGAGAAGCATGAACAACCTGTTCGACAAACACAACGTGGACTTCGGTCCTTACAAGACAAAGTAAGACAAGAACGGTCTGCCTATGACCTGACTATAAACAATTTCATCTAAAGGGATGGTCAGAAGGAAGATTTGGGATTCAAACTATATGGAACTGAAAATCAATCACATTGACGATATCAACGAAGTGGCGCGCCAGTTCGTTGACCAAATGGGCGACCACAAAATCTTTGCCTTCTATGGCAAGATGGGCGCCGGCAAAACCACCTTCATCAAAGCCATGTGTGAGGAGTTGGGCGTGACGGACGTGATCAACTCCCCCACCTTCGCCATCGTAAACGAATATATGGACGGCAAAGGCGAGTCAATCTACCATTTCGACTTCTACCGCATCAAGCGTGTGGAGGAAGTCTATGACATCGGATTTGATGAATATATCTACAGCGGAAACCTGTGCCTGATGGAATGGCCGGAGCTGATTGAGCAGCTGCTGCCAGAAGAGACCGTAAGGGTTGACATCATGGAAAATCCGGACGGCACAAGAGTGATCCGGTTCTGAATACCACAGCAAGTTCACAAATCCGGATAGCCCAAGGATATAAAGCCACCGGATTATTTTCCATTACCTTCTTTTTCCTTGCAGGGTGACAAGCGGTATGAGCATCTCCTCCATGCTGATGCCGCCGTGCTGGAAGGTGTCCTTGTAGTACTGGACGTAGTAGTTGTAGTTGTTCGGGTAGGCGAAGAAGCCGTCCTGCGTGGCGAAGATGTAGGTTGTGCTCAGGTTGGGGCTGGGCAGTCCGGCGCGGCGCGGGTCCTTTATCTCGAAGACCTCCTTGGGGTTGTAGGAGAGGTTCTTGCCGAGTTTGTAGCGCAGGTTGGTGTTCGTGTTGCGGTCGCCAATGACCTTGACGGGGTTGTAGCAGCGGATGCTGCCGTGGTCGGTGGTGATGATGACCTTATAGTCGCTCTGTGCCAGCAGCCGGAAGACGTTGGCAAGCACCGAATGGCGGAACCAGCTGAGGGTGATGCTGCGGTAGGCACTCTCGTCGCTGGCGAGTTCGCGCACCATCTTCATCTCCGTTCTGGCGTGGGAGAGCATGTCTATGAAGTTGACGACGAGAACGTTCAGGTCGTTTTGCTTCAGGTTGGGATATTGTTGCAGGAATTTATCGCCGCCAACAGAGTCGTTGATCTTGAAGTAAGAGAAGGTGTCGTGACGGCGGTAGCGCTCTATCTGAGTCTGTATCAGCGGAGCTTCGTTGAGATTCTTGCCTTCTTCCTCGTCTTCGTCTACCCACAGGTCGGGGAACATCTTGGCTATCTGCGTAGGCATCAGCCCGCTGAAGATGGCGTTGCGCGCATACTGGGTGGCTGTAGGCAGGATGCTCATGTAGAGTTCTTCGTCAATGTCAAACTGATCGCCTATTTCCTGCGACAGCATGCGCCACTGGTCGTAGCGGAAGTTGTCGATGACAATCAGGAAGACTTTCTCGCCTGAGTTGAGCAACGGGAAGATTTTCTTCTTGAATATGTCGGGCGACATCAGCGGAATGTCTCCGTTACCGTCTCTTGTCTCTCTGCTCTCGATCCATTTCAAGTAGTTCTTCTTGACGAATTTGGCAAACCCTAAGTTGGCTTCTTCCTTCTGCATCTTGAGCATTTCAGTCATGTTGCTGTCTGTACTGCTCAGCTCCAGTTCCCACCTTACTAATCTTTTGTATACGTTTATCCAGTCTTCGGCATTGGCGCAGTTCTGTATTTGCATGGAGATGTCCATGAAACTCTGTTGGTAACTGCTCTGCGTCACCTCTGTGACTATCTCTTTCTGGTGGATGTTCTTCTTGAGCGACAACAATATCTGGTTGGGGTTGACGGGCTTGATAAGGTAGTCGGCAATCTTAGAGCCGATGGCTTGGTTCATGATGTTTTCCTCTTCGCTCTTGGTGACCATGACGACAGGTGTCGCCGGCTGTATCTCCTTGATGCGTTGCAAGGTTTCCAGTCCACTCAGACCTGGCATCTGCTCGTCCAGCATGATGAGGTCGAACGTCTGTTGCTGACATTGTTCAATGGCATCACTGCCATTGCTGACGGTGCGCACCTCATATCCTTTCTTCTCCAGGAAGATGATGTGTGCCTTCAGCAATTCAATCTCGTCGTCTACCCAAAGTAATAGTCCGTTGCTCATAATTCTTTTTGGTGTTTATCTCACATTCTTCATCCCTACATACTCCCCCTTTCTCCTTCCTCTCTTTTCCCCTTTTTCCCTTTTTCTCTTTTCCTCCCCTCCCTTAGGGAGGATCGGGGAGGGCATTAGGGCATTAGAACCCGTTGAGGTCGTAATATTCGTCTTCGATGTTGAAGTCTTGTGTCTGTTTCTTATTATTTTGCTGCGGTGTGTTCGGTACTCCGAAGTCATCGTTGAAGTCGATGCCCGTGTCTTCCACCTGCGGCTGTCGGGGTTGTTGTGCAGGTGTAGAAGGTTTCTTGGTGGGCGTAAGCGGCTTCTTCTCCAAAGTCTCCGGCTTCTTCGGATTGCCTGAAGAGTTCGGATTACCCGTAGTTTCCGGAGTTTCTGGTATTTCCAGTGTCTCCGGTTGCTTCTTCGGAGTCTCAGTGTTTGCCTTCTCTTCAGGAATGATGTAGGTATCTTCAAGAGCAGGAGTAACTGGCTTAACGTCCTCTTCTGGAATAACGTATGTATCTTCAGCCGGAACGGTTGGCTGTTTTTCGTCGATGACAATGATTTCATTCGTTGTCGGCACCTCTGGAGCAGGTTGTGTGGCCGGTGACGTTACCGGAGTTTCCTGTGCTGGTGTGTTGTTGGCAGCGGGTATTTCAATACCGGCAGGAGTTTCTTCTTTCTGTTGGCTTTCCGTCTCTTCCTTCTTTTGGACTTCCGTTTCTTCAGGAATAATGAAGCCGGAATCGTCGGTTGTTCCGCCGTTCTGCATGGCATCAATGTCTTCCTTCGTCGGTGACTTGCTGGAGATTTCTTCCTCTAAGTCTCGTTCACGCGGTGTTGCCACCTCTGCCGGTTCGGAGAGCAGGTTGCGTTTCGTTACCGTCAGTGGTGAGAAGTGTTTCACGTAGAAGTCCTCATAATCCTTATAGGTAAACGCAGTTCCTATGAGTTGCAGGTTGGCGTCGCTGATGATGATACCCCTGGGCTTGCCAAGCAGTTGCATGATGTTTGGCGTTTCATACATCTCCCTGGCATACTGGTAGGCTTCGTCGTAGCTGCGGAACCCGCTCAGTTGCAGTTGATGCAGGCCTTCAACGTCGGAAATCTCTATGTCGAAGTTGCGCACGATGAAATGAGTGAAGTTGAACTTCGCGACTTCATACAGCAACTTGTTTTCGTTGACGGAGTCGGGTGAGTAGACCAAGAGGAACTTATAGTCGGCAACACGGTCGGGTGAGAACTTCCTGGAATGAATGCTGTCGCTGTCGTTGAGTACTGCCGTGCGCCGATTCCATACATCAGTAAGGTCGAACTTGGCTCCTCTTAGCTTCTTGCCGCTGTTCACACCGTTGACAATCATGCCCGCCATCTCGCTGATGCGGCTTTGCGGGAATTTCTCCACGACGGTCTTCATGTCGGCAATACAGCCGTTGGCATCACCGTTGTTGAGTTTGCTCAGACCACCGATGAAGAGGAACTTGTCACGGTTGGCTCCCAGTGGGAAGCGGGTCTCAGATACATGCACGTTGCCTGCTACCTCGCTGTGCCTGTCGTATTTGAAGGCTTCGTATGTTGCGGCATATAGCGAGTCCTCGATATGTACGCCGAATTTAGAGTTTTCGTGGAAGTAGGGATCGGTGAGTATGGTCGTCCACTGGCTTTCCGGATACTTCTCTTTCAGCAGAGAGACGTAGTATTCCGCCTGTTGCGGCTCTCCTTTTCGTGAATAGAGCAGGAAGAGGTGATAGTAGACCTCGTCCATCTTCTCGTAGTCGCTATAGTTGTCGGTGAGTCTGCGAAGGCTCTTCTCGCTCAGTGGAAGGTTGTCGAGCTTGTCTTTGAAGATGACTCCTGAGTGGTGAAGTCCGTCTTCCAGTATCTTGTTGCTGGCTGCCAGTTGCTCTTCCGTGAAGGGAATCTGTGCCAGATAGTATTCCCGCTTGTGCGGATCGTTCTGTACGCTGTCTCTTGCCTGTTCCAGGGAGTCTTGTACCTGTTCAGCTGCTGCAATGGAGTCACGTTGCTCGTCAGTAAGGTTGTCTGACAGGTCTGTCGTTCCGACATCACCTACCACGGTCTTGTTGCTGCGTTGCCAGTTGTCTGCATTCTCCCGGCGTCCCCAAAGTCTGATAAACATCTCCTTGCCTTGGCTCACTGCCATGGGATTATAGAAGTACCACAGTCCGTCTTGTTGGTTGCCTGCCGTTTGTTGTTGCTGTTGCTGGCGGGCATTGTTGCTGGCTACGTCTGTTACATTGATGTTCATACTGCCGTTTTGGGCTGCCGCCGCTTCAGCTGCAGCACGTCGTTCTTCTTTTTCTTTCTTCTTCAGCGCATCGATGACGCGGTCTATGGCTGCATTGCGCTCTGCTTCAGGCATGCGTGCCAACTCTTGCAGGGAGTCCTGCATGTGTACTGCCTCAGTATAAGGCACCAGCTCGTCCAGCACTTTCGAGCGGTCGGACAGCTGTTGATAGTCTTTTCGATCTTTGTCCAAGAGTCCTATGGCAGCACCGTAGCACCGCTTGGCATCGCTGTATTTCTCCTTTAGCCAGTACAAGTCGCCTAAGTGCAACAGCAGGACACCTTTTTCAATACCGTTTCTTGTTGCTTTCTCGTTGCCTTTCTCATAAGCACTGATGGCGTTTGCCGTGTCTTTTTCAGCCAGATAGATGTTGCCCATGGCGTAATAGACCTGATCAAGATACTCTTTGTTGTTGTCAGATGCCGCCATGCGTTTCAGTCGGGAAATCATTTGTTTGCTCTTTCCGCTTGCCATCACTTCGGTCATGGAGATACGGGCGTTGAACTCCAGTTCATAGGGTGGGTTCAGTCTCACCACATGCCTGAAGGCTTTATAGGCTTCTTCTTTTCGTCCCAGCGCAGCCTGTATCTGTCCCATCAGATACCATTCGCGTGCCCTTTGCTTGCGCCTCATTTCATGTTTGATGACTTTGCGCAGGTAGGGAACGGCCTGCTCCAGTTGTCCAGCCCGGATATAATAGTCTGCCAGCGTATAGTCCCACTCCTTGACGGCACGCCAGTCTATGGAGTCGCGCTGCATGTTTCGGATGATGTCCTCGGCATCGTAGAGCCAGTCTTGTTCTACATAACATTTTGCAAGCCAGGCTCTTGCCTTGCCATAGATAGCCGGCTGGGTATGATAGAGGCGGCTCATATAAGAGAAGGTGGCGGCAGCCTCTTCAAAGGCTCCCTGATGGAACTGCGAACGTCCCATCAGCATCCATGCTTTCCATAAGAAAGGGTTATACTCCCTGCGGTTCAGCCACTCAATGTCTTTCTCCGTCTTCTTCCGGTTGCGTTTCCATTCGGGGCGTTTCTTAATGCTGTGCTGGTGAATGGCCTTCTGTGCTTTCTCTATGGCACGGTCGAAGTTGCCTTTTCCCAGTTCGCGGCTGCCCTTGTTGCCGACGGTATAGAGTGGAATCATCTCTGTGAAATTGTCCTTGTTGCCGTTCTCTTTTTCCAGACTGCCGTCAATATAGGCAAGTGCACCATTATAATAGGTGTTGTATCTGGCATTAAAAGAATGCCACCAACGTGAGCCAGCCGTATTCTTCTGCGTAGAGCAACTGGCGACAACCATGGCAATGGCTATCGTCAGCAATAGAACAATATGTCTGACTCGATGCAATTTCACTTCTATATATAACTACGAAAAGCCTTTTTTATTGTCTTTTCCGCATTGCTTCTTCAACTCTGCCAACTTGCAGTCGTCCCTGCCGGTGCAATCGTCGCAACCACCTTGCGTCACTATCTCGTCACCTCCTTTGTCGAAGCGCGAGGCGATGGCTGCAATGATGGCAAGGACGGCTAAGGCCGCAATGGTAATAATAAGGAACTCCATAAGGAATTGTCAGTGATATGAATTGGACTTCGTTTGATGATCAATTATCAATTGTCAATTACTCCAAACCCCGCCTTCTTCAAGTCTTCCCAGTAGTGGGGGTATGACTTGCTGACTACCTGCGGGTTGTTGATGCGTATCTCTCCCAACTTGATGGCAAGCGGGGCAAAAGCCATCGCCATGCGGTGGTCTTCGTAGGTGTCGATGGTGGGTAGCTCTTCAGCCTCACAACGTTCTCCATCCCATTCCAGTTCAGAGTCGTTGATGTCCTTGACGACATACCCCAGTTTCTTCAGTTCTGTCTTCAGCGCCGTTATGCGGTCTGTCTCCTTGATTTTCAAGCTTGCCAGGCCCGTGAAGTGGAACTTGATGCCAAGAGCGCAGCAGGTGACTACTAACGTTTGTGCAAGGTCGGGTTGGTTGACGAAGTCATAGTCCATCCTTGGCAGGGAGCGCATGTGGCGCGACAGCAATGCACCGCTCTCGTTCACACGCTCTTCCGTTCCCTTATTCTCCTTTTCCTCCATCTTTGTCTTCACTCCTAACATGCTGTAGAGGTAGCGTACCACAGAGTCACCCTGCCTTGACGCATCATGCAGCCCAGGCAGGAAGACCTCGCCCTCCATGTCGTCAGAGAGTGCCAGCATCTCATACCAGTAGGACGATGCACTCCAGTCGTTTTCTATCTGGTAGCTATGGTCGTAGTATGTTTGTGGTGACACGCTGATGGTGTCGATATCGGTCCACTCTATGTGGCATCCGAACTCATGCATCACGTGCAACGTCAGGTCGATGTATGGGCGTGAGACGATGTTGCCGGTAAGCCGCAACTCCAGTCCTTTGTGCAGCAGCGGACCAATCATCAGCAGGGCAGAGATGTATTGCGAGCTGACATTTCCGGGAATCTCCAGCATGCCACCCTCCAGTTGTCTGCCGCGGATGATCAGGGGTGGGTAGCCTTCTTCGCCTGCGTATCGGATGTCAGCACCCAGTTGCCTTAACGCATTGACCAGAATGCCGATGGGACGGTGCTGCATGCGTTCCGTTCCTGTCAGTATGTGAGCCTTGTAAGGAGCGCTCTCGTCAATGGGTGTCACCGACAGGTATGCTGTCATAAAGCGCATGGCAGTGCCGGCTGCACCGATGTCAATGGTCTCCGGCATGTCTTTCAGCGCGCGGATGATGACTTCCGTGTCGTCGCAATCGGAAAGGTTCAATGGGCGGTGCTTGCCTCCAGCCAGGGCATGGATGATGAGTGCGCGGTTGCTGATGCTCTTCGATGCTGGCAGGTTGATGGTAGTGTGCAGGCTTTTTGGTGCCTTAATGATATATTGCATTTCTGTTTCTCTCCTTATCTTAATGTGCTGTGAAGGCATGAAGCAGTACTCTATTGCTTGTCATGACCATGCAAAAGTACCAAATATTATCGTCAAAGAAGAAAAAGACGCTCTAAAATTTGCATTTCTCGATAGAAGTATGTACTTTTGCACCCGCAAATGGGATATAATCCTGTTGCAAACAAAAGGTTTCGGGATTTAGCGCAGTTGGTAGCGCACACGTCTGGGGGGCGCGAGGTCGCTGGTTCGAGTCCAGTAATCCCGACCAAAAGAAAGAGTCCAAGCAATATGTTTGGACTCTTTCTTTTTTTGGAAATGCTATAAAAGTATACTTCTTACACGGTTTACTTCAGCACCTTGTACTTGCCGATAACGGGGAGTTCCTTGGCACGTCCGTTGGCAGCATTGATGATGCCGATGATGGCAAGGATGAGGAAGACGATACCTACCAGTCCGATGATGGTTGGGATGATAGCCAGTTTCCAAGAAATAGCGATGATGATGGCAGAGATGATGTAGTAAGCCAAGTAGAAGATGATGGAACAGATGAACAGGCAGAGTCCCTGGTTGGCGTGGAAGCGGGCGAACTTAGACTCCTTGGCGCCCAGGAGCGGTACGAGTACCAGGATGCCGAGGTAGGCAAGGATAGCCATTACCTTGTTCTGCGCGATGTCTTGCGGGTCAAACTCTGAGGTGGTGTCCGCAGTAGCGTTGAGAGCGGTCAGCTTTTCTTCCAGACTCTCTTGGTTTTGATTTAGATTTTCCATGCAGTTACGTTTTTTAGTTAATGTTCTTTTGTTTTGGTTGACAAATCATGATTGATGGAGCAAAGATACAACTTTTTTGTAATGGTGGTATATAAACTTACAAAAAAGTTGTATCTCGTAGTTGTTTTTCTTGTTTTTTCTATAGTTTCAGCCTGTTATTCAGACAGGAATCCCTGACGGATGATAGCCTTCAGCATGCCCTCTGACATGGCTACGTTGTCTTTGCGTGTGTAGCGGATGTCTGTAAAGACTTGTGCCAAGGTTTCCTTGTGGTTGATTTCTACGAAATGCTGATTCTCAGGTAAGGATTCCTTTTCGGCATAGTATTCATGTATGCTTGCGGGAGTATAGTCTTGGTAGGTCTCGCGATGGATAATGGAGCTGAGGGGAAGCCGGTCGGAGAGGGCAGGAGTTTCGTCTGGCCAGCCAAGGGTGATGGTGGCAACGGGGAAGACGAGACTCGGCAATTTAAGCACGTCGATAATCATCTGTGGCATGTAGATGGTGGTGCCGAGGAAGCAGGTGCCGAGCCCTTCAGCCTCGGCAAGGTTACAGAACGTCTGTGTGTAGAGCAGGGCGTCGGTGGCGGCATTCATGAACGACAGGAAGTTGTCGTAGCCTGGATCGGCATTGCTGTTTTCTGCCCAAAGCGTGGTGCGGCGGAAGTCTGCACAGATGGTGAGCACGACGGGTGCTCCTTCTACCATCGGCTGGTTGAAGTGGGCAGGTGCCAGTTGCTTCTTCTTCTCGGCATCGCGTGTGATGATGACGGAATAGAGTTGCAGGTTGCCCATCGTCGGTGTGCGCTCAGCCTCTTCCAACAGGCGGTTGAGCAGTTCGTCTGTTACTTCTTTTTGTGCATATTTACGGATGGTTCTGCGTTGCTGGATCGTTTTCATCATGAATTTGATATGGTATAAATATGTAATATTAATCTTTTAATTTTTCATTTTTTCATCTTTCATCTTCTTCGCCTTGCGCACTTTCTCCTGAAGTTTCTCGAATTGTTCGTAAGCATGGTAGCGCGACTGGTTGATCTGATAGCGGTAGACCAGACAGGTTGCCAGGAAGTAGACCACGACCTGTATCCATAATGCCTGGTATTCGGTGCGGATGTCATCCAGTGTTCCGCCCATAGAACTGAGTTGCAGGAAGCCACGCACACCAAACGTGCTGGGGAAGAGCCACGAGATGCCCTGCCAGAAGCCGGGGATGTTGCTCTGCGGCCATGAGACACCCGTCATGAACAGTAGCGGAACAGACGTGAAGACTACCAATAGCATGACGTTCTCGCGGTAGCGTACGATGCACGACATCATCATTCCGAAGAAGATGCACGACAACACATAGGGGAACATCAGGGCTATCCAGTCGCTCATGTGTATCAGGGAGGTGAAGCTGAAGAACTTCGGCACGCACAGGGTGACGTAGGCAGCCATGACAGCATAGATCATCAGATAGCAGAGCGACTTGCCGAGGACGATGCGGAAGAGTCCGTTGTAGTGGCGGCTGACAGGAACGAGGTCGCTGAAACGGTTGTTTTCGCGGGCGGTTCCTGCCGATAGTCCGATGCCCAACAGCAGGGTTTGCTGGATGATGAGCACCAGTACGGCAGGCAGGATGGCATTGCCGTAGCCGCCGGTGGTGTTGAAGATGGGCACTTCTTCAACAGCCAAGGGCTTTGTGTTGACCTCTTCGTCGCGCTGGGTGAAGCTGCCGGAGTGGGCACGTTGCATGTTGCGTCCCATATCCAGCGATACCGCCATCGCCGCCTGGTAGATGGCTTTGTAGGTGAGCATGAGTGCCATGTCACAGTAGACGCTGACATGTGCCTGCTCTCCGCGGTTCAGCTTGTGGTCGAAGTCAGCGGGGATGTACAGGACTCCGTGCACCAATTGCTTGCCCACGAGCTGTTTAGCCTCTGGTATGTTGTTGCAATAATAGGCAACCTTGGTGTCGGGCGAGCTGTCGAACTTGTGGATGAACTGGCGTGAGGAGCTGGAATGTGACATGTCGACGATGGCGACGGGCACGTCGCGCACCACCTCATTGTTGTAAATCCACGAATAGAGCAGCGGGTAGGCGAGGGGTACGAGGATGAAGAAGATGAGAACACCTTCGTCCTTGACGATGTTCTTCAACTCTATCCACCAGATGTAACACATGTCGTGGATACCTTCATTCACCTGTTTCCAAAAACCTTTAAACAATTCTATTTAATTTACGAGTCTACGATTTATGATTTGATAGTTTATACTAACCCTTTTATCTCCCCTCCCTTTTGGAAGGGTTGGGGTGGTCTCTACGGTATATACACATACTCCAGCATAGCTTTCTTGATGCGCTTTGCCGTCAGCAGGGGTAGCAGGGCGAAGGCAACGAGGCTGGTGACGTTGAGCCATGCGTCATAGATAGGGTAACCGTTGAAGATGCCGATTTGATAGACCATATAATAGTGTCTCAGCGGGAAGAGCCACGACAGCCCTTCTATCATCGGGTTCATGGCAAAGACCGGATAGGTGGCTCCGCTGATAGAGAACCCCAGCACCGCCCACAACGAGCAGACGCTCATCGACAGACGGAGCGACGGCATCAGTCCGAAGACGAACACGCCGAACCCTTCTGCTGCCAGCACCGTGAGCACGCCCAGCATCAGTATCTTCAGTAGCCCACCCGGGTGGGGAAAGCCTAAGATGTAGAACTGATAGAACAGATAGCCGAGCATGATGGTGGTGAAGATGATGAAGTGGGGCAGCAACTTGCCTGTCAGTGCCACCGCGATGTTGCCGCCTGCTGCCTGAATCCATTGCTTGGAGCGGTTAAACTTCAGCTCCGTTCCGATGCTGTAGACGGTAATTAGGAAGATGAACAGTATCAGGATGCCGGGTATCATCATCGTACTGAGGTATACGTTGTAGTTGCTCCACGGGTTGCCTATCATGTGCAGGTCTATGGCAATGGGTTGCAGGAAGGCTCTGATCTCGCCCTCGCTCTTGCCCGTTGCCGACAGCTTGGCAGACCCGATGGCGGCAGAGCCAAGGGTGCCGATGGTCTTCAGGTCACGATAGAGCATTCCTCCTGCCAGCAAGGTCACGTTGCTGTAATAGAACGAGACGGTGGGCTGACGGGATGCCAGCATGTTCGATGTCGTTCCTTTCGGTATGTACATGAACGCATAGATCTCGCCGCGCTGTATGGCCTTTCGTGCATCGCTCACCTGCGGGTAACGAGCCACGATGTGTGTCGACTGGAAACCGTCCAGCTTGCGTATGAGCGCCCGTGTCGTCGGCGTGTTGTCTGAGTCAACGATGCCGCATGGCAGCTCTGTGGGTGTGCCCTCTGCAAGCATGGAGGTAAAGAAGAAGACGACGAGAATGGGGAACAGCACCATGCAGAAAAGGTATATGGGGTGTCTCATCCATATACCACATTCACGCCATGCTATTCTTCCTATCCGTCTGATGCTGTTCATAATCCTGTTTCCTCCCTTTCTCCCTTCTTCTCTTTCTCCCTTTTTCTCACCCTCCCTTCTTCTCTTTTTCTCTAAAGAGAGGGCTTCTTACTTGATGATCAGCGACATGCCGGGTCGCAGCCCCTCAAACTTCTTGATGGGGCGAGCCTTCACCTCGAAGGTCTTCAGGTCATACTGACCAGTTGTCTTCGTAGCCTTCCAGGTGGCATACGACCCCTCGTCTTTCAGCGAGTAGACTTTCATCTCCACCTCTTTGTCGAATGCAGGGACGTAGGCCTTGAACGTGTCGCCCACCTTCAAGCCTTTGAGTTGGTCTTCGCGCACGTTGAACGTACCCCACATGTCGTTCATCATCGATATGCTCATGATGGGGGACCCCATGCCCACGAGTTCGCCTACCTTGGGATAGATGGAACTTACCTCACCTTCGGCGGTAGCACGCTGGACGGTCTCGCGCAGGATAGACTTCATGACGTTGACGGCTCCTTGTGCTGCCTCGGTCTGCTTGTGGGCGGCACGCTTCTCTTGCTCGCGCGCACCGCTCTTGGCCATCTCCCATTGAGCCCTGGCTGCGACGACTTGTGCCTCGGTCACCTTGTAGGCTGCCAACGCCTCGTCGCGTTTCTGTGCGCTCATCACTCCTTCGTCGTAGAGGCGCTGCATGCGCTTATAGGTGCTTTCAGCCAACTTGTTGGCAGAGAGGGCTTGCTGGTAGAGTTGGTAGGCTCCTTCCACTGTCTCCCTTCTGGCACCGGCATCGACAAGGTCGCTGACGGCATTGGCAACACCTACGGCGGCTTCAGACGCTTTCTGCTGTGCGTTCACTTCTGGCATCTCCAGTATGGCAAGCGTGTCGCCAACGTGTACGTAGTCGCCTTCTTTCACTCTCAGCTCTACTATCCTGCCTGGGAGTTTACATGAAACACGATATTCGCTCACTTCGACCTGACCCTGTATGACTTCCGTCGTGCGGTCGAGGGCAAACCATCCGATGATTGCCACGGCTGCAACCACTGCCACAAATCCTATGATGGCAAGCAGAATGTTGTTATGTTGCGTTTTTGCTGACATAAATTATGAATTATCAATTATCAATTACTTTAAAGTTTTCCCAGTGCTTTTTGCAGTTCTATCTGGCTCAGCTTGGCCTCTATCTCTGCGTCTATCTTCTGGGTTTGAGCCTTTTGCCATGCTGTCTGCGCCTCCATCACCTCGGTAATGGTCATCACGCCTTCGCGGAATCCTACGTTGGCACAACGCAGGTTCTCTTCGGCACTCGCCATGTTCTTCGTCGTCATGGCTACCTTCTTCTGTGCTTCTTTCACTTTGAAGCGGCTTTGCTCCACCTGCAAAGAGATTTTTTCGCGCAGGTCTGCCAGTTCCATGCGGGCAATGGCTGTGGCGGTCTTGCTGGCGTTGATCTTATAGCGCCCTTCGCGCCAGTTCCAGATGGGCACCTGAACCATGACTCCCACGCTCCACAGGTCTTTGAACTTGTGCTCGAATCCGTTGTATACATTAGGATTGGTGACCAGGAGGCCACCTGTCAGCATGACGTGCGGGCGATAGAGTGCCCGTGTCAGCTTGGTGGCTTGCTCACTCAGGTCGACGGCGTTCTCCAAGAGCCTCACCTCCGGGCGGTTGCTGTGCAGGCTGTCGTCGGATGCCGATGGGGTGGGGGCAGCCAGTTCTTCAGCTGTCAGCGTGATGCTGTTGCCGATGTTCTGTTCGTCGGCAAGGGTGATGCTGCCGTCGAGAGGGAGTCCGCAGAGCTGACACAGGTACATCTTGGCGAGCGACACTCCGTCTTCCACCTGTGTGACGGTCATCTCGGCATTGTTTACGGCTACGTCAACCTTCAGCCCGTCGGCACGGGTGGCAACGCCTTCGCGTATCAGCTTGTGTACGTCATCGTCCAGTTTCTTCACCAACCCAAGGAAGTCCTTGGCAAGTTTCTCCTTGTTCTTCAGCGATACGGCAAGCCAGTAGGCGTTGTCTATTGCGAATAGGGTAGACTGTCGGGTGTTCTCCACGACGTTCTTGGCAAGCTCCTGGTTGATGCGTGCCATCTCGTTGGCTGCCGTGATGCCGCCGCCCATGTACAGGGGCTGGGTCACCACGATGCTGGCAGCAAACATGTTGCGGGTGTCGGTACGGAAGGCGTCGCGGATGCTGTTGCCTATCTCGTTGCCTTTCTGTGCCAGCGGGGTGCTGATCTGCTGGAACATCCCGGACAACTCCTGGGCGGTCTGAGGCGTGATGATGCCTTTCTGGACCATGCCCGTGACGACATCAGTAACGCTGGAGCCTATCTTTCCCATCGCGTTCGTACCGAGATTGCTCAGTGCCGACTTCTGGTTGTTGTTCAGGATGGATATCTCGCGGCTGAACAATTCGTAGCCTGCCACACCGTTCACGCGCGGCAGGTATTTCGTCTTGGCTGCCTGACGAGCGTTGTAGGCGATGTCCTCGCTCAGCTTCGTGGCTGTCAGCTGCTTGTTGTTGGCAAGTGCCAAGGCGCGGCATTCCTCCAACGTCAGCATCTGCTGACCATAGGCAACCATTGTCAGGATTTGTAACAGACATACTATCAGTAGCTTTCTCATTCTTTCTTTTCTTTTAATCATGAATAGAGCCTGCAAAATTACGTATTTTATGTGAAAGTAGCGACAAAATACTGGCGATAGTCCCCATTTTTAAACTTTTTTTCGGTTCTTTTGGCTTGGGCTCTTTGGCGCATATCGGATTTTCTTCGGCAGGTGATGCCGCATGGTTGCCTTCAAGGGGTGCAGGAATCATAAAAATACATGTGAGTTCGGTTGAAGCATGGGTGTAGGATGACAACGTTTCGAGCGCTATTCTGCACTGTGGTGCCCCTACAGGGGAAATAAAAAATAAAATTATACATACGACACCGACGCTGTAAACCACTAATTCATAGCGACTTACGCGACAGATGTCGCATAAAGTACTACACTTTTAGGCGAAAGTCGAACACCGACCTTCCAACTACTATGAGTTTGCAAGCTAACTACTATATAGTTGCGTTGCAAACTCATAGTAGTTGGAAGGCAAACACATAACAGTTGCAGAAAAGGGACTAAATGTTTGTTTTTTCAGCTTTTGGGGGCGGTGTACGACTTGCGCTCAATTAGCGTATACCTACACCCGTTCCTCTGTCACGTAAACTGCTGAGCCAGAGCAGTCTACGAAACATGGTGTCGTATGTACAATTTTTTTAAAAACTCTCCCTGTAACCTCCCCTGTTTCTTTGCAAGCAAGACATCCAAAGGTCGAGCGAGGTAGTGAACACATTCTTGCTATATTCTGTCACCGAAACTAAAACTATTTATCATTTAGCAAAGCGTACCAGATAGCTATGCTTTTAGTGATTTCTTATCCCGAAATGGTGCCTTTTTAATATAAAAGTGTACCTTTGCAGCCATGTTTTTAGGATTTGGAATTGATGCATGGATTACCATCGTGACGTTGGTTACGGTGATGGCGGCTTTGATGTTGACGCGCCTCAGGGCCGATTTTGTGTTTTTGTGTGCTGTCGGTGTGCTTTATGTCACCGATGTCTTGAACGTTACAGAGGCGTTTGCCGGCTTTGTCAGCACGCCGGTGCTGATTACTGGGAGCATGTGCATAGTGGTTGCCGGACTCTCTTATACGGGTGTCCTTCAGTGGGTTACGGCTCATGTGCTTGGACAGCCAAAGAAGCCGAGGCAGATTTTTATGCGCCTGACGCTTCCCGTTGCCGTCATGAGCTCCTTTATTGTCAACGACACGGTCGTGATGTTTTTCGTGGGAGTGGTCAAGATGTGGGCAAAGAAGCTGTCTATGAGCCCTTCCCGGCTGCTCATTCCTATGGCTTATGCTTCCGGAATGGGAGGTGCCTTGCTCATCATGGCCACCACGTCAGGGTTGGTCGTCAGCGGATTGTACGCAGAAAAGACGGGGCATCCCTTGAACATCTTTGAACCTTCACTTCCTGCACTGACATGTCTTATTGGCGGCATGCTGGTTGTCTTTGTCCTGCGCCGCCTGCTGCCAGACAATAAAAGTTCGGAAGCAGTCTTCGACAAGACCAACGAGTACACCGTGGAATTGCTGGTCACTTCTAATAATCCGCATATTGGCGAAACGGTCGGGGCACTGGGACTGAACAAAGTGTCGGCAGGAAGCCTCGTGGAGATGATTCACTTCGACAACGATCGTGTACTTTCGCCGGTAAACGATGACGAACCACTGATGGGAGGCGACCGGCTGGTGTTCGCAGGACAGATCGAAGATTTGGTGAAACTGGCGGAAGAGATGGATTTTGTCAGCACCGACTATCCTGTATTCAGCGTCAATGAAGAGGAAGAAGAGCGAAACTTCTCTATAGCATACGTCCGTTTTGGAAGCAGCCTGATTGATACACGTCTTGCCAGAACCACTTTCGAGAAAGACAACCAGATGACGCTGGTGGCTGTGTCACGACAGGGTGAGCGCATAGAGCAGCCGCCGCGCGAAGTGGTACTGCGGGCAGGTGACTCGTTGCTCTTTACCTCTCCCGCTCACAAAAAGATTGATAAGGCGGCACTGAAGCATGACTTGCACTTCTTCGACATCGCGGAGATTACCAACAAGGGACAGTCGCCAATCGTATCGGCTGCCATCCTCATGGCGATGGTCATACTTATAGCCACTGGAACGGTGCCCTTGCTGCAAGGGGCGTT
>DEJO01000042.1:3474-6821 GCA_002353555.1 Prevotella sp. UBA2746 | reverse complement strand
ATAATCTGATGTATCTCAAAATATAAGCAAATTGTTTTCATAATGAAGCCCCTCTCTTATCCCCCCTAAAGGGGGGAAGACCATACAAGGGCATTGGGTCTTTTGTTATTATATCACTTCAGTTCATCCCCCCTTGAGGGGGGAATGAGGGGGGCCTTTCAACTCCACCCCATCGTGCGCATGTAGAGTTCGCGGATCCATGCACCTACCTTTACCCACGTTATCTGGTCTACCTCGCGTTTGCCTTCCTCCTGCAAGTAGCGGAAGAGGCTCTCGTTGTGGCAGATGGAGTACATGGCGTCGGCGATGGCGTGGATGTCCCAGTAGTCTACCTTGATGCAGTTGTGCAGGATTTCGGCGCAACCGCTCTGCTTGGAGATGATGGTGGGCGTGCCGCACTGCATGGCTTCGAGCGGAGAGATGCCGAACGGCTCACTGACGGACGGCATGACGTAGACATCGGAGTTTTTCAGACACTCGTATACCTGCTTGCCGCGCATGAATCCGGGGAAGTGGAAGCGGTCTGCAATGCCTCGCTCGGCAGCGAGATAGATCATCTGGTCCATCATGTCGCCGCTGCCGGCAAAGCAGAAACGCACGTTGCGGGTGCGGTGGAGCACCATGTTGGCAGCCTCGACGAAGTACTCCGGTCCCTTCTGCATGGTGATACGTCCGAGGAAGGTGACGACCTTCTCCTTGCCCGTATGGTCGGGACGCGGAATGGCTTGCAGCTCTTCTTTCAGCGGATAGACGGCATTGTGAACGGTGAAGCACTTGCGCGGATCCTGNNCAGTCGGCATTGTCCATACCGTCTTTCTCGATACCATAGACCGTGGGGTTCACCTTGCCGCGAGAGCGGTCGAAGTCGGTGGCATGGACATGGATGCAGAGCGGTTTGCCGCTCACATTCTTCGCGTGGATGCCTGCCGGGTAGGTGAGCCAGTCGTGGGCGTGGATGATGTCGAACTCTTCGGCGCGTGCCACGACACCTGCAATGACCGAATAGTTGTTGATTTCCTCGTGCAGGTTGCCGGGATAGCCTCCGGCAAACTCCATACATCCCAGGTCGTTGACGTTCATGTAGTTGAAGTCGGCATAGATGTGGTCACGGAGCCTGAAATAGGTGTCGGGGTCCATGACGTTGCCTACACGGTTTTTCACATAGTCGTAGTCGACGTCGCGCCAGGCAATAGGCACGGCGTTCATGGCAATGATATTGGCAGCATCGCGGCTCTCGTCGCCGAACGGATGTGGCAGGCACAGCGTGATGTCGATGTCGCCCTGAGCCTTCAAGCCCTCGGAGATACCGAAGTTGGCTGTTGCCAGTCCGCCAAACACATGAGGAGGATACTCCCATCCAAACATTAAAACTTTCATCTGCGGTTCCTCCTATTTTTAGAATTGATACTGATATTTCTCCAACAGTTCCAGTGCACGCAGGATTTCGCCTACGTTCATGGCGAACGAGGTGGCCCCACGTCCGTGGAAGGGCGGGTTGCCGTCGAAGAGTTCGCTGATGGTACCCAGTGCGTGGTATGCCATCTCGTCTTCGTAGCCTACCATCTGGCGTTCGAGGAAGCTCAGGCGTGTACGCTTGTAGAGCTTCAGACAGGCTTCCATGTAGAAGCCGCCGAGCCACGGCCACGCCGTTCCCTGGTGGTAGGCATAGTCGCGCTGGGTTTGCGGACCGACGTATATGGGGTTGTAGCCGCCACTCTTCGGCGAGAGCGAACGCAAGCCCTTGGGGGTGAGCAGCTCACGGGTACAGATGTCGAGGACACTCTTCTTCTGGTCCTTGCTCAACGGCGAGTAGTCGAAGGCTACGGCAAAAATCATGTTGGGACGAACACTCCAGTCGACCATCGTACCGTCTACATAGTCGTAGAGGTAGCCATACTCGTTCATGAAGGTATCTACGAAAGAGGTCTTGGCAAGTTCGGCACGCTTCTCCAAGGCTTCGGCGCGCTTGGAATTCTTCGCATCGGCAGCCAAGGATGCACCGAACTTCAGGGCGTTGTACCAGAGGGCATTGAACTCGACGATGAAGCCGGTACGCGGAACGACGGGACGACCGTTGGCAGTGGAGTTCATCCAGGTCATCGCCTGGTCGCGCCCTTCGGTACGTACCAGTCCGTTCTCTTCCAGCGAAAGGTGCGGATGCTTGCCTTTGATGATGTAGTCGAGGATGTCCTGAACGAGTTTTCCGTACATCTCCAGACACTTCTCCTTGCCTACCTCCTTGGCATACTGCTGGATACACCATACAGCCCAGAGAGGTACGTCGGGCTTGTCAATCTCGTAGATCTTGCCCTGAGGCTTGCCTGCCATGAACGCCCGCAGCTCTTTCTCGGCACTTGCCATGACGTACTCGAAGTACTTCTGTTCCTCGATGCTCAGCGTCAAGCCCGGAAGGGCTATGAAGGTGTCGCGTGCACGCACCTTGAACCAAGGATAGCCGGCAAGGATGTAGCGGTCGTCCTTGATGCGATAGTGGAACTGGTGGGCAGCGTTGACCAGACAGTGGAAGAAGTTGTCGCGGGGAGCGCGGTAGCCAACCTCCTCTTCGAAGAGCTTCTTCAGCCCGCTGGACTTCGTCTCTGAGGTGGAGGCAGCAAAGACAATGCTCTCGCCCTTCTTGATGGTCATCTCAAAGTAACCCGGTACATACAGGTCTTCATTTGAAGCATAGCCGCGCTCCTGTTCCTTCGGATATTCCACACCCCGATACCAGTCGGGCTGGAAGATGAACTCGTTCTTCTTGGAGAACTGCATGTACAGGTCGGGATAACCGGCATACATACAGGTCTTGATGCCGTTGTCTACGGGATGATACTCACGGGATGCCGTGGAGTTCTCATGGGTAAACTGGCGGACACTGCGGAAGGCGAGGAAAGGACGGAAGCGCAACGTCGTTGCCGAATGTGCGTCTTCCAGGGTGTAGCGAATCAAGAGGCGGTCTTCGTAGTTCTGGAAAAGGAATTCCTTCTTCAGAATGACACCACCCACACGGTAGATGGTTGTCGGTACCTTGTCACAATCGAACTCGCGAATGTACTTGTGCCCCTTCGGGCTGTAGTTGTTGCCNNGCCCTGATACTTGTGGAGTCCCAAATTGAATTCTGCACCATGCTGGATTACCGTGACATCCAGCGAAGAGAGCAGCACGTGGTTGTCGTCGTCCAGTTCAGGAACCGGAACCACCAACAACCCGTGATACTTACGGGTGTTGCAGTCTACAATTGTGGAACACGAATAGGCTCCTGAGCGGTTCGTACGAAGGAGTTCCTTCGGCAGAGAAGCCTCCAAGTTGGTCATCGTGGCTTTTTCAAATCGTAGATAACTCATATT
>DEJO01000042.1:3163-3454 GCA_002353555.1 Prevotella sp. UBA2746 | reverse complement strand
CAAAAAAAACATCCATTTTTTTACAAAAACAGATGTTTTTTAAACCTTATCAGCCATTCTTCACCTCTTTTACAGGCTTCATCCTTCATCAACCTGGTATCAGGAAATTGACGACTTCCTGGGTCACGGTGACCTTGAACGGACCTACCGGTGCTCCGCTCATCAACCTTCCGTCGACACCGACAAGGGCATGCTCGGCTTCTTCGAAGACGATCTCACGAGTACGGAACGGGTGAACGCTGCGATGGTTGAGGAACTTGCCTTTCAGGAAGAGGTAGATACCCTCGAAGA
>DEJO01000042.1:0-3115 GCA_002353555.1 Prevotella sp. UBA2746 | reverse complement strand
ATCTTGTACTCCATGCGGTGGAAAAGCATAACGAAGAGCGACGAGATAAAAGACAAGGTACGCGAGCCGAAGAGGCGGCGCGTCTGGCGGCGCAGGTTCATGATGTCTGCTATCAGTCCAATATTGACACAGTTGAGGAAGTAGCGGTGGCAACGTTCACCCTTCTTGTTCTGGTAACGGATACAGCCGAGGTCTATCTTGCGCACTCGCCGCTGCTTCAGCCAGGCTATGGTCTGCTCTATCTCGCCTTCATCGAAACCCCAGAAGTGGGCAAAGTCGTTCATCATACCGTTGGGGATGACGCCCAGAACGATTTCGTCGCGCACCTTCTGCTCTACCTGCATCAGGCAGTTGACGGCATCGTTCAGCGCAGAGTCGCCACCGACGATGACAATGGTCTTATAGCCGTTGTTGATCATCATCTTGATGAGACGCTCCACACTTCCGACACTCTCGCTCTGAATCTTGTCGAAGTCTACATGCTGGTCGCGCAAAGCTGCCTCTATACGCTCCCAACGCTTGTGCGGTGTGCTGATGATGCCACCTTTCGGGCAATAGAGGATGCCCCACTTGTTGTCTGTATTATTATTCATAGCTGGTATTATTTCTGAGTATTCGGAATATTCTGAGTATTCCGAGTATTCGGAGTATTCTGAACAATCCGAACAATCTGCTTCACTTTCTCTTCCATCGGCAGGAGGGCATCAATCCAATGGATGGTGAACCCTCGGCGCTCCATTCCCCGGAACCACGTCATCTGGCGCTTGGCAAACTGATGGATGGCTATCTCCAACTGACGGAACATCTCGTCGTAGGAGAGCCGTCCGATGACATACTCCGTGACGTATTTGTATTCCAACCCGTAATAAATCAGGTCCTCGGCAGGGATGCCACGGTCGAGAAGTCCGCGTATCTCGTCGACCATGCCTTCTTCAAGACGTTGCTTCAGGCGTTTTGTAATCTTCTGCCTTCGTTCCTCCCGGTCGATGTTTACACCTATTATTATATAGGGTATCTTGGGAAAGGGACGCTCCGGCATGGGAGTATGCAGGTTATGGGTCTCGATCTCGATGGCTCGGATGGCACGCTGTACGGAATCGACATCCGTCTTGTTGTGCATCACCGACCCGTTCTTCTGCTTCAGTTCACGCAACATCGTGGTCAGCTCGTCCAACGACTTGTCTGCCAACTGCTCACGGAGTTCCGGATTTTGGGGTACGGGGGAGAGGGTGTATCCTTTCAGCACCGACTCGATGTAGAGCCCTGTTCCACCGCAGAGAATGGGTTGCGCTCCCCTACCCGTTATATCCTCGTAGGCAGTAAGGAAGTCCTGCTGGTACTGGAAGAGGTTATACTTCGTTCCCGGTTCGCAAATGTCAATCAGGTGGTAAGGGATGGTTGAGGGATGAATGTTATATTCCTCCAGGTCCTTTCCTGTACCGATGTCCATTCCCCGGTACACCTGACGTGAGTCGGCAGAGATGATCTCTGCCGACCTACCCTCCTGCATGATGTGTGCAGCCAAGGCTACGGCAAGACTTGTCTTGCCGCTTGCCGTCGGTCCGAGTATGGTAATGAGTTGGGGCACGTTACTTGATATAGAACATATCTGTGCCGACACCATAGGGACGCAGAGCCCCATACTTACCGCCGCCCATGTAGTCCTGGCACCACGAGCGACCGGAAGCCTGCTTGCCGTTCTTGGTGTTGCGGATGATATAACCGCTGACGGAACGGCGCTCCAGCGGAGTCACATTCCAATGGTTGCTGGTGATGACCACATCGACGACGCTGGAGTCGTCAGCCTTTGCCAAAGCAAGTGCCTTCGCCCTGAGCGACTTGTTCATCGTGCCTGCCTTCGGCTTAGCCTGACGCTCGATGTTGCTGGGGCTGTTTGACATGCAAGCCTCTCCCAACAGCTTGGCATACATGGCTGCGCGGTTAGTCTCGAACGCCCAGTCTGTGTCGTATCCCGTCTCTCCGAACAGCTTGTTGTCGATGAGGTTCTGTATAGACGCCTTGTCGTCCTGCGTGCCGTCGATACCTTCCAGCAGGAATCCGTAGTTCAGAATCCTGCGGCAGCAGTCCTTCGCCTTCTCCAGGTCTTCATCGTCCAGATAGGTACCGTTGCCTTTGAGGTCGAGGAATCGTCCCTTGTCGTTTCTCACTCCGAGGATGACCCCGAAGCCTCCACCCATGCGGCTGCAGACGAGTCCGGCATTGTTAAGCTGTACGGTGGTCTTATGGTTATCTTTCGGCTTGATGCCCGAAGCGTGGATGTTCAGGCTGTTCTTGATGGCACCGTAGAACGCCCAGAAGCGAGCCTGCTCCTGCTTCAC
Source organism: Prevotella sp. UBA2746 (assembly GCA_002353555.1). Taxonomy (GTDB): domain Bacteria; phylum Bacteroidota; class Bacteroidia; order Bacteroidales; family Bacteroidaceae; genus Prevotella. Next base: position 776 of record DEJO01000042.1, on the reverse strand, counting down.
TTCGTTGAGAATCTGGTAGCCAGCCTGTCCGAGCATCGACGACAAGCCGCCTGCCTCGTCAGCCAAGAGTATCTTGTTGTTGGCAGCATAGCGTGCCATCATCTGGTCGCGCAGGGTTATCATGTCCTGGTTGCTCAGGTCGCCACAGTTCATCAGCCATACATAGGCGTTGGTCATGCCCGCACGCTCACCGCGATTGAGGTCTACGAACGTGGTCTCAGCCATCGTCCAGGGAAGTTCCGGCAGCTGTTTTCCTCCGAGCACCTTCTTGACGATGGTCTTATAGGCTTTCTGCTTGGCCTTTTCCGTAGCCTTGTCAACAGCTTTTTCAGCGGCTTGCTTTACCGAATGCTTGGCATTGCTTACTACCTTGTCCTTTGCTTTGTTCAGAATGTTGCCGAACTGAGCGTTCGCAGGAAGCGAACATGCAAACATGACAGCTATCGCCGCCAGTGTTTTTGTAAGTGGTCTGATAGGTTTCATTAGCGATTTAGGTTTTAAAGTTGATGATTAATGACTGAATTTGCCACAAAGATATACATTTTTTCGCATTCCGACAAAGAAAAAGACAAAAAGATTGTATTTGTCTGCATGGCGGCACAAGACAGAAAGCCGCCCGACGCAGTGTCGGACGGCTTTCATCATGTATGAATGAAATGTATTATTTCAATTAACTTCGTCGATTGAAAACGCGACTCGGCAAATTGCAAGCAAGCTTGCATTTGCTCTCGCTGCTTATTTCAATTCTGCCAAATACTTGATGGTGCGAACCATCT
>DEJO01000024.1 GCA_002353555.1 Prevotella sp. UBA2746 | reverse complement strand
TATGGCGAGATGCACCGCTACATCCCCTACCTGGCAAAGAACGCCGGCTTCGACAAGATTGGCGAGAAGGTGGTACACCACCAGGCACGCAAGTATGGCTCGTCGAAGTTCATGGGACTGAACCGCTTCGTCAACGGCTATCTCGACCTGCTGACGCTCTGGTTCCTCGGCACCTTCGGCAAGAAGCCCATGCACGTGTTCGGCTTCCTGGGCAGCATCGTGTTCTTCATCGGCTTCATTGCCGTCATCGCCATCGGCATCAACAAGATTATAGACCTGTCCAACGGTGTCTATCACAACCTGATTACCAACTCCCCCTATTTCTACATCGCCCTGACGACGATGATGATAGGAACGCAGCTGTTCCTTGCCGGCTTCCTCGGCGACCTCATCAGCCGCTCGTCGACCCAGCGCAACGACTACCAGATAGCCGAGACCCTGCATATCGAGAACAAATAGACCCCAACCGAACGAGTAACTACCATGAAGGTGAAGAACAACATGCCGGGAGCAAGACTGATGGCAGCGGCAACGCTGACGGCGATAGCCATGATGCTGACCGCCAGCATCGCCTCCTGCACGTCGATAGACTGTCCGCTGAACAACAGCGTCATGGCACGCTTCGTGCTGAAAGGCGAGGTAGACACGCTGAAAGACACGCTGACCGTCCGCGCCATACGCGCCAACGGCACCGACACCATCGTCTACAACCGCGGTGTCAACCTGACCTTCTTCACCGTCCCCCTGAGCTTCGTCCAGGAGACCGACCGGCTGGCATTCCTCTTCAAGTCGAAGGAAGGCACCGAGTGGAAGGACACCGTCTACCTGTCGAAGACCGACCGTCCACACTTCGAGTCGGTGGAGTGCGGCCCCAACTACTTCCACACGCTGACGGGAGTGAGCAGCACGAAGCGCTATATCGAAGACATTGTCATCAACCATCCCAACGTAGACTATGATGCGACGAAAGAACATCTGTACCTGTATCTGCGCCCTCACGATTAGTCTGTTGGCCATGCTCCCGCAGGCTGCCGGCGCACAACGGCGCAAGGCACCCCCCGCAGCCCCCGACACCATACCGCTGTTCCGTGGCGTTGCCGTGAGTGTCGACGTCGTGGGTGCCGCCCAGATGTGGTTTGGCAACTATGGTCAGTATGAGGCTGCCGCCCGCCTGAACCTGAAAGACCGCTACTTCCCCATCGTGGAGTTCGGCATCGGCCGCACCAACCACGAAGACGAGGTGACCTTCATCCGCTACAAGACGAGTGCTCCCTACGTGCGCATAGGCTGCGACTTCAACCTGCTGAAGAACAAGCACGACATCTATCGCGTGTATTTAGGCGCCCGCTATGCGTTCACGTCGTTCAAGTTCGACGTCAGCCGCCACAATCTCGTCGACCCTATCTCAGGAATAGATGCCCCATACGGAGGCACAGACATCAAGGCCACCTGCCACTGGGCAGAGCTTGTCGCCAGTGTCGACGCCAAGATCATCGGTCCGTTGCGGCTCGGATGGAGCGTCCGCTACCGCAACCGCTTCAGGCAGACCAGCGGAGAGTTAGGCGATCCGTGGTATGTCCCCGGCTTCGGCAAGTCTGGTTCGTCGACCCTTGGTGCAACGTTTAATATCATTTTTGAATTGTAATGGACGAGAAGAGAAAGAAAAGACTCATCTGGCAGCTGCCCTTCCTGTTGCTGCTCATCGTCGGCACGGTGCTGGTCATCCGCCAGCAACAGAACATGCCGTACCAGAAGAACCAAGGGTTCGTCTTCGGGACCACCTACACCATCACCTACCAAAGCGACGAGAACCTGCAGAAAGACATAGAAAACGAGCTGAAGAAGGTAGACAACGCCCTGTCGATGTTCAACAAGCAGTCGGTCATCACCCGTGTCAACCAAGGCATGACCGACATCCCCGACGACGAAACGGGCAAGATGTTCGCAGAGGTTTTCCGGTTAGCCATGCAGGTTTCCAAGGACACCGACGGAGCATTCGACATCACCGTGGCTCCCCTTGTCAACGCCTGGGGCTTCGGATTCAAGAACGGCACTATGCCTACTGCGGCACAGGTAGACAGCATCCGGCAGTATGTAGGCTACCAGAAGGTCAGCATGAAGGACGGACCGAAGGGCATGCAGCAAGTCGTGAAGGCCATTCCCGGCATCATGCTCGACTGTTCAGCCATCGCCAAAGGCTACGGAGCCGATGCCGTGGGGCGCTACCTTACCAGCAAAGGCATACAGAACTACATGGTAGAGATAGGCGGAGAAGTGGTCACCAAGGGTGTCAGCGCCAAGCGGTTGCCGTGGAAGATTGGTGTCACCAAGCCTGTTGACGACTCCCTGAGCACCGGTGGCGAGCTGCAGACGGTGCTCAACGTGACCGACAAGTCGATGGCTACCAGCGGCAACTACCGCAACTTCTACTATAAAGGCGGCAAGAAATATGCCCACACCATAGACCCCAAGACCGGCTACCCCGTACAGCACAGCCTCTTGTCGGCAACGGTCATTGCCGGAAACTGCGCTACAGCCGACGCCTACGCCACGTCGTTCATGGTCATGGGCATCGAGAAAGCCAGGAAACTCCTGGAGAACCATCCGGAGCTGATGGCATATTTCATCTACAGCGACAGCCAGGGTGAGCTGAAGACATGGTATTCGCCCAACATGGAAAAGAAGATACTCGAATGAACACACGGTCACCTTTCTCCCTTGCCCTCGTCACCCTGCCCCTCTTTCAGGGCATGGGCAAAGCCGACCTGACGTCTATCCTCGGACAAACGAAGTTCGGCTTCCGAAAAGTTGCCGAAGGCAAGCCCGTGGTGAAGGAGCACGATGCGTGCACCCACCTGCACTTCCTGCAGAAAGGCACGCTCACCGTGGAGTCTGTTGCCGACGACCACGGCTACCGGCTGACCGAACTTTTAGCGGCTCCCGCCATACTGCAGCCCGAACACCTGTTCGGCCTGCACCAGCACTACACTCGCACCTTCACCGCCAAGACGTTCTGCCAGTTCATCACCCTCGACAAGATGGAGGTGATACGCCTCATGTCGGACTATGAAATCTTCCGTCTGAACCTGCTGAACACGCTCACGGCACAGACTCAGAAAGCGAACCGCGAATGCTGGCACATCCCCCCCACGACGCTCGAAGGTCACATCACGCGCTTCATCCGCCGCCACTGCCTCACGCCCGACGGCGAGAAAACGCTGCACATCAAGATGACACGGCTGGCAACAGAGCTCAACGACAGCCGGATCGACATCTCACACGCCCTCAACGACATGCAGCGTCGCGGACTCCTCACCCTCTATCGGGGCAGAATCTGTATTCCTCAATTAGAAAAACTCTGAACAAACAAGCGTTCATCAACCGATGAACGCCGGACAACGACTACTTGTTGTCGCCGCCATGCAGCATGGGCAGCGAGATATGGTAGCGGACTGCCAGGTAGCGGATGAGGCAGACCGTCACGAAAGTACCGACGGCGGCAACGGGAGGCTCAGCACCCACCATCATCAGAAGCCAATAGACAAGACCGCCAGCCACACATGCCATCGCATAGATTTCCTTCCGGAAGATGACGGGGACACTGTTGAGCAGCACGTCACGGATGATGCCCCCCGCCGCACCAGTGATACACCCCATGATGATGGCTACCCAGAAAGGATGTCCCATGGCGAGTGTCTTCTGCAAACCTGCCACGGTAAAGAACGCCAGACCTATCGTGTCGAACACCAGCCACGCATTGTCCAGACGCTTCATCACCTTGCCAAAAATCACGACAAAGAGCAAAGCCAGCGCCGTACAGACGACATAGATGGCGTTGGTCATCCAGAAAGGTGTCACCCCCAGCATCACATCGCGCAACGTTCCGCCGCCTATCGCCACGGCAAAGCCACAGACATAGCCGCCAAACCAGTCGTAGTGCCTGGATGCTGCATGCCGGATGCCTGAGATGGCGAAGGCAAAAGTTCCCAAAAACTCCATGACCTGCTGGAAGGTGTGTATGAATGCAGAGTCGGTATATGGTATCATATCGTGTACTTTATCGTCGGTTTCAACATCGTTCAGATGCTTTTCGGCTGCAAAGGTATGACATTTCCTGCAAAAAAAAGAACAAGTTCTTTTTGTTCTACCGCTGATTTTATGTACTTTTGCAACTTGAAACAGGCTAACGCACAGGATAAAAGGTCTGTAAGAGCACAAAATTTGAGAGAAAAGACAATGAGTGAACATATCAATCCGTTTTTAGTTCCCTACGGAACACCGCACGAAACGGCTCCCTTCGACCGCATCACGCTGGCCGACTATGAAGAAGCTTTCATGGAAGGCATACGCCGTGAAGACGAACAAATCGAGAAAATCATCAACGACCCCGAAGAGCCGACGTTTGAAAACACCCTTATCCGCGACGATGAGGTCGATGGACGCAAGCACTACTACGACCTGCTCGACCGCGTGTCGTCGGTGTTCTTCAACCTGCTCAGTGCCGAAACCGACGACGACATGGAGGCTTTGGCACAGAAGATGAGCCCCATCCTGACCAAGCACTCCAACGACGTCAGCCTCAACCCGAAACTCTTCGAGCGCATCAAGAAGGTCTACGACAGCTTCTTCGGCAACGATGCCACGCCGCCGCGACAGCTCTCTGCCGAGGAGGAGATGCTGCTTCGCAACAGCTATGACGGGTTTGTGCGCAGCGGTGCCCTGCTCAACGACGAGGAGAAAGACCGCCTTCGTGCGCTGACCGAAGAGGCCTCGATGTGCTCACTCCAGTTCTCGCAGAACCTGCTGAAGGAGAACAAAGCCTACACCCTGCACCTCACCGACGAGAAAGACCTCGACGGACTGCCCGACACGGCACGCGAAGCCGCTGCCGAGGCTGCCAAGGAACGCCAGTTGGAGGGATGGGTGTTCACCCTCGACTCGCCGAGCTACGGCCCGTTCATGATGTACAGCACGCGCCGCAACCTGCGCGAACAGATGTATATGGCGCGCAACACGCTCTGCATCAAGGACAACAGCGAGAACAACATCGACATCTGCAAGCGCCTCATCAACCTGCGCCGCGAGATGGCTCAGCTGCTGGGCTACGACACCTATGCCGACTACGTCATGAAACACCGCATGGCTACCGACGTGGAACATGTCTACAAGCTGCTCAACGACCTGATTGATGCCTACAAGCCCACGGCACAGACCGAACTGGAAGAACTGAAGAAGATGGCGAAGGAGATGGAGGGCGACGACTTCAAGATGCAACCTTGGGACACCGCCTACTATGCTCAGAAGCTGAAGTTGCAGAAGTACAACCTCGACCCGGAGATGCTGAGACCCTACCTGGAGCTGTCTAACGTCATCAAAGGAGTCTTCGGACTCGCCACACGGCTCTATGGCATCACCTTCAAGGAGAACAAGGACATTCCCGTCTACCATCCCGACGTCAAGCCATACGAGGTCTACGACAAGGACGGAACGTATCTTGCCGTGCTTTATGTAGACTTCCATCCGCGCAAGGGCAAGCACGACGGTGCCTGGATGACCGAGTACCAAGGTCAGTGGATAGAAGACAAGACGGGCGAGAACGTGCGTCCGCACGTGTCGTTGGTGATGAACCTGAGCAAGCCTACCGACGAGAAGCCGGCACTGTTGCGGCTCGGCGAGGTGGAGACCTTCCTGCACGAGTTCGGCCATTCGCTGCACGGCATGTTCGCCAACAGCCGCTTCGAGAGTCTGAGCGGCACCAACGTGTGGTGGGACTTCGTGGAGCTGCCGTCGCAATTCATGGAGAACTTCGCCATAGAGAAAGACTTCCTCCGTACCTTTGCCTTCCACTACCAGACGGGAGAGCCCATGCCCGACGAACTGATCGACCGCATCGTTGCCAGCCGCAACTTCAACGTGGCGATGGGGTGCCTGCGACAGGTGTCGTTCGGACTCCTCGACATGGCATACTACACACAGAAGGAGGAGTTCACGGAAGACATCATCCCGTTTGAGAAGAAAGCCTGGGAACGCGCCATGCTCGGAAAGCAGCGCACAGACACCTGCATGACCACGCAGTTCTCGCACATCATGGCAGGCGGATATGCTGCCGGATACTACAGCTACAAGTGGGCAGAGGTGCTGGATGCCGACGCCTTCGCCGTGTTCAAGCGCGAGGGCATCTTCAACACTGCCACCGCACAGCGCTTCCGCGACTGCATCCTCTCCAAGGGAGGCACCGAGCACCCCATGACCCTCTACAAACGTTTCCGCGGCGGCGAACCCACCATCGACGCACTATTAGAGAGGAACGGCATCACCAGCCTGAAGCAGCAACGCTTAGACATGCGCTACCTGCGCATGGCACGCATCTGGGCAGAGAACTCCTACTGCAAACGGCGGCAGGTGGGGGCGCTTGTGGTCAAGGACAAGATGATCATCAGCGACGGATACAACGGTACGCCCAGCGGATTCGAGAACATCTGCGAAGACGACAACAGCGTCACCAAGCCCTACGTGCTGCATGCCGAGGCCAACGCCATCACCAAGCTGGCACGCTCGTCGAACAATTCCGACGGCTCCACGCTCTACGTCACGGCATCGCCCTGCATAGAGTGTGCCAAGCTCATCATACAGGCAGGCATCAAGCGCGTCGTCTACGGCGAACAATACCGGCTGGAAGACGGCATCAACCTGCTGCGGCGTGCCGGCATAGAGGTCATCTACATGAACCCAGACGAATAGCAGTTATCAAGAACCATACAACAATCCCGCGATGAACCAGAACAAAAACCGCTTTATGCCCTTGCTGATGGCACTCTGTGTCATCATCGGCATTGCCATCGGAACATTCTATACCAACCACTTCTCCGGCAACAGGCTGAACATCATCAACAGCGGCAGCAACAGGCTGAACAACCTCCTGCACATCATTGATGACCAGTATGTAGACACCGTCAACATCGACAGCCTCGTGGAAAAGGCCATCCCGCAGATTCTTGCCGAGCTGGATCCGCACTCCGTCTACATCAATGCCAAGGATGTGCAGATAGCCAACGACGACCTGCGCGGCTCGTTCTCCGGCGTGGGCATCGAGTTCAACATCCGCAAGGACACGCTCCACATACAGAACGTCATCAAGGGCGGACCGGCAGAACGTGCCGGCATCATGGCTGGCGACAAGATCGTCACCATCGACGACAAGCCTTTCGTGGGCAAGGTAGCCACGAACGAAGAAGCCATGCACCGGCTGAAGGGACCGAAAGACACGAAGGTGAAGATTGGCATCTTGCGCTATGGTGAGCAGAAAGTGAAGAACTTCGTCGTCACCAGAGGTGACATCACCACCAAGAGCGTCTCGGCAACCTACATGCTGAACGACACGACGGGCTACATCCGCATCAAGAACTTCGGCGAACGCACCTATGCCGAGATGCTGGCAGCCCTGCTGGACCTATCGACGGAGGGATGCGAAAACCTGATTATAGACCTGCGCGACAACAACGGCGGCTACTTGCAGGCTGCCACACAGATGGTGAACGAGTTCCTGCCCAAGAACCGCCTCATCGTCTACACGCAGGGACGCAAGTCGCCACGCACAGACTACCGCAGCGACGGGCGCGGCGGCTTCCAGCAGATACCGCTGGTGGTGCTCATCAACGAGGGGTCGGCGTCGGCAGCAGAGATATTCGCCGGTGCCATACAGGACAACGACCGCGGAACCGTCATCGGACGACGCTCCTTCGGCAAGGGACTGGTACAGCAACAGATAGGGTTCTCAGACGGCAGCATGATACGCCTGACCATAGCCCGCTACTACACGCCCTCCGGCCGCTGCATACAGAAGCCCTACACGATGGGCGACGAAGCCGGATATGAGCAGGACATGCTGTCGCGCTACGAGCACGGGGAGTTCTTCTCGCAAGACAGCATCAAGCATACCGGCCCTGCCTACCACACGAGCATAGGCAGGACGGTGTATGGGGGCGGCGGCATCACCCCCGACATCTTCATTCCTGAAGACACGATGAACGTCACCTCCTACTACAAAGAGGCGGTGATGCGGGGACTCATCCTGCAGTTTGCCTTCAACTATACCGACGCCAACCGCCTGCGGCTGAAGAAGTTTGAGGACATGCCCCACCTTGCCAGCTACCTGAAGCAGCAGAACCTCGTGGAGCAGTTTGCCAACTTTGCCGACAAGAACGGACTGAAGCGGCGCAACCTCATGCTCAACAAGTCGCACTCGCTGTTCGAAAGGTTCATCGACAGCCGCATCATCTACAACATCCTGGACGAACAGGCATGGAACGAATTCCTCAACCGTGACGACCCCACCATCAAGGCAGCGCTCGAAGTGTTCAGCAAACATGAGGCATTCCCGCAAAAACCGAAGCCGGCAAAGCCCAAAAACAAGAAGGCAGCATGACGAAAGCAGAATTACGGACGCACATCCGGATGCTGAAAGGCATGGTTTCGGCAGAAGAGATGCGCAGGCAGTCGGAGGCCATCATGAAGCGGCTGCTTGCCAATCCCGCCGTAGCCCAGTCGAAGACCATACTGATGTATTACTCCTTGGACGACGAGGTGTGCACCCACAATGCCATAGACACGCTTGCTGGACAGGGGAAGACGGTGTTGCTGCCCGTTGTCGTCGGCGAGAAAGACATGGAGTTGCGCCGCTACAGCGGTCCGCAGGACCTGCAAGGGGGCTTCTTCAACATCATGGAACCCGTCGGCGAACGGTTTACCGACTACTCGCAGATAGACGTTGCAGTGGTCCCCGGCATGAGTTTCGACACCCGCGGCAACCGGCTGGGGCGCGGCAAGGGCTACTACGACCGCTTCCTGCCCCAGTTGGAGCAGGCTTATAAAATAGGTGTATGCTTTGATTTCCAGAAGATGCCGGGCATTCCGACAGAAGAAAACGATGTCCGCATGGACATCGTGATATAAGGATAGTTATGAGTAGCCTTCCCTCATTCTGTCTCCCTTCCTGTACGGGAGGGGTGGGGTTAATAAAACTTGATTTCCGTGATAACCATTGAGCCGACGCTGTCGTTGAGCCGCTTCACCAGCTGTGACCGCATCATAGACAGGTCGGCACGCAGGGCTGGATTGGTGATTTTCACCATCAGCGTCTGGTTGCGGATGAACTTCTCACCCGTATACCGCACTACCGCCTTCCCCACGATGTCGTCCCAATTGTCGACGAGTCGCTTCTGCAACAGCGGCATCTCCAGTCCTTCGCGCCTGAGAAACTGGTTCAGGACTTCGCTCAAGGGCTTCACCTCACGCTTGAACATGGTTCACCTCCTTTTCTGTAATCTCCCCCTGGTCAACGGCAAATATCTTATAGTCGAAGCCACTGCCCGACAAGATCTTGTCTAAATGGTCGCGGTTGGTATCGGTAATGAAAATCTGACCGTAGTCCTCGCCCGACACCAACTGCACGATCTGCTCCACACGGTGGGCATCGAGCTTGTCGAAGATGTCGTCGAGGAGCAGCAGCGGCGTGGTGTTGCTGGCTGTACGACGCAGGAAGTTGAACTGTGCCAGCTTCAACGCCAGCACGAAAGTCTTGTTCTGTCCCTGACTGCCCTCGCGCTTCATGGGGTAGCCGCCGAGGAGCATCTCCAGGTCGTCGCGGTGGATGCCGTGCAGCGAGTAGCCCACGGCACGGTCTTTCATGCGGTCGCGGCGGATGACGTCCAGCAGATCGCCGCGCTGAGCGTGCGAGATGTAGCTGAGCGACACCTGCTCCTGCGCCTCGGAGATGCGCCGGTAGATGTCCTGAAACACGGGAATGAACTCCCTGACGAAGGCTTCACGCTTCTTGTAGATAGCCTCACCATACTGTGCCATCTGCATCTCAAGGATGTCCATCAGCGAGGCATCGGGCTCGTCGTCCTGCTTCAGCAGGGTGTTGCGCTGCTGCAACGCCTTGTTATAGGATGACAACGCCTCGATATAGGCATGGTCATACTGGGCAATGACCACGTCCATGAGCCGGCGGCGCTCCTCGCTGCCGCCCTCGATGAGGATGGAGTCGGAGGGTGAGACAAAGATGACGGGGATGAGTCCGATGTGTTGCGACAGCCGCTTGTAGGCTTTCTTGTTGCGCTTGAACTGCTTCTTCGTGCCCCGCTTCATGCCGCAGTAGATGTCTTCCGGCTCTCCTGCATCGCTCTCATAGCTGCCTTGCAGGACAAAGAAGTCAGCCTGGTGCAGGATGTTCTGCGAGTCGGCCGTGTTGTAGGCACTCCTGCAGAACGACAGGTAGTAGACGGCATCGAGGAAGTTGGTCTTCCCCACCCCGTTACGGCCTATCAGACAGTTCATCTTCGGCGACAGCTCCAGCGTTGCGTCCCTGATGTTCTTGTAGTTCAATATAGATATACGACGCAGTATCATCGATGCAAAGGTACGATTAAGCGAGGGAAAAGCAAAAGGAAAACTTGTTTTTCTTTGCTCTTCCGAGCGGAAGTACCTTCTTTAAAGGTACGAAATAAATAAGAAACTGTATGAGTCAAACGAAAAAAGTCGGTGAGAAATTTCACGGTGTGGGATTATTTCTGTAATTTTGCACCGCCTTATGAACTTAAGGCAAACAGATATTAAAGACATATACAATCGTATAAACAAATAAAAAGAACATATCAACAAATGGCAAAACAAAAAGAACAGCAGGGTGCCGCAGAACTGAACGAGACCCTGAACAAGTCGGAGGCTTTCTTCCTGAAGTACAAGAAAGCCATCATCATCGCAGTTGCCGCAATCGTACTGATTGTACTGGGCTGCATCCTCGTCAAGAACTACGTGCTGGAACCCAAGGAGCAGGAGGCAAGCACCGCCCTTGCCAAGGGACAGGAATACTTCAATGCCGAGCAGTTTGACAAGGCGCTCAAAGGCGACGGCGCAACCTTCAAGGGATTCCTCAACATAGCTGCCGACTACAGCGGTACCGATGCCGGCAATCTGGCAAACCTCTACGCCGGACTGTGCTATGCACACCAGCAGAAGCCTGACTGGAAGAAGGCACTGGAGTATGTCGACAAGTTCGATACTGCCGACGACATGGAGATCAGCCCCGCCTCACAGATGGCACTGGGAGACATCTATGCCAACAACGACCAGCTGGACAAGGCTGTCGATTGCTTCAAGAACGCTGCAAAGATGGCTGACAAGCAGGCTGAGGACAACACCAACCTGAGCATCGCTCCGCTGGCACTGAAGAAGGCTGGCATCATCCTAGAAAGCCAGAACAAGAAGGCTGAGGCTCTGGAAATCTATCAGGACATCAAGAAGAAGTATGTCAACTCGCCTGCCTTCCAGGACATCGACAAGTACATAGAGCGGGCTTCCAACTAACAGGGAAGCCCCCTACTGAGCACTATCACGCAAACAAGACAACGACATGGCAACAGCACTGCATAACCTGTCCGACTACAACCCCGCAGACATACCCGATGCCAGCAACATGTGCTTCGGCATCGTCGTCGCAGAATGGAATCCCGAAATCACGGGAGCACTGCTCGACGGAGCCGTCAAGACGCTGGAGAAGCACGGAGCACTGCCGGAGAACATTCACGTGAAGACTGTCCCCGGTAGCTTCGAGCTCATCTACGGTGCCCACCAGATGACCCTCCACGGCGGCTATGACGCCATCATCATCCTCGGAAGCGTCATCCGCGGCGAGACGCCACACTTCGACTACATCTGCCAGGGCGTCACCTACGGCATAGCACGCCTGAACGCCACCAGCGAGATACCCGTCATCTACGGCCTGCTGACCACCAACGACCTGCAACAAGCACAGGACCGCAGCGGCGGACGCTTAGGTAACAAGGGCGACGAGTGCGCCATCGATGCCATCAAGATGGCGAAGTTCTGAAAAGTACTACACCGTTGAGGGTTCCCCTACAGGGAGAATAAAAAAATAATACTACATTCTGCACACGCATTCTATCCGATTGACAATCAGAAAGTTACAAACTAACAAACGGAAGAATACCTACATTCAGGGGATTTAACATACACCACCCTTGCAAGGAGTACTTCCTTGCAAGGCAAACTCATAGTAGTTAGCGGCCAAACACATAGTAGTTGCATTCCAACTACTATGTGTTTGCTTTTCAAAGTGTTGTTTTCCGAAAAAACAACCCTATTTGTTAACAACCTAAAAAGAACGTATACGTGTACAAAAGCCGCATTTTCCCTGTTTTCATGCACTGAACCTTCATGATTCATGCAACGATGCTGAAACGGTGCAGAAAAGATGTAGGATATTTCAACGAAAGGATTTTGTATACCGCTGTCTGTCAACGACATACAAAATCCATGTAGAATGTAGTCATCTTTTTACTATTGATGGAGTAACGACTATTACTTATCCCAAACTGACGTAAGGAATTAGAAGTTTACATCCCTTCTTCTTCGGCAGCCTCGACCTCGTCGCGCGGCGCACTACTGCCGGTATCGAGCTGGGTGTCCTTCTCTATGCGCACGTCACCCATGCGGGAGAGGCGCAGGACAAGGGGGATATACTCGTCGCTCATGGTGTCGGGAGAGCCGATGCTGGCTGCAAAGTTCAGGTAGTCGCCCTCAGCCTTGTCGAAGACGATGCCCAGCAGGGCACCGTTCTTGCCATAGTCGTTATCGGCAAAGGCGCTGAAGTCGCTCTTCTTGAAGGTGCGGTCGAAGAAGACGCTGCCGTCCGGTCGCATCACCTTGAGCGTGATGACGTTGTCGAAGTAGACGTTGCCCGACTCGTCCTTAGCCTTCGGCAACGACTCGTCTGCCTTTCGCTGTATGGAAACGGTATATTGCTTGTCGAGCCACGCAACGGTGTTGCTCCATTCATAGTCCGACATCTTCTGCGGAGCAGAGGGTGCCGGCTTCTCGGTCTGCTTCTTGGCAATGATGATGTTGCTCTGGGGCTTCTCCTTGCATGCGGTCACCACCAGCAAGGTTGCCGCCAATAATAGAATAGGTGTAAGATGTTTCATACGATTTCGGTCTTTTAATCCTTGCAAAGGTACGATTTTTTATCTTATCAGCAAGTTTTTCATTCACTTATAAGATAAAAATCGTACCTTTGAAGAAGGTACTTCCGCTCGACAAAGCAAAAGAAAAACAAGTTTTCCTTTTGCTTTGTCCTCGCTTAATCGTACCTTTGCAAGCAGAATGAGAACGGGACTATACATCATGGTGACGGTTTGCATGCTGATGCTGGCAGCCTGCAAAGGCAAGGATCATGAAGGCGGGGAGCCTGCTGACGGCGGTCTGCCTGCAATGATTATCCAGATACAGAAATGTTCGCGCCTGTATACCTCGGAGTATAAGATTCACAAGATTGTCACCCACCAAGACGAGCTGTCGCTGTCGGGGTCGGTGATGAAGCAGGACTTCAAGGTGTCTATCCCCGTCGGCAAACGGCGGATAGCCATTCCCATGGATGCGACGCTCAAGGCATACGTGGACTTCAGCGGCTTCTCTGAGAAGAATGTCCGCAAGACTGGCAAGAAGATTGTCGTCACCCTGCCCGACCCGAAGCTGATGATGACCAGTACGAAGATCAACCACGACGAGGTGAAGAAGTATGTGCCGCTGACCAGAGGAAACTTCAGCGACGAAGAGATGACCAGCTACGAGCGGCAGGGTCGCCAGCAGATTGTCAACGACATACCGAAGATGGGAATCATAGAGAACGCACGCAAGAATGCTGCCACCACCATCATCCCCATCATCCGGCAGATGGGATATGAGGAAGAAGACATCACCGTGACCTTCCGCAAGGACTTCTCGGTGAAGAACCTCACGATAGAAAAGGGGTAAGACGATATGGGTAAGGGACTATTAAGACTGATACGGTTCGTCGGCAAGCTGCCCTGGCAGGGCATCGTAGGGCTCTGCCTGATTGCCATTGGTGCGATAGGTGCGCTGATATGGCTGAACATGGACAACCATATCGGCATAGAACGCAACGAGCGCATCGACATCACGCCCACGCAGATACAGTCTATACGCCGCATAGGACAATGGGAGTTCCTCGCCATCAAGGATGAAGAGCTCGTCGACACCATAGACCGCGGATTCTTCAGCGACAAGGAACTGGTGCGCATCTATTATGGCACCGTGAGACTGGGCATAGACCTGCAACAGACGGAAGACGACTGGATAGAAGTCAAGGACTCTGTCGTCACAGCCACGTTGCCCCCCATTCGGCTCCTCGACCGCAACATCATAGACGAGGCGCAGACGCGCTCCTTCTTCGAAAGCGGCTCATGGACGTCTGCCGACCGCGAAGCACTATACCAGCGTGCCTACCAGAAGATGATAGACCGCTGCATGACGGAAGAGAACATCGCCACAGCCGAAGAGAACGCCCGTGAACAATTCGCCCAGTTGCTACACTCGATGGGGTTCAAGAAGGTAAAGGTAAAGGTGGAAAGAGGGAAATAATGATGCAAACGCTAAACGACATATTAGAACAGGTCAGCGGCTTTCTCTGGGGATGGCCGATGATTATCCTGCTGTTAGGAACCCACATCTTCCTGACCATACGCCTGCGCTTTCCGCAGCGTAAAATCTTTACTGCCATCAAACTATCGGTACAGAAAGACCCGGATGCCACGGGAGACGTGTCGCAATTCGGTGCCTTGGCTACGGCATTGGCTGCAACGATAGGCACAGGCAACATCATCGGAGTGGCTACGGCGGTGGCCATGGGCGGACCTGGTGCCGTGCTGTGGTGCTGNNACGGGTGTCTTCGGCATCTCTACGAAGTATGCGGAGGGACTCTTGGCGGTGAAATACCGCATCAAGACCAAGAGCGGCAAGATGCTCGGCGGTCCCATGCACGCCTTGGAGCGCGGACTGGGATGGAAGTGGATGGCAATACTCTTTGCCGTCTTCACCGCCCTCGCCTCCTTCGGCATCGGCAACACGGTACAGGCAAATGCCATTGCTACGCTTACCTACGAGAGCTATGGCGTTCCGGACGTGGTCACGGGCATCGTCGTATGCCTCTTGGTGGCCGCCGTCATCCTCGGCGGCGTGAAGAGTATCTCCAGGGTTTGCGCCATGCTGGTACCGTTCATGGCTTGCTTCTACGTGCTCGGATGTATCTACATCCTCATTGTCAACGGCTCCTACCTGTGGCCAGCCATCAAGTTGATCGTCGTGAGTGCCTTCACTCCGCAAGCAGCAGGCGGCGGGTTCGTCGGTACGACGGTGATGATGGCAGCACGCTTCGGCATTGCACGCGGCCTCTTCTCCAACGAGTCGGGACTGGGCTCGGCACCCATCGTGGCTGCCGCCGCACAGACTCGCAACCCGGTGAGGCAGGCTCTGGTGTCGTCGAGCGGCACCTTCTGGGACACGGTGGTCATCTGTGCCCTCACAGGAGTGGTCATCGTGAGCAGCATCATCGCCTATCCCGACATCGACTACAGCAACGGAGCGGCGCTGACACATGCCGCCTTTGCCAAGATACCCTACGTGGGTGCACCCCTCTTGTCGTTCGGACTGCTGACGTTTGCCTTCAGCACCATCCTCGGCTGGTGCTACTACGGTGAGCGAACGGTAGAATACCTCTCCATCAACTGGCGAGCCTACCGGCAGAAGAAGACCGGCAAGCCTATCCAGTCCGTCAGAAGCAAGTCGGTGATGACCTACCGCATCCTCTATATCGTCGCCGTCTTTGTGGGCAGCATTGCCAACCTCACCCTTGTATGGAGCCTTGCCGACTGCATGAATGCGCTGATGGCAATACCCAACCTGCTCTCCCTGCTGTTCCTCAACGGCATCATCGTACACGAGACGCGGAAGTATCTCTGGCGAGACAGGCTGGACCGGGATATGGAGGAATAGATACCACCTTGCTAAACAATATGTTTAGGAAGGCAAAATGATATGTTTAGCAAAGCTAAATGATATGTTTGCGAAGGCTAAACGATACGTTTAGGAGAGCTAACTGCGCTTCTCTGTACTCTGCCGGATAATAATCTGCATAGGAACAACCTCCCTGTAAATCTTCGGGTCGCCGTTGATGTTGCGCAGCAGGAGCTCACAGGCTTTCTGTCCTTCCAAGTAAGCCTGGTCTGCAATGACAGAAAGCGGCGGAGTGACGAAGGCTGTCGTGTCGCCATCGGTGAAGCCGATGATGGCTACATCGTCGGGGATGCGGAGGTCAAGTGACTTGATGGCATCGAAAGCTGCATAGGTTACGATGTCGTTGAAAGCCAGGATTGCATCAGGACGATGAGGCCGCTGCAGCAGCTGCAACGTATTCTCACGTGCACAATCGAAGTCAATTTTTCCACATGAAACCAAGCTGCGGTCAATGGAGATGCCGTTTTCACGGAGTGCCTCCAGATAGCCATGCTTTCGACGGCGCACCATATCGAGGTGGTTAGGTCCGCCGATGAAAGCGATGCGGCGGCACCCACGGTCTATCAGGTGCTGCGTAGCCTTCTGTGCAGCCACATCTCCGTCGGCAACGACCTGCGAGAACATGTTGGGCAGGCAGGTACGGGCGAAGAACACCAAGGGAATGCCCATGTTGTGAATCTCCTCAAAGTGGGAATAGTCGGTGGTGTCCTGCGCCAGACATGCAATAATGCCCTCGACATGCAGGCTGATAAAGTTGTCGATGGCAAGGGTTTCGAGTTTGTGGTTTTCATGAGAGTTACTGCTGAAGACAGAGTAACCCTTCTGGCGTGCATAGTCTTCGATGCCATCGAGCACGCCGGCATAGTAATGGGTAACAAGGTTGGGGACAACAACTCCGATGATTCGCGGAGCTTCCTTTCGCAGACTCTGTGCGAAAGGATTGGGTCTGTAGTTCATTTCGTGCGCCAGCGCCTGAATCTTCCGCTTCAAGTCCTCGCCCACCTCATGGCTGTTGCGCAAGGCACGCGACACGGTAGCGATGCTCACTCCCATGCGCTTGGCGATGTCTTTCAGTGACGTTCGGCGCTGTTTCATAGATAATAAACTATAGACTTTTGTTGATACTTGGTACAAAAGTACGCAATTATCCGATTTCTTGCAAACGTTTACGTAACTTTTTTTGAAAATAATAGTACAACCTATTACATATTATTGTATATTTGCAATGTGATTCTAAAATTGAGTAATGAATAGTTGATAATAAGTTAGTTAGAAATTGAGAGCTAAAGGTGTTGTGAAATACTTTTAGCTTTTTTTGTTTCAAGCATTTTCAGATGTAGTATTCAGCAGAATCTACAAGCCCTGCACGAAAGGCATAGCGCGTAGCCTCATGCACATTGTTGACCTTCAGCTTGCGGAAGATGTTCTTCCTGTGGGTGTTGACGGTATGGAAGCTGGAGAAACGCTTCTCTGCTATCTCGCGCGTAGTCATGCCCAAGGCTATGTCCTTGAGGATTTCCGTCTCCGTCTTCGTCAGATTGACCACCTCTTCTGCCACTGTTGCAGGCGTGAGCAGCATCTCCATCAAACGCTGACAGATGTATCGCTGGTTGTGGAGAGCCTGCGTCAGGCACTCGCGTATCTCGTGCATGGACGACTCTTTGAGCAAGATACTAATCTGGGAACTGGAAGCAATCATCCTTCTGGCAAAGTCGAGACTCAGGTCTTCGCTGAAGAGCACGAGGAAGGCATCACGGAAACGCTGTCCGAAGATGAGCAGTTCATCGTCGTCAGTAAAGTCGAAGAGCGTATAATCGAGAACGACCAGCGCATCGGGGGCTTCCTTGAGCAACGCCATGAGCCCTGCCTTGTCGGTAGCAACCCTGCATGTCTGCTTGGCTGACGGCGTCTTTCCCGTCTGTTGTTCCCCTATCTGTTGCAGGATATACATCAATCCTGCGCGTGTGATGTCCTGGTTGTCAGCTAAAATAATCTGGCTCATTGGTGTATTGTGTTGTTGTGTATCGTAATTTTGAAAGAGATGTGTTGTTGTTCTGAAGATGTTTAGAAAGTCTGGCTGCCATACTCAGAATGCCAAGGCAAATCCGAAACGTATGCCGTTGACATGAATACCCGGATAAGCCGTATAGGTAAGCCTGCGCACGTAGTCCACCTCGAACATCTTGAGGATATTGTGGATGCCGACCACAAATTCGAGATACGGCTCATGGTTCATGACATGGGTGTTGGAAGGGAAGCGGTAGAGGTCGGGATCGTTTGCGTT
Source organism: Prevotella sp. UBA2746 (assembly GCA_002353555.1). GTDB lineage: Bacteria > Bacteroidota > Bacteroidia > Bacteroidales > Bacteroidaceae > Prevotella. Next base: position 64,630 of record DEJO01000024.1, on the reverse strand, counting down.
GGCTTCGAGCAACGGATTGTTCTTGTCCGTCAGATGTCCCCACATACCTTTGAATGCAATATATTCACGCCACTTCAAACGCTTGAGGAGCGGAATACGGTTGAAGATCTTTCCCGTCAGGTCCCATGCGATGTTGAACTGTGCAAACCGGTCGTTGAGGAACTCCATGTTCTCCATCATGTTGAAAGACCCCTGATGCTCAAAGTAGGACGTGTTAACAGGCGGCATGATCAGCAAGGGGAACGGAACTTTATTCCATTGTGCACCAGCCTTCACCCTTGCGTCGATATGTCCCCAACTGCCCAGCCACAAACGCTTGTAAGCCGACACCTCGGTGTAGTTGTATCGGAACTGCCCGCCAAGGAAACGGTTCAGGCCCATCGTATGCGATAGCGTAAACTGCGGCGCATCAAGGTTCACCTCCTTGCGGCTCTGCTTCGAGTTGACGTAGGTCTGCCCCGGCCGGTAATCAAATCCGAGCGTCATCTCCGTCATGCGAATCTTGTCTACAAGCGAACCGTCGGACAAACGCCGATACTCCAAGGTTCCAGTAGGTGCGTTGCTCTCGGTCTTCATCTCGAAGTTGGTAGCCAGTCCGTAGTCGGTCTCCCACTTGAAGCGCAACGCCTGGCGGTTGTAGAAGAACATCTGCTCCACCTTCTTCGGGCGTATGGTCATGAAGATGTTGTCCTTGTTGTGGCGCAGATACTTGTCAGACGGCGACATCATGTCGTATGTCGTCTCGAAAGACAGGGTACGGATGGGGAACTCTATCGGATTGTACTGCGGTTTGTTGAACGAGTAGGTGACGGTAGCCCCATAGTAGCTCTTGTGCGACTTGGTACCGTAGGCATAATAACCCTCCAAGAACCAATGCGGGTTGAGGTTGGCAGTGGTACGGCCTGCCACCCTGAGACGGATGTTATCGACGAAGTTCTTCGATATGAACGTCGTGACAGGACCGATGTCGAACTTGCTCGGCTTGCCCTTTCCACCCGTTTCGGCAAAGTTCTCCAAGAGCACTTTCGCGCCAAACATGAGCCAGGAAAAGTTCTTTGACTTCGACATACGCTGGATGAAGTTGTCCATGTCGGCCTCGCTCCGCGTCAGGGAGACGGGACGATGCTGCTGCCAATAGTCGGCATCACGCATCTTGGCATTCGCCTCCATGCGCGTCTTCGCCTTACCTTTGAAGAGTTTGTCGGGTATCGGGTCGAAGGCATAGTCCTTCATCTTCGTCGTCCTGATGACGACAACCCGCTGGAACAGGTCTGTCAGCTCCAGCTCAGCTATCATGTTGTCGGTCGTCAGCACCCACTCGCCGTTGTCCAGCTTCGTGTATTCCTGCTCTATCTTCATCGCATCCACGAAGTTGACACCCGTGTTGGCAGGCAGCTGCATGTCGCAACGCTTCACGTGAAGGGTGCTGTCATTCACCACATATAGCTCACCCCTGAAGCCGAAGTCCAGCTGGTTGGCAGGCATGAACTGCAAACGGATGCACTGGTCTTGGTTGACATATAACGTGTCGTCGATATAGAAATGATAGAAAGAGATGGCTGTTGAGCCGATAGGACTTGGGAACTGCTTCTGCAGGAGACGTATCTGGTCGTCATAGATGTCAATGTCGCTGAAGACATCCTTGGCTATGGTGTTGAGCGTCTCACCCGTCTGGATGAGCTTGCTGATGCCCTTGGTCGACTGTCCGTGTATGATGTCCTTCGCATCCTTCGGCGACTTGCGGTAGATATGCTGCGTCAGCGTCTCGTCGATAGACAGAGGCAGGATGAGTTTCTGGTTGTATGGGCACACCTCCACTTGGTTCTTCAGCCACGGCGACTTCTTGAAGATGCCCTTTTCCATCTCGTCCGGCGTGATGTTGTTGACCGCCATCGTGATCTTCTGGTACTTATCGAACTGGTAGAAGTCGTGGTTTTCCAGGTCGGTCACCTTCTTGGCAGCAATCACGCGCCGCATCAGCTCCACTGCCGGATTGTTCTTGCGCGAATACTTCCGGCGGCGTTTGGCGCGCACCACCACCTCGTCCATGCGCTTGGAGTCGGCAATAAGGGTGACATGCAGCTCATCCGGCGTGTTCTTTCCTATTTTTATGCGTCTCGATTTGTAGCCTACGGCTCTCACGGTAAGCGTCAATCCCTCGTGGCGGGCTATCTCAAAGACACCCGACGAGGAGCCTGCCGCCGAAACGTTGTTGCTCTTGTAGACGGCACTGATGTAGGGGATGCTGTCGCCGGTCTGCTGGTCTACGACATAACCGCGGATGGTCTGTGCATCGGCAACCCATGCCAAGGCACAGAAAAGTAACAATAGTGTAAGTCTTCTAATCGATTTCTTCATCTGGTTCATAACCGCCCATCTCTCGGAGGGCATTCTTCAGCATGGTGTATTGCTGGAAAAGATTGTTGACAGCTTCCTCACCAGCCGTATAGTCGTGCATAGGACTCTTGAGGAAGAAGCTCAGGAAGCGCTGGATGCCATAGCGTCCGGAACGCGCTGCCAGGTCCATGAGCAGGCTCAGGTCGAGCAGCAACGGTGCTGCCAGAATGGAGTCACGGCAAAGGAAGTTGATTTTTATCTGCATGGGATAGCCCATCCATCCGAAGATGTCGATGTTGTCCCATCCCTCTTTGTTGTCGTTGCGTGGCGGATAGTATTCTATGCGCACCTTGTGGTGGATATGTCCGTAGAGGTCCGGCTGGTCTTCCGCCTTGAGAATGGTCTCCAGGGTGGAGAGCTTGCTCACCTCTTTGGTATGGAAGTTGTCGGGATCGTCGAGCACCAGCCCGTCGCGGTTGCCCAGGATGTTGGTCGAGAACCAACCGTCGAGTCCCAGACAGCGTGTGCCGATGATAGGTGCGAAGCCCGACTTCACGAGCGTCTGTCCCGTTTTGAAGTCCTTGCCGGCGATAGGCATCTTCGTCTCTTCTGCCAACTGCCACATGGCAGGAATGTCAACGGTGGTGTTGGGGGCACCCATGATGAAGGGAGCACCCTCTTTCAGCGCTGCATAAGCATAGCACATCGACGGTGCCACATGTACGCGGTCGTCGGCTTTCATGGCTGCTTCGAGGTTGGCAAGACTATAGTGGACGTCCTTGTTGACGGGGACGTATATCTCCGTAGAGGCAGCCCAGAGCACAACGATGCGCTCACAGCCGTTCTGCTGCTTGAAGGTACGAATGTCCTCGCGTAACATCTCCACCATCTCCCATCGCGTAGGAATCTGTGTGGAGCTGCCTTCTGCACGTTTCACGTTGTCGCCGTCGAGCCGCTTGGCGTAGTTCTTGTCGAAGGCAGCCTTCATGGGTACGATCTTTTCCAGTTCGTCACGCACGGGTTCGATGTCCTTCGCCTTGAGTACCTCGGCATAGACAGCAGCCTGATAAGCGTTCTGAGGATAGACATCCCAGGTGCCGAAGACGATGTCGTCGAGTCTTGCCAGCGGAACGATTTCACTTACTGGCAGGTATTGTTTTTCATGGCCGCGTCCTACGCGTATCTTGTCGTACTGGGTCATGGAGCCGATAGGCTTCGACAGTCCTTTGCGTGCCATGAGCACACCTGTCATGAAGGTTGTTGCCACGGCACCGCAGCCTACCACCATAATACCCAACTTGCCGTCTGCCGGCTTTGTACTTGATTGTTTCATTTCGATGATTATTATTTCTATATATAACGACAGATATGTTTTCTTATTGTTTTACGCCCGATGGATTCATGCTTCTGTAAAGAGCAACTCATCGAGCGAGGCGATGATGCGGTCTGCATCGGCAGCGTCGACGGGGTCGGAAGTCCAGCCTTCCCCTTTGAGCCATACCGTCTGACAGCCCAGGCGCTTGGCAGGCTGGATGTCTTTCTGTATGCTGTCGCCCACGACGACAACGTCCTGCGGTGCTAATCCCAACGCCTCGACCCCCATCTGGAAGATGCGCTTGTCAGGCTTGCGCACGCCCACTACCGCCGATTCTACGACCTGTCGGAACAGGCGGTCGAGCTGGAACTCCTGCAAGACCACCGACATATTGCCGTAGAAGTTGCTCACCAGCACCAAGGGAGCGGACTCCCTGAGTTGCTCCAGCACCTTCCTGCTGCGGGCAGTTATCAGCTTCACCTGCTGGTAGAGTTCGTCCATGATGGCAGCATGCAGACGTGCCATGTTGAAATCGCCCGTGCAAAGGTACCCCTTTTCTTGCAGATATTCAAACTGAATGCAAAGTTTTACATCCAAAGTTTTCCAAAAAGAATAATCTGACTGTATGATGGGGCGTTTTCCTAACATTCGTTCTGCAAAGACATACGCCTCACGGTATTGCGCTTCGTCTACGGGGACATGCTGGCGTTGGTAGGCATGCCAGATGAACATTCCCCAATGGCAGCCCGCCGTGTCGAGTGTTCCGCCATAGTCGAAGAGGTATCCTTTCGTTGTCTTCATATCGTCAGAGTTGTCTTGTCAAGGTCTTGCACAAGTGCTCATGACGCTTGCGCATATATATATATAAGGTGTTGAACACCAAGATGTCTATCAGGAAGCACACCCAAGGGATGTTCAGCAGGCAAAAGACGTAGAAGCTGATAGCACGCCAGTTGAAGGAGAGGATGTTGGTCAGCGGCATCAGGGGGCGGCTACCCTTGAGAAACGCCTGTCTGAGAGGCGCCGGCACGTCGTCCATCGAGGCATACTTCTCTTTCATCTTGGCATAGAAGCGTTGGAACGCCGGCGTGCGCTGCTCTTGGCTGCGACAATAGTTCTGGTAGTTGCCGTAGAAAATGCGCTCCAACAGGGCACCCTTCTTGGGCAGCGACTCGTAGATGCGATGCTGTTCGGCGTATGTATCGAGCTCAGAACCCTCTTTGCCCAGCAGGAACAAGAGGTGAATCTGCCGGTAGTAGTCGGCAAGTGCGGCTTGCGGCACATGACAGAGGACGCCCGCCACGAATGCCAGCACCCATATCCACACGCCCCAGGGCATGTCCAGACCGGGTATCGGCTGCGGAGTGAGGCGCAGGCAGAGTGCAAAATAGATGCTGAAGAACCACACGTCGCCCGCAAATCCGTCGAGCATACGGCCTATGAGCGTCTTCTTACCCGTGAGGCGGGCCATCTGTCCGTCGGTAGAGTCGCAGAAGTTGGCAAGCATCAGGAGCACGACTCCGCAGAGGTTATGCCACAGGTCGGTAAAGTAGAACATCACGCCGGCACCCATTCCCAAGAAGATGGAGAGGATGGTGACGGCATTAGGATGCACCCCCAGCCTGATCCAGATGAGTGCAAAGAAGAGTCCTATGGGACGTGTAAAGTATACATCAATCCATTCCTCCGTGTCTTCCGACTTGAAGGAGGCTTGCAAGAGTTCGCGAAAAGTCTTTCCTTTTATGTTGTCTGTCATGTTGTTCAATTGCTTTTAACGGGTACGAAGCTGCATGTTAACGAATTGGGCGATGTGGGTAGCAGCCTCATCCACACATCGGGAGAAGCTGGGCCAGTCGTTGAAGTCGATCAGCACAAAGTCGCCGTCGGGTGTGATGATGGCGTCGCCGCCGTAGATGGGCGTATGAGCCAGCCGCGACAGCAACTCGGCAGAGGCTTGCAGGTGCTGCTTCTGATAGAAGTAGTGGTGCGGACGGCCGTTCATCTGTTCGTTGCCAAACTTGCTTTCGCCGTCGTCACCAGGATAGAACACCCTGAAGAAGCCCGTCGGCTCTACGCCGTAGAACTTCACCAGGTCGCCCCTGACGTGAGCTTGTACGACATAGTCCGTGATGTGTCGTGCGGCAAAGCGTTCCTTTGCGGCCGCCAGCGCCACCTCGTCTTCGCAGAAGACCACGTCGGCTGCTTCTTGTGCAGCCGCGTCGCCACGCTTCAGCCAGTAACCGGAGTGTCCTTCCAAGGGCGGAAGTGGCAGGTGGTACTGGTGCATGAGCGCGTCTATGCGGCTCCGCCGGCACGCCTCTACCCCCTCGGCAGGGTTCAGCACGAGGGCTCCCTGTGTCGCTTTCGCCTTGAGGAGAGCCAGCACCTTGTTGCTCCGCGCCATGTTCAGATAGACAGAAGCAGGCGAAAGTGCCGTCGCGGCATCTTCTTCCCGCACCATCAACCCGTGCAGACGGTCGAGTACGGCACGCAGAATCGCCTCATCTTTCCCGACGGAGTTGGGCGAGAAGCGTTCAGCCCGTCTGATGCCGACGATGCTTTGAGGGGTGCCATCCATACTTCCTTTATCCTTCATCAGCTTTTTCTTCGTTTAGAAACACATCGGCTTTCTCGATGTCCTCCCTGTGGTCCACGTCGAGAACCTTCGTGAACGGCCATGCCGACAGGTCGAGACCGTCACGGAGCAAAGCCCTCTGGAAATTGCGCATGCGACTTTCGCCCCGTTCCACACACGCCTTCAGCGTCAGCAAAGCCTTGGGGGTGAGTCCGTAGATGCCTGCTGAGACGAACAGCTCGTCGCTGTCCTGGAAGGCTGGAGAACCGCTTGACAAGCGTTCTGGGCGCTCGTCCCAAAAGCCGGTGATGTGCTGCCGGCTGTCAGCGGTGACGTAGAGCGGCTTCTCGTCGTCCACATATCGGGTGACGCCCATCAGCCCGTCCTTTCCTTCAGACAAGGCCTTGACGAAGTCACTCACGTATGCATGGAACTCGTCTTCGCGGAAAACGGTGTCTACCGTCGTCAGCACGAAAGGCTCGTCGCCTTGCAACCACGCCGACAACTCATAGAAGCTGTGCATGCTGCTGGGTGTCGTCTTCGACAAATGGCGCAGGGGTACCGTCCGGCCGCCGATGCCTTCGTTGCCGATGGCACACAGCTGCGCCTCCACCTGCGGCATCGTGGCGTTGCTGACGACGAGTATCTCCGTCGCGTTGCACGCCATGAAGATGCGCAACAGACGGTGCAAAAGTCCTTCGCCACCCACCTGAACCAACGGCTTGGGCACGCTGACACCCTCGTGTGCCAGCCGCGAACCGTCGCCAGCTGCTATGATTGCATACTTCATCTGTTTTTCTCTGTTATTTGAAAGAGCATGCAAAGGTAGATATTATTTCCAACTTTGCACACAAAAAGGTCGGATTATATGAAAGTTTAACTGATAGACAAAGGGCAAGACGGCTCTCGTCGCCAACACAACACGAGAAAAATGCCGCCGGAAAACTTGCAAATTCCCCAGAAATGTTGTATCTTTGCATAGCTTTGGTTTCCTTGGTCAGGAAACGGAAAAGCAACATACAGACATCGTTAACCTATAAGTTCTTATATGAAAACTTATAGGTTTACATATAAAAACCTGCAGGTTTTCAAATGAAAACTTGCAGGTTTTTCTTTCAATACCATACGTTTTGTCCTTCGAATGGGCTGAGTTTGTCCTTCGAAATGGATGAGCTTGTCCCTCGAAATGGTTGAGTTTGTCCTTCGAAATGGCTGAGTTTGTCCTTCGAAATGGCTGCATTCTCCGCGCGAAATAGCTGAGTTGGTTGAAAAAACTCACCTCTTCAAACGCCTATCTCCTAACTTTTTATTATCTTTGCACCATATTTACTGATACACACGATAATGAGTAGCGAGAACACAACTCACATTCTGACCCAGACGGTGGACCACCTCTCAGAGCTGTATGCCCTGAAAGGACTCTTCCATGAGCACCGCGAGGGCGACCCGCTGCCTTCAGGAAAGGCACTCGAAGAGATTGTCGAACTGGCAAGGGCAACGATTTTCCCTGGATTCTACGGACATTCTTCCGTAAAGTCGCAAACCTTGAAATATCAGATTGGCGTAAACATCGAACGGATGCACAAGCTGCTGAGCCAGCAGATACTGGCAGGACTGTGCTTCGGACTCACGGCTGAGGACGCAGAAGCGTGCGGATGCCACAAGGCTGAGTCGGAAATCTGCCTGGAACATGCGTCGGACCTGGCGACACAGCTGATTGCCAAGCTGCCGGAAATCAGGAGTACGCTGGCTACGGACATACAGGCTGCCTACGACGGAGACCCTGCGGCATCGAGCCAGGGTGAGATTATCTCGTGCTATCCCGTCATCAAGGCGCTCATCAACTACCGCATAGCCCACGAACTGTATCTCTTGGGCGTGCCCCTCATCCCTCGCATGATGACGGAGATGGCTCACTCGGAGACGGGTATCGACATTCATCCGGCAGCAACCATCGGCAAGTATTTCACGATAGACCACGGTACGGGTGTCGTCATCGGTGCCACATGCATCATCGGAGACCATGTGAAGCTGTATCAGGGTGTGACGCTGGGAGCCATCAGCTTCCCGCTCGACAACGAGGGCAACCCTATCAAGGGCATTCCACGCCATCCTATCCTGAAGGACAACGTGGTCATCTATGCCAATGCCACCGTCCTGGGACGCATCACGATAGGCGAAAACTGCGTCGTGGGTGCCAACGTGTGGGTGACGCGCAACATGCGGGCCAACACACGCAAGTATAATAAGGAGAAAATAGACAACTTAGATTTGGAATTTAATCATGGAACAGGAATTTAACCAAATGGAAAACACATGGGGTAACGGAAGCGAAAGCTTCGAAATGATAGCCAAGACGTTCATGGGACTGGAGAACGTGCTGGCGGAAGAGCTGACACAACTGGGTGCCAACGACATACAGACGGGACGACGGATGGTGTCCTTCACAGGCAACAAGGAGATGCTCTACCGTGCCAACTTCCAGTTGCACACAGCCATACGCATACTCAAGCCGATAGCGCACTTCAAGGCACGCTCGGCTGAAGACATGTACGACGAGGTGAAGAAGATAGACTGGAGCAAGTATATCGGAAAGGGGAAGACGTTCTCGGTAGACTCTGTGGTATACTCTGAGGAGTTCCGCAACTCACGCTTCGTCACCTACAAGGTGAAAGATGCCATCGTAGACCAGTTCAGAGAGCGTACCGGAGACCGTCCCAACATCTCTGTGACCAATCCAGACATACGCCTGAACATCCATATCGCCGAAGACAAGGCAACGCTATCGCTCGACTCCAGCGGCGAGTCGCTGCACAGACGCGGCTATAGGCAGGAGACACGCGAGGCTCCGCTCAACGAAGTGCTGGCAGCCGGCATGATCCTGATGACGGGATGGCGCGGAGAGACTGACTTCATAGACCCTATGTGCGGGTCGGGAACGCTACCCATAGAGGCGGCACTCATCGCCCGCAACATCTCGCCGGGCGTCTTCCGCAAGGAGTTTGCCTTCGAGAAGTGGCCTGACTACGACCAGGAACTCTTCGACGAGATATACAACGACGACTCGCAGGAGCGCGACTTCGAACACCACATCTACGGATACGACAACGACATGAAGGCGGTCAACACCGCCAACCTCAATGTCCGGGCGGCAGGACTGTCAAAGGACATCACCATCAGCATGCAAGACTTCAAGGACTTTACGCAACCCCAGGAGAAGAGCATCATCGTGATGAACCCACCCTACGGCGAACGCATCTCCACGCCCAACCTCCTGGGCACCTATAAGATGATTGGCGAGCGCCTCAAGCATGCTTTCGGCGGAAACAACGCATGGGTGTTGAGCTACCGCGAAGAGTGCTTCGAGCAGATAGGACTGAAACCGTCTATCAAGATACCGCTCTACAACGGTTCGCTGGAGTGTGAGTTCCGCAAGTATGCCATGTTCGAAGGCAAGATGAAGGAGTTCCGCGAAGAGGGCGGCATCGTAAAGACGGAGGACGAGAAGAAGGCGATGGCAGAGAAACACAGGTTCAAGAAGAACCGCGAATTTAAGCAACGCCTGACCGATGAAGAGGAGAACGAGGAAGGCGACATCCGCTCGTTCAAGTTCCACTCGTTTGAGAAAAACTACCTCGGCGAACGAAAAGGCGACGAAAGGGAACGCATCAGCAGACGGTTCTCGCGCGACGACGACCGCAGAAAACACTTCGACCGCGACGACGACAGACGCGGCGGCAAGCGTTTCGACAGGAAAGGAAAGGGCTTCGACAGAGGCAGTAAGGGCTTCGACAGAGGAAGCAAAGGTTTTGACAAGCGCAAAAAGAACTTCGACAATGATGAAGATTAAGCATATCGTGGCGCTCCTGCCTGTATGGATTCTGCTACTCTATCCCACAACGCTCATGGCTCAGAAGAAACTGTTCACCCTGGAAGACCTCAACTTCGGTGGTAACAACTATGCCAACCTGCGACCGGAGAACATCTACACGGCATGGTGGGGCAACGAACTGGTACACACCGACGTGGAGACGTGCTCCACCATCGACAAGAAGACGGGGAAGGAAACGCAACTGTTCACCCTTGACGACATCAACACGTGGACTCGCAGCAACGACTCCGTATTTGTACGCCACCTGATGAACGCCACCTTCCCTTATCCCGACAAGCCCATTGTGGCGGTAGGCAACAGGAAGTCGGTCGTACTCGTCGACTTCAAGGCGAAGAAGGTGGTGTGGCAGGACAGCATATCGTCTGATAACGCCAACGACTGGTGTGCCCGGTCGAGAAACACGGCATACGTCAAGGACAACCAGCTGATGGTTGTCGATGCAAAAGGGACCCTCCACCAGCTTTCCAACGACGGCAGCCGTGAACTGGTTTACGGACAGAGCGTACACCGCGACGAGTTCGGCATCAGCAAAGGCACGTTCTGGAGCCCCGACGGACAGCGATTGGCGTTCTACCGCATGGACCAGAGCATGGTTGCCGACTACCCGCAGGTAGACATCTTCCCACGCATCGCCCAATACGAACCAGACAAATACCCGATGGCTGGCGAGACATCGCATGTCGTCACCGTTGGCATCTACGACGTAAAGACCGGAAAAACCATCTATCTCGACACTCCCTCTGGTTCCGTACTCGGTGGCATCGCTTCCGAAAACGTGTCCGAAACTAAATTGCCCGTCTACTTCACCAACATCGCATGGAGCCCTGACAACAGTACCGTCTATATGTTCGAGCTGAACCGCGACCAGAACGACTGCCGGCTGGTCAGCTACGATGCCGCAACAGGCAAACGACTGGCAGAGCTCTACCGCGAGACCAGCCCGAAATATGTAGAACCGCTCCATCCCATCATGTTCCTGCCGTGGGACGACTCGCTCTTCATCATGCAGAGCCAGCGCGACGGTTACAACCACCTGTACCTCTATCGCAAGGACGGGAAACTGGTCAGGCAGCTCACATCAGGCAAGTGGGTGGTCATGGATGTGCTGGGATTCAACAAGAAGGACAAGACCATCATCATCCAATCGAACGAGAAGAACCCCATACAAGCCAACCTGTATGCCGTAAGCATAGGGACTGGCAAGCGCACTCCGCTCGACAACGGACGCGGCTACCACTACGGTGAGCTGTCGGAAGACGGTTCCTTCCTTCTCGACCGCTACACGGAACCCGACGTACCAGGTTGTATCGAGGTGAAACCGACAACAGGAAAGATGGGTACGAAGCTGCTGACTGCTGCCGACCCGTGGAAAGACTATCAGCAACCCACGTTTGAATGTGGTACGCTGAAGGCTGCCGACGGCGTGACGGACCTCTACTACCGCATGGTGAAACCGGCTGACTTCGACCCGCAGAAGAAATATCCCACCGTCGTCTATGTCTATGGCGGACCGCATGCCCACAACGTAGATGCTGGCTGGCACTATAGTTCACGCTCATGGGAGACCTACATGGCACAGAAAGGTTACATCATCTTCGTCCTTGACAACAGGGGAAGTGAGAACCGCGGACGTGACTTTGAACAGGTGACGTTCCGCCAACTGGGACAGGTGGAGATGCAAGACCAGATGCAAGGTGTGGCGTTCCTCCAGTCGCTGCCCTATGTCGATACTGACCGCATGGGCGTTCATGGCTGGAGCTTCGGCGGATTCATGACCATCTCTTTGATGACCAACTACCCGGATGTCTTCAAGGTAGGAGTCGCCGGCGGCCCTGTCATCGACTGGAAATGGTACGAGGTGATGTATGGCGAACGCTATATGGACACGCCGCAAACCAACCCGGAAGGCTACGAGAAGACGAGTCTGATCAACAAGGCTAAAGACCTGAAAGGTAAACTACAGATTATCACGGGCTACAACGATCCGACGGTGGTGCCGCAACAATGCTTGTCGTTCATCGCCAAGTGCATTGAAACCGGCACGCAACCCGACTTCTTCGTCTATCCTGGTGAGCCTCACAACATGAGGGGACACCAAAGCGTTCACCTGCATGAACGCATTACACAGTATTTCGACACCTTTCTTGGCGCTACGCTAAATGATAAATGATAAATGACAAATGATAAATGCGCTTCGCTAAATGATAAATGATAAATGCGCTTCGTAAATGATAAATGACAAATAACAAATGATAAGTAGGAGTGGGAATTTACCATTGGAATAATTTATCATTTATCATTTGTCATTTATCATTTGTCATTTATCATTTAGCGAAGCGCTACAGTTCCGGTATCTGCTTCTTCGGCGTGATACCGAGAGTTTTCATATTGTCTAAGCGGCGGATAACGTTGCCTGGTCCTTCAGAAAGCTGGCGCTTTGCGACGTCGAAATCCTTTTGCACTTTCTGTATGTCGCTCTCTATCTTGACGAACGACTCTGCAAAGTTGACGAACTTGTCATACAGGTCGTTTGACTGGCGGAGTATCTCCTCCACATTCTTGTTCATGCGGTAGTTCTGCCACATGGTGTGAATGAGCTGCAAAGCCATCAGGAGGTTCGACGGCGAGAGCATGATGATGTGTTTCTTGTAGGCATACTGAAGGAGCGACGGGTCGGTCTTCACGGCTGCCGAGTAGCCGCTCTCGTAGGGGATGAACATCAGCACATAGCCGATACAGTTGGGTACCAGCTTCTCGTAGTTCTTGTCAGACAGTTCGTTGACATGCGCACGGACACTTGCCACATGCTCTTTCAGCCACCGGTCGCGCAGCTCTGTCGTCTCCGCACGCGTTGCTTCCTGATAGGCTGTGAGCGAAACCTTCGAGTCGATGACCGCCGTCTCATGGTTAGGAAACTCGATGACGGCATCGGGACGGAACAGGTTGCCGTCGGTGTCACGGAACGTCTGTTGCAGGAAATACTGCTCGTCCTTGATGAGTCCGCAGTCTTCCAGCGTCTTGTCGAGAATCATCTCACCCCAGTCTCCTTGCATCTTCGAGTCGCCCTTGAGTGCCTGTGTGAGCGATGCCGCATCGTTGCCGATACGTTCCGTCTGCTCTTTCAGTTCGCGGACGGTACGTTCCTGGTCCTCCTTCATCTGCCGGACGGTACGCTCTTGCTCGTCGTGCAATTTCTTCATCGCCTCCTCAAAGGCGGTCTTGATCTCCGTCTTGTTCTGTGCGCCCTCCTTGCTGTTGTCGCTGACGGTCTTCTGGAACGCTTCTATACGCTCTTTCAGCGGTGTGAGCAACGTGTCGAGGCGTTCGCGGTTCTCCTTGTTCAACGCCGACTTGCTCTCGTTGAGCATCTGCGAAGCCATGTTACGGATCTCTTCCTGCACCAGACGGTTTTTCGCTTCCTGCTGTTTCACCATCTCCGCACGCAACTCGTCAGCATGTGCCTGCACGTCTCTCAGTTCTTTCTCGTGACGACGCTGCATCTGCTCCAGCCGTTCAGCGGCATGTTCCTGCTCACTACGCAACTGTTTTTCCGCACTTTCGCGCTCTTGACTGAGTTGCCGTGCCGCACTTTCACGCTCGGATGCCAGCTGCTTCTCCGCATTTTCGCGCTCAGAAGCCAGTTGTGTCTGTGCCACGGCAATCTCTTGCCGTACTTTCGACAGCTTACCCGACAGCATGACATACACTACGGCAGCACCGCAAACGAGTCCTAATACAATATACAATGCCATTTCCATGAGTACAAAGATACGGTTAAGTGAGGGAAAAACAAAAGAAAAGCTCATTTTTCTTTTGCTTTTCCGAACGTGAGTATTTTCTGTAAAGATAGATATATTCCGCTTTTATGCCGAGTTTACATCTAATTTACTATCTTTGTAGCAAATATGGAGATGCATCCGCTATTGCAATCCCAGATGAGCGTGTTCGTAGGATGGCAAATGCGTCCAACGACAACAGCATGGAACCTGCCTTCGGTGATTTCTTTCCCGAAAACGGTAGGTTTGAAGCGAGTGCAAGCGGCTGCGGAACGCATCACGCAGCACCAAGCCACGCACACGCGGTTTGTACATATCGGTACAACGATACGCCAATATACCGACCCGTCGATGACGATTCCTATTGCAACACGACAGATGACGGAAGCAGAAGCGGAGGAATACATGGAGAACGACTTCGTGAGACCGTTTGAGCCTTTTGGAGAGGCACCGCTCTGCCGCATCGAAATCATAGAAACGCCTCAACGGTTGTTGCTGCTGACCGACTTCCACCACACGATAGCCGACGGAACAAGTATCGTAAGGATGATGAACGAGGAGGAAGAGGGACAAATGGAAATGGCGGAAGCGGCGGAAGCGGAAGCGGCGACATTCGAAACAGAAGCCTACAGGGAAGCGAAGAAATGGACACTGGAACACTTTCAAGATACGGAACTGACGGTCTTTGCGACACCTCGCTCAGGACAGACGCCTTGGGGACGGCACCTGATTGCCTCATCTACAACGGACAAGAGGAGCATTGACGAATGGTGTACGGCACATCGGACAAAAGTGAGCATACTCTTTACAGCCGCCTTCAGCATCGTCTTAGCCAAGCTGACCCGCCAGGAGCGTGTGGCTTTCTTCACCCTCTCTCACGGACGAACAGACGCCCGGCTGCGTCACACGTTCGGCATGTTTGTGCGTTCGCTGCCCTTATGGGTTGATGCTGACGGAGAACTTCCTGTCATGGACTTCATCCAGAGGGTGCAGCACGAACAGCTGTCGGCACTGAAAAACCATATATATCCTGCTACCCACTTCTGCCGGGACAGGCAGATGGGACCGGCTGTCACCTTCGGATTCCAAGGCACAAAGATAGAAGAGGTGTGCATGCTGGACGGCATACCCTACAAAGGGGTACAGCTACCTCACAGAGAGGCATGCAACGACTTGAACTGCACCATATACTCGGATGCCGACAACTATGAAGTCAGGACGGATGCAAGTGAAGCACTCGTCGGGCTGGCAACATTGAATATGGTTGCAAAGGCTGTTGTCACATGTATCCAGCGCATCATCACCCACTCCGGTGTCCGACTGAAAGACATCAGCATCGCTGACGACAACGAGCAATGCCACCTCATCACATTAGGCAAGGGTGAGCTCCTTGAATATGACGACACGCAGACATGGCTGGACTTATTCCAGGAACAGGTACAAAAGACACCGCACGCCAAGGCTGTTGTCGCCGGCAACGGCTCGCTGACCTATCAGGAGTTGGACAGGCGCTCATCGGCATACGCCGAAGAAGTGGCGAAAAAGCAACAAGCTGACAGCCCGTTCGTCTGTCTGAAGACTACACGCCAGAAGGAATGGATGGTAAAGGTCATCGGAGTCATGAAGGCAGGATTGGCATACGTACCCATAGACCCGGAGTGGCCGGAAGCACGCCAAGCGGAAATTCGCAACGACATCAACCGTCATCCTTCAACCTTCAAACTTCCACCATCATCCTTCGCCTACATGATGTACACCTCCGGCTCAACGGGAAAGCCGAAGGGTGTCATGGTGACCCACCGAGGACTATTCAACCTCACCCACTTCATCGTCAACCACTGGCACCTGACGGCAGAGAGCCGCATCAGTTGTCACTCACCACTTTCCTTCGATGCGTCCGTAGAGGATTTGTTCCCCGTACTGTCTGTAGGCGGTACGCTCTATATTGTTCCCGACGACATCCGGATGAACCTCTCCGCCCTTGCACGATACTTGAAAGACAACGGCATCACGGGCGGATGCTACACCACCCAGATGGGGGTGATGCTGGCAGAAAAACATCAATTGGAAGTAGACTACCTATGCGTGGGTGGGGAGAAGCTCACAAGGGTTCCTCCGATTACCGCACGGCTTATCAACACATACGGACCGACGGAATGTACCGTTGATGCCACCTACTGCGAGATAGCAAAGGACAAGACATACGATGACATTCCCATCGGCAGACCTCTCGACAACATGCAGGTGTTCGTCACCGACCCGCAGGGACAGTTACTGCCGCAGGGGGCTACAGGAGAACTGTGGATTGCCGGGCCACAGGTGGCGGCAGGCTACTGGAACGACGAAGCGCTGACAAAGGAGAAGTTTACGGATTGCACGTTCTGCACAGGAAAGGTGTATCATACGGGCGACCTCGTCAAATGGAACGAAGGTGGACTGTTGGAGTTCGTCGGACGTACAGACCGGCAAATCAAACGAAACGGGTTCCGCATCGAACCTGAAGAGATCGCTTCTGCCTTACTCCAACTGAAGGGTATCAGACAAGCTGTCGTCACACAACTATCTTCAACTGACAGGGGCGAAGAGTTGCTATGTGCCTATTTTACGGCTGACAAAGACATGAAGGTTGACGACATCAGACGGGAGTTGAGCATGAAATTACCCGACTACCTCATGCCCGACACATTCATGCAGCTGGCGAAAATACCGCTCACCGCCAACGGCAAGACTGACTACAAGCGGTTGCCTAATCCTCAGCCTGTTGTCCGGCAACGCATGAAGCCTGCCAACGAGAGGGAAGAACTGCTCTGTCGGTTGTTTGCCAAGGTACTACAGATGGACGAAGTGGGTGCTACCGATAACTTCTTCGACTTGGGAGGCACCTCTCTCAGTGCCATACAACTGATAGGAGAACTGGAGAATGTGGGCATCAAACGAAGCTACCAAGACATCTTCGAGAGGGCTACACCAAGAGAGTTGGGAAGCCTAAATGTCAGAACCCCCAAGGAAAGTCCCCTCTCCCACTCTCCCCAAGGGGAGAGCATAAATAGTTCTACTATCGAGAACTCACCGCAACCCAAAAATATACCATTAGGGAATGTAACCACTCTCTCCCCTTGGGGAGAGGGGGAGAGAGAGTTTTGTTTCCTCACCGGTGCCACCGGCTTCCTGGGTAGTCATGTCCAACGTCAACTGCTTGCACAGGGAGCAGAAAAAGTCTTTTGTCTTGTCAGGGATAAGGACGACATCCCTGCTGAAGAACGGCTGAAAGGTAAGGGCATCAGCATCGTCAAGGGCGACATCACAGCACCATATTCCCAATGGTCTGCCCTGCCTTGCCACTCCTCAGAGCATCTGCAGACGCCAATAGTCAGCTATGAGTCAAGCGCTGTCGTCATCCATTGTGCTGCTGACGTCCGTCACTTTGCACGCGGAACGGAACTGAAAGACACCAACGTGAAAGGCACGGAGCACATCATCGACTTCTGCTTGCAGCATCATCTACGCCTTATCCACATCTCCACGGCATCACTCGACCCACAGCAAGCAACCCTCCCCACTCTCTCCCCAAAGGGAGAGCTGGAAAAGGGGCACTTTCCATACCTCCATTCCAAGCAACTTGCTGAGGAACGTGTCAGCAATGCCGCTGCCACCAAGGGCTTGCAGGCACAGATTCTACGTGTAGGAAACCTGATAGCAGGTACAACGGAAGACATCATCCCTACCCTTTCGTCACATTCCGACTTGTCAACATCGAATGCCTTCCTCGGTTTCCTGCGCCTGATGCAACAGACAGGTGTATGTCCGGAAAGCCTTGCAGAACTCACCATAGACCTCTCACCCGTTGACTTGGTAGCAAAGGAAATCCTGCTCAGGGCTAACGACGAAGCAGCCTTCACTTGTCAGGACGGAAACTTGCAGCCCATCACCCTACATGTTGCACCACCCGTGACCGTTGCACAACTCGTTCAACGCATGAACCGACAAGGAATACCCGTCAGCATCGCAAGAAACCACGATGTCATCAACATTCTACAAAACCTGCAACACCCTTCTTACGAAGCCTACTTGCTGAAAGAATATCTCCGCAACACGCCCAATAGCCTGTAGTCTGAGTTGTCAGACTGGTCAGACTGGTCGGACAACATTTAGGGGGTTGCTCCTGTCAAAGCAGCAGCAACCCCCTATAAGGATTATCCGTCTTAAAGACCTATCAAGATATTAGTCTTCGAGAACGATAGGCTTGTACTTCGGAACGAGAGCCTTCATGATACACCAGCCGATAAGGTAGGCAACGGCGCAGATACAGAAGACTACCATGTAGGCTGCCGGCTTTCCGTCGAAGCCAAAGAAGGTAAAGGCACTTCCCTGTCCTTCAGCCCATGTGAAGAACGAACCGGAACCCTTGTTGATGAGGAACGAGCCTACGCCACCTGCCATTGAACCGATACCGGTAATGGTACCAATGGTTGACTTCGGGAACATGTCACCAACGGTAGAGAAGATGTTCGCACTCCACGCCTGATGTCCAGCACCAAGCAAACCAATCAGGATGGCTGGCCACCATGCGCTATAGGCACCGAGTGGCTGAGCCAACAGACCCAGCAAGGGGAAGAAGGCGAAAATCAACATAGCACGCATACGACCCAGATAGGGATTCATGCCACGCTGCTCTACAAAGTACTTCGGCAGATAACCACCACCGATAGAGAGTACGGTGACGATGGTATAAAGGGTGAGAATCAGGAGGATACCCATCGTAGAGTCAGAGGTATAGCCATACTGGTCAGAGAAGTATGCCGGAGCCCAGAAGAGGAAGAACCACCATACGCCGTCGGTCATGAACTTACCCACGATGAACGACCATGTCTGCTTGTACTTGAAGCACTGGAAGAACGGGATAACCTTCTCTTCCTTGGCTTCATGCTTGTTCTGAACCTCTGCGATGTCGGTATCTTGCTCGATATAGTTCAACTCAGCCTGGTTGACACGCGTGTTCTTTGCAGGTTTGTCATAGAGCCAGATCCAAAGACCCATCCATACGAAACCAAGGGCACCGATGATGATGAATGCCATCTCCCAACCCCAGGCACGAGCCAACAGTGGGATGGTAGCAGGAGCTGCAAGAGCGCCAACAGAAGCACCACTGTTGAAAATAGAGGTAGCAAGGGCACGGTCTTTCTTCGGGAAGTACTCGGCGGTAACCTTGATAGCTGCGGGGAAGTTACCTGCCTCACCAAGGGCAAGAATCATACGACAAGCCAGGAACAGCCATACACTGATGGAGGCGATGGCAACGGCAGCGTCGCTACCAGCCTGCACCATACGGAGTGCCTCGATGCTGTCGTAGCCCTCAATGGTCATAGCTACCCAGCCACAACCAGCATGAAGCACGGCACCCAACGACCAAACGAAGATGGCGATGAGATAACCTTTCTTCGTTCCCATCCAGTCAATGAACTTACCTGCAAACAGGTTGGCAATAGCATAAAAGATAGAGAACAGACCGGTAATGGTACCATAGTCGGCATCACTCCAGTGGAACTCAGGTGCGATGAAGTCTTTCCACGTCAGCGAAAGCACCTGACGGTCCATGTAATTGATTGTCGTTGCCAAGAAGAGCAACGCACAGATGACCCAACGGAAGCTGGACATCTTTGTTGTTTTAATTGCATTCATAAATACCCACCCCCATTCCCTCCCGAACGGGGAGGGCTGTTTGGTTACTTCCGGGGGTCTCCTTTTTTTTAGTTATTATTATTGTTTGTTATTTCACTTATGATTATCCATCCCCACTGGATCTATCCTGTTTCCCTCCTGCACGGGAGGGATTGGGGAACGGAAAGCTTACTTCAGTTCAACAACGGGAATGTTGTCTTTATCGTTATAGTACAGGTTCTCACCAGCCATACCCCAGATGAAGGTGTAGTAGTAGGTGCCTGCAGCAGCGTGGATGCTCCATTCCGGTGACATGATGGCCTGCTCGTTGTGCAGCCATACAACACGGCTTTCCTGCGGCTCACCCATCACATGGGCGATGGTCTGGTCCTGCGGAAGGTTGAAGTAGTAGTAAGCCTCGATGCGGCGACCGTGAGTGTGGGGCGGCATGGTGTTCCAGACAGCTCCGGGGTTGAGCTGGGTGAGTCCCAACTGCAACTGGCACGGACCCTCTTCCAACACGTCGTTGACAATCAGCTTATATACGGTACGATTGTTAGCCTCTTCCGTTGTTCCTACCGGACCCCATACGGCAGCCTTCAGCGAACCTTTACGTCCGTCGAGGGTAATCCACTGGGTCTTATAATGCTTGTGAGCCGTTGCTGAGTTCAGGTAGAACTTTGCCGGTTTGTTAGGATTCTTGGAACGGAACTCCACGACCTTGTTTACATCCTTGTCCTTGCCGATATGTCCGCGGCCGATGTAAAGGGCTTCTTTCGGAGAGAGCGCATACTCCTTACCGTCAACGATGACGACACCATCGCCTTCACCACAGTTGACAACACCGAGTTCGCGGTTATAGAGGAAGTACTTCTCCTTGATGGTCTTGTCTACATCGAGACCCAACTCTAAGAAGTTCTCCAACTTCAACGTCTTGTTCACAGGCATAGCACCACCATAGATGAAGCGGTCGTAGTGTGAATAGGTAAGGTTGATTTTGTCTGCCTCCATCACTTTCTCCATGACAAAGCGGTCGCGCAATTTCTCGGTGTCATAGTGTTTCACGTCGTCTGGATGACACGCCGTCTGGAATTTCACACTCTGCTGAGCACTTGCACCAAATGCCATTGCCAGCAATGCTAATGAAATAAATGTTCTTTTCATATTCGTGTTTTTATGAGTTATGATTTCATTGATACCACATGTTTATTTCTTGTTGATGCGCATACGGTTCCATACGACCAAGAGCAAGGTGCAGACGGTCAGTATGCCGGCTCCGATATAGCTGAGGTACTTCATGCAAGCATAGATAACTGTAGAGAGCGGACTGGATGCGAAGTCAAGGGCACCAGCCTCAAAGCCTGCAGGCACCTGTACGGTCTTATCGTCAGGATGGATGGCAGCCACATGGTGGGCAGCACTGGTAAAGTCGCCAGCCATCCAAGTTACGAAGTACAGACCGATGGCAATCACAACCAGACCGACGATGAACGAGCGCAGGACGTTGCCATTGGTATAGGGCAGCACCATCACAAAGACATAGAACATACCTGCCAGCGATGCCAAGGGCAGGAACTGGTTGCCAGGAAGTACCACGGCGAGAACGAGTGTTACGGGGATGAGCAGCAGCGATACCACCAGTGTAGTGGGATGGCCGATGACCAATGCCGGCGACATACCGATATACAGTTCCTTGTCGGCACCGAACTTCTTGGCAATCAACTCCTTCGTAGCCTCAGCAATGGGTTTCAAGCCTTCGATGAAGAGCGATGTGATACGCGGAATCAGCTCCATGACGGCACCCATCTTGATACCAATCTGCAAGGTGACAGGGATATTGTCGACCACTTCGTTCCAGTCTTTGCAAGCCAAACAGCCGATGATGATACCTATCAGCACACCAAGGAAGAGAGGCTCACCGAAGAGTCCGAACTTCTTCTTCATACCATCGGAGTCGATGTTCACCTTATTGATACCCGGTACATAGTCCAGACACTTGTTGATACCTACAGCGAAAGGCATGAAACCCTGGCAGAATGGCTGCGGGATAGAAATACCGTCCATGCCGGGATAGAACTTCTGGAACTTTTTTGCCGTGACATCAGCAAGTACAAGAGTGATGATGTAGCAGATGATGGCAGCAAAGAATCCCCAGGCTACGCTGTCGGTCATGAAGTAAACCACAGCACCGATGAAGGCAAAGTGCCAGTAGTTCCACAGGTCGATGTTCACCGTACGGGTGCAACCCAACAGCAACAGCAACAGGTTGACGCCTAAGCAGACGGGAATAATGAACGAACCTACCAGTGTGTTGTAGGCAACAGAGGCGGCGGCAGGCCATCCCATGTCAAAAACTTGCAGTTCCAGGCCGTAGATTTCCACTACCTTAGACAGTGCCGGCGACATGGTGTCTACCAACAAAGCCGTAATGATACTCAGGCCGACAAAACCGACACCTACATAAAGACCGCTCTTGAGCGCCTTAGAGAATTTAATACCGATACAGACTCCGAGAATGGTGAAGATGATAGGCATCATCACCGCTGCTCCAAGTCCGATAATGTAACTAAATACTTGTTCCATAGATTTATGTTCTTAATTTAAATTATTGTCGGTAGATTTGTGCCATTTGCGACAGCAACCCTGCAAAGGTACAACGAAGCAACCAAAATGCAAAGGAAAATGACATTTTTCTTATCTTTTAGTCTTGGAAGTACACCCTCTTTACCCGGTTACTGATAGCAGTGAGTACCTCGTAAGGGATGGTATCGATACGGTCGGAGAGGGCGGTAACGGGCAGGTTGTCGCCAAAGATTTCCACGCTGTCACCCTCCTTGCAGTCGATACCTGTCACGTCAATCATCGCCACATCCATACAGATGTTGCCGACATACTCCGCCCGTTGTCCATTGACAAGGCAGAAGCCATGACGGTTACCTAAGTGCCGGTTCAGTCCGTCAGCATAGCCGATAGGGATGGCACCGATGATGCTGTCTTTCTCCAGTATGGTCCTGCGGCTGTACCCCACCGAATCACCTGCCGGCACATGGCGCAGTTGCAAGATGGTTGTCTTCAACGTCGATACGTTACGCAGCATTTCGTTGTTGCGTGGGTTCACACCATAGAGTCCCAGTCCCAAACGACACATGTCCATCTGCCGTTCCGGGAAGTGTTCGATGCCCGCCGAGTTGTCCATGTGGCGGATGATGTGGTGCTCGAAGGCAGCCTGCAGTCGGTCAGCCCCACTCTTGAACAAGGCAAACTGCTTGGCAGAGAAGTCATCGAAGTCGTCACTGTCTGAGCCTACGAAATGCGAGAACACCGACCGTGGAATCACAGCCTGCTGACGTTTCAGCCGGATAATCAGCTCTGCGATGTCGTCAGACGGGTCGGAAGAGTCTGACTTGTCCGACAAATCAGCCACATTGAAGCCTAAGCGGTGCATGCCCGTATCCAGTTTGATGTGTACCGGCCATCCTGTGATACCCTCCTGTCGCGCGGCACGCACCAGAGCGTCCAGCAACCTGAAAGAGTACACCTCCGGTTCCAGTTCATAGTCGAACATCGTCTTGAACGCCGTCATCTCCGGGTTCATGATCATGATGTTCGACGTGATGCCAGCCTTGCGCAACGTTACGCCCTCGTCGGCAACGGCAACGGCAAGGTAGTCCACCCGATGGTCTTGCAGCGTCTTCGCGATCTCCACCGCACCGGCACCGTAACCATCAGCCTTGATCATGCAGACCAGCTTCGTCTCCGGCTTGAGGAACGACCGGTAATAGTTCAGGTTGTCAACGACAGCATTCAGATGTACCTCCAATGTCGTCTCGTGCACCTTCTGAACCAACAGCTCCGTCAGCTGGTCGAAGCCGAACTGACGGGCACCCTTCAGCAGAATCAGCTCATTCTCCAACTGGTGGAAGACCTCACTCTCTATCAGTTCCTCACAGTTCTCAAAGAAATACTTCTCCTTCACGGCTATCACCTGTTGGTGAGCTTTCAGCTGCGGACCTATACCAATCAGCTTCTCCACCCCACGTTTCACCGCCAGTTCCGATACCGACTCGTAGAGCGTAGCCGGTTCCACGCCACTCTGCACGATGTCGCTCAGTATCAGCGTCCGCTTGCTGCCCTCCTGGTCGGGTCTACGGTTCATGAAGTCGAGGGCGATGTCTAACGAGTAGAGGTCTGAGTTGTACGAGTCGTTGATGAGCGTACAGCCATGTTGTCCCTCTTTCACCTCCAACCGCATCGCCACAGGTTCCAACAGCGCCATCCTTTCAGCCAGGATGTCAGCCGGAACGCCTAAGTAGAGGGCTACGACAGCACTGGTGATGGAGTTCTGTATAGAGCCCTCGTCAATGAACGGGATGACATACTGTCCTTCCTTCCCTTGCCATACGTAGCTGATGACCGTCGCGTTGTCACGGCGGTCTTCGCCTTTCACGTAGAAAGCGGCCTTCGGGTTCTTCACCGACCACGACAACTGGTCGCCACGATAGACATATTGCGAGATACATCGCGTCACGATCTCGTCGTCCAGACTGTAGACAACCGCCTTCGTGTCATGAAACAGTGCCAGCTTCTCCTTGCATTTCGCCTCCAACGACGAGAAGTTCTCCTGATGGGCTGCCCCCAGGTTTGTCAGCACACCAATCGTTGGCTGGATGATGCTGCGCAAGGCTTTCATCTCTCCCGGCTGACTGATGCCAGCCTCGAAGAGTCCCACCTCTGTATGTTCGTTCAGCAGCCATACCGACAGGGGCACACCTATCTGCGAGTTATAAGAACGCGGCGAACGTGTCACCCGCAGCATGAATGCCGACTGGCGCTTCGGAGCAGTGCCCACTCCCGACAATATCCTGTACAACCACTCCTTTACGATGGTCTTACCGTTCGAGCCTGTGATGCCCACAACAGGAATGTCGAACTCGTCACGATGGCGTTCAGCCAATCGTTGCAGGGCCTCCCTCACGCCCACCACCTTCAGGAAGTTGGCATCAGCATAGGTCGTCTCCCACTCTTTCGGCAGTGTGTCCACCACGAAGTTTCTCACGCCACGCCAATACAAGTCTTCAATATACCGATGACCGTCATTGCGTTGTGTCTTCATGGCAAAAAACAAGGTCACCTCTGGGAAGCAAAGCGAACGGCTGTCCGTCAGCAGGAAGCTGATACGAGCATCCGAATGGCCGTAACGCCGTGCCCCGATAAGTGTTGTTATCTTCTCAATCGTGTAGTTCATATTCTCTTTATTGTTTTTCAATGGGGACAAAGGTACGATTAAGTGAGCGAAATACAAAATGAAAGCTTGCTTTTATTTTTATTTCCGAACGGAAGTACCTTCTCTATTCTTATAGACACATACCTTTGCCCCCATCGAAGAGCGGGGAATAGTTACTTCTTTTTTACATATCCAACAGGCAAAAGTCCCGCGCTTCACAGCGCAGGACTTCCAAAAATACTCAATTAAAATATAAATGATGTCTCATAAAAACATCCGATGTAAATAGCTGTGGCGACTACTCTTCCTCCCACTCGTCCCACAGGTTGAACTGGCGGCGGGCTTCTGGTGGCTTGTTAGGATCGTCTTCAGATGGGGTCGTAGTTGAACCACCTTCATAGGTATCGCCTTTAACAGTGCCAGCACATAGTGGTGCTTCTTTGATGACGCGTAACTGTTCTGTTTCTGGTTGAATATAGATATTTCTCATGTCTGTAAATTCTATTTGTTGAAGTTCATTATTATAACCTTCCCTTCTCCCCCCAATGGAGGGGGAGGTAGGGAAAGGATTTTATTTCACAGCGATCTTTTTGCCATTTACGATATAGATACCCTTTGGCAAACCGATGAGCGATGTTGCGTTCTTCCGTACTATTTGTCCATTCAGGTTATAGACATCAGAGTTGCCGAAATGCTTTGTAGCATCGTCATCATAGAAGAGATACTCAATACCCGTAACAATTTGCTCGTCATCCTCATCGTCATAGTTGTTTGCTGCGAACGTCAACCTTCTTGCACCTTGTGTCGGAGAAGTCATATATGAACGCATAGACTTGAGGTTTGTGCTGCTTTCGCTCGTCCACTGGCTGAAGCCTCCGGTGGTATTGATATAGTATGCATAGCGCGGTAGCGTAATCTGGTCGAAAGTACCTGTGAACGAATATCCGTTGCTGGTTATCGCAACAGGACTTGCTGCTTCTACCTGTACCTCGTCGAAGTCGAGCGTACCAGTCTTGGTGACATAAATCAACACAGGTGTTCCGGCAACAATCATCTGATGATAGTGCTTTCTCAGGTATATCTTCGAACCTTCAACCGTACGGAAGTGCAGGATTGACATGGTATTGTTACCATCATCAAACATCGTTTTCAGCTTGCTCTCGCTGATGCTGAACGGAAGAACCAGTCCATACCACTTACCAGCTGTCAGTGTTCGACCAGTCGTGAACTTGCGTGTTACAGTCTTGCCTTCGTTCTTGACTGCAGCTGTGTTGATAGCCGTGCTGTTGGTAGTACCAGTCTCCGATGTCGTTACACCTGTTGCATCAGGTGTCGGTAAGCCTTCGGTGCTCGGGTCGAAACGGAATCCGCGGATGCCGAGCTTCGTGCGACTTGCAAAGAAGAAGTAGGTCTTACCTGCACGCACCTTATACGTATAGCGCATGTACGATGCTGACGGGATGCAGACACCGATGTTTGTTCCTGTTGAGTTATCACCACCTTCAATGCCGGCACTGGCAGCAGCAGCATGCGTACCGTCGTTCAGATATACTATCAGGTTGTTCATATCTGTGTTCGGTGCATCGTCAATCTTTGCACTGTACATATCGTAGATGCTCTGAGCCTCAGTCGTGGTGAAGAGGTTCTGGGCAATACCGCCCTGTGAATGGTCCGGTTGCTCTTTACCTAACAGATCGTCACGGTTGATGTCGCCCCACTTGCTGCTCAGCGTACCGGCAGCCTTCACTTCCGTAGCAGCCAGACAGTTGCCTTGCTCGTCAACCATGTAGACAGGACGCTTGCGGATGAATCCAGAGAGGAAGTTCTCCTTGCCGTCTGAAGACTCATTGTAGTATACACCACCGTTCTGGAGTGCCCAGATGGTCAGGTCACCGTCCTTCTCAGGCTCGAAGCGTACGTAAGCACCACGTGCAGGCAGAGTGAATGTACGTTCGTGCACTGCCTTTGTTGTAGCACTGTTAGCATGGTTGTACATAGCACTCTCGCTACCTTGCAGAATGCAAGTCTCGTCCAGTGCATCGTAGCCGGTAGAAATCTGGTAGGTACCGACACCGTCGATAGGCTCACCCTTGCTCTCTTCGCCAATCTTCTCGTGCTTCCATACGTCCTTAGAGTCTTTATAGATACCGCCGAAGGTTGCCGTAATGTAGTCAACACCGTTCACTGGGTCGGTAGTCTTGTTGATGACTGCACCAGACTTGCCGCCGTTGATCTCCAGTTTACCATTGCTGTCGCAAGTAGAACTGTTGGCTTCCCAGAAGCGGTTCTCGCTGCTTGCAGCCAGATTGAATGTTGCCGTTGAGATGGGGCTGACGTTTCCGCCGTGTACCGTGATAGCCTTAACGACTGTTCCGCTCTTGTTGATGTGGAACGCGCCAGTATAGGTCTGACTGCTGGTCGTCGGTGAACTGCCGTCCATCGTGAAGTAAGTTACAGCACCCGTCTCGTTAGATTTGTCAATGATGTAGACCTTGTCAGAAGCAGCGATAGTCTTTATTTCGCCGCTGGCGAACTCAGTACCATCTTCGTTTACCTTGAAGGCAGGCTGCTTCACGTCAGAAGACTTGGTGTAGACACCTCTTACAACGGCACTACGGTTTCCTTCTGCATCCTGTGTTACGGCATAGACGTAAGTTGTGGTCTTGCTGCCGTCAATCTGAATCTTGTCTGTACCAATGTATCGGGTACCACCGCCGTTGGTCAGTATGCTTGGGTCGTCGTCAACGACATAGTATACGTTCGCCATAGGCTCTGTCGTTGCAGCAACGATAGCCAGCTTTCCGTCCTTCAGTTCACCGGTAGTGAAGTAGTAGGTGCTCGTCACACCGTCAGGATAGAGGGTAGGCGGAGCTACCGTCTTCTTGGTATAGGTCTGCTTGGTGCGGTTCTTGGCAGTGTGGTCGCTCGGATCGACGACCATAGCCTGTACCGTCGTCGTTTCAGTAACATGGAGTGTCGTCGTCGTTCCCGGCTCAATCACGTTCCATGTATCGGCATCGAAGGTAACGT
Source organism: Prevotella sp. UBA2746 (assembly GCA_002353555.1). Classification (GTDB taxonomy): domain Bacteria; phylum Bacteroidota; class Bacteroidia; order Bacteroidales; family Bacteroidaceae; genus Prevotella. Next base: position 36,823 of record DEJO01000024.1, on the reverse strand, counting down.
CATCGGCTGTGGTACTCGTTGTGTAGTAACCCGTCCAGGTGTTGGCACCCTCGATGACAACTTCCTGTTCTGTGGTGAAGGTACGGGAACCCGGCTTGATGAGTACTACCTCCTTCGACGGGTCTACCATATAGATGGTATAGGTAGCCTCGGCAGGTGCATACGTGTCATCGCCATACGCTTCTCCTGCATATCTTGCCTTGATGACAACCACACCGGGAGTAGGATTCTCTACGAAGGTGATGTCGCCTGTAGAAGCATTGATGTCTGAAATCCTGCCTTCGCCACCGCTCACGATAGAGTAGGTGATAGGAGTAATGTGCGAGACGTCTTTTGCCGTGATGTTCAGTGTCGGCTTGGTAAACACTTTGGCATTGGCACCTGTCGTGTGGACGGTAACTTCTTCCGGGTCGAACTTCAGCGTTACTTCGTTCTGTGCAGGGTAGTAGTTGTAGAATGCATTCGATATCGGGCTGATGACACCATCCACAACCTGTACGCCAGTGGTCTTACGTACCTGGGTGTCTTTTGTCGGAACCGTGGAGAACACACCGACAGAACCCTTACCGACATTCAATGTACGGGGATTGTCGTCAGAAGGAAGGCTGACCAATTCAATGATGGTGTACGAGTTGTTGGTACTGTACTTTGCCATTACCGTACCGTTCGAGGCACCGTTGGCGGTAGAAGCCTTCGCTGTGGTCATCTTAGTCATATCAGCTCTAACTTCAGCTGCATTTGCAGCTTTCTTATCGTATTCACTAACAGAAGTATAGGGAGTATAGGTTGGAGCTGCAGGGCGGCTGGAGTTAGCCTTGATTGTGAACTCCATGTTGATGAACTTACCTACTGTAGCATCAGCATTTTCCTTGTAGCCGCCGAGGGTTACCCATACCTTGCCGCCGTCTGTTCCAGCACCATTTGCATCCGTGTAGATAGGCAGACACTGGCGGTATCTATATTTCTTTCCGTTATTATTCGATATAGAAGTCATTCCGTCAACCTTCGATACCTCAGCTGTTGGCTTGCTGGTATCTTTGTTGTTATAGTAGAAGCAGATCATATCTGCATACTGCTTGTTCACCTTGGCGTAGATGACCTTACCGTTCGGGAAGTCGGTAAAGGTCATGTTCTGAGACTTTGCCGGTCCCGTCACACCGTCGTCTTCTGTCGTGATAGGTGTGGTGCAATCCTCATCCCAGTAGAAGTCTACCCATTGTGTCGTAACGGTTTGGTCTTCGGCAATGACAGTAAAGGTGATGTCCTTAGTCAGCACTTCATTCTTGACGTAGTTTAATGTTACGGCAGGTGAAGTCTTCGGCGTTGCCGTTACCGTGACGGTGATGGTGGCACCTACGGCAGCCTTATAGTCCACTTCACTAATGGTCTCTCTGGTATTTACTTTACCGGTTGTAGCATCAAGTGAGCAGTACTGACTTGGTGTTGTACCAGACTTGACGGCATAGGTGAAAGTGTAGTACTGGCTGTAGTCGATGGATGCATCATCATCCTGGTCGAACATCAGCTTGTTGCCAGCACCATCCGTGATGAACGGAGTGATGGTGGCATAGTTGCCTTGCTGGATATCTACGTTGTCGTCGTTGCCAATCTTTGCTGTAATAGTTCCGTTATAGGTCAGGTCTACATAGACAATGTTACTGTATTCGTTGCCCTTCTTGGTGACAGCACTGATGACGGCATTGCTCTCGTTCGTTACGAATGTGGAAACGTCAACGTTGTTAGCACCTTCATCAGCCTGTGTTCCGGCAGCGATAGTTGCAGCGTTGGTCTCACGGCTTGCACCAATAACATAGTAGGTAGTACCGCCTGCCTCATTGGTCGTGAAGGTTACACTCTTCGGACTTGCTGAGAAGTTGGCATCGGTAACAGGAGTAACGGTCGGGTCTGCAACGGTCACAGCAGAGGTAACCGTAATCTTGTAGATACGGGTATTTGTGCCTTGAGCACGTGCAAACGAGCAGTCACCAGTAGTCGTAACACTGAATACGAAGTCGCTTGGAGATGAACTGTTGCTTCCTGATGTCTTTGTGACATTCGTTGTTGTTGCCTGGACACCGCTGTTGCCGCTGTCGCCGCATGTGCTGATGGTGATGGTAGAACCGGCAGCCACATTGGGTACTGTAAATGTTGTGGCGTTATTGCGGAGAATGATGTATTCGTCGGGGTGCAGCTCGACATACTTTGCACCAGAAGTAAATTTCAGTCCTTCTGTTACGTCAATCTTTGTACCGTCAACGGTGAGCTCTGCATTAGCGAGAGCGCTTTCATTGCGCTTGTCATTATTCCACTCGGAGGAAGCTTTAATCTCGTCGGCAGTCTTGTTCCATGTCGTTGTGAAGTCCCAAGTCTGTCCTGCTGAAGGGGTTGGAGCAGCTGTTACGGTGATTGTGTAGCTGTCGATATAGTCCGTACTGTTTTCAGTATAGGTAGCGGTGATGGTAGCTGTACCTGCGGCTTCACCCGTCACCTCACCCGTAGAACTGTTGACAGTAGCAACGGAGGTGTCGCTTGATGAATAGGTGATGGTAGTACCTGAAGCGTTGGTCAATGTAGCTGTGTTGGTTACAGTGGCACCTACTGCTACTGTTGTGGTAGGAGAACTGAAGGCGATAGAAGGCGTTGTAGCTTCCGTATGGGTATAGAGTCCTTCTGCGCGGTCACTAATCTTCGTGTTGTCAGCATTGCTGACGGCGTATACCGAAAGGTATTTGGTCTTAGTCTTGGTATCCAACGTGACAGTACCGCCATTAGCTATTTCTGTCCAATCTCCGTTGGGATATTCTTTGTACGCACTGTTGTCAACTCTATAATATAGCTTAACATCGTCGCTCGAATTTCCTTTTGATATGGTAACAGTTACATCATCGCTATAGGTACCACCTGTCGGGCTAAGGACAGGTGTTGCCGGTTTTGTAGCGGCTGCGGCTGTTGTAAAGGTGATGTTGCTCAGCGCTGCGCTTTTGTTTCCAGCAGCATCGGCAACGGCCTCTGCAGCTGTGCTAAGGGTGATGGCGGTGTTGTTTGCCATTCCCGAATAAGTAATGTTTACTTTTGTATTGTCGCTGCCGTCGATAGCAACGCCATCCTTTGTACCTGAACTCAGGCTGAATTTCGTTGCGTCAACACTGGCGATAGCCTCGTTAAAGGTCAATACAATTGTACCACTTGTGGCAACACCCGTTGCACCATTGCCTGGGGTAGAACTGCTGAGGGTGGGAGCAGTCGTGTCGGAACCGCCACCGCCAACAGTTACCTGGTAACTATTTGTAGTGGCCATGTCATTATAAAGGTCGCTGCCAGAGAGTTGTGCAGTAATAGTTGTTGTTCCAGCTGCAACTGGATGAATCTTACCATTGACAATAGTAGCAACGCTGGTATTGCTGCTGACGTATGTTACTTTGTTGCTGATATTGCTTGAAACAGAACTTCCTCCATAAGTAGCAGTCCAGCTATGAGGTGTAGCATCTGTACCACCAACAGTCATATTTTCGTTAGAAGTGCTACTAAACGCAAATGTCTCAAGGTCGGACTTAGAATAAGTAATAGAGATTCCTGTTATTTCAAAAGTCTTACTACTATGATTATTGGTAACAGCAATTGTTGTCGCATTTCCGTTTATCCATGTAGTTACAGAACCTGCATTAGTACCACTATTAACACTGAACGAATGGGTGCCATCTCCAGATGGAGTGGTAGTGAGTGCGTATTCGGTTTGTGCTGTTGGATATTTATCTTTACTATCTCGCCATGTTATGGTTAAAGCTTTAATTTTACTGGCATTTTTACAAGAAAAGTTTAAAGTTCCAGTTGGCGATAGTAGAATTCGGCTAGAACTTACTGAAACGTAGTTTTTATTACCAGTTACATCCACTCCTGTAGATGAAAATGTTGTAATAGTACGTGTATCACCAGATTGACCGGCACCAAACGATGTGTAGTTTTTTGTTACGTCATCTGCCCACCCCGCTTGTGTGGTAGCAAGCATGCAAACAAAGATTAGGAGTCGTAAGTAGACGCTCCTCAGATGTCTCCCGTCTGATGGGTAGGCATCCCATAAAGATAAGATTTGCTTCATTTTGTAGTATATTTTGAATTTATATTTGAGTTATTCCTCTGAATTGAACAGGTTTTTGCAGGCTGAATACGTCTGTTTCTATCTGTTTATTTTTAGGGGTTAGGTCGTTACACCTTATTATATATATAGTCTTGCTATATTCATATTTGAGTATGAGACTGCACGGACAAGCGTGCTAACACAGGATTACCCGATTTCTACCCTCACCTACGCACGGTTTGGGGTACTATTACGAGTAAAATCGATGCAAATATAAGAAGAAAAAAGCGAAATTCACAGTTTTTTTTTTTTTGAAAACGTAATTTAACTCTTACGAGTTAAATTACTTACGTTTTAACGTTCGTTGACAAATAAGCAACAGTCAATAACGGTTCGTCGAGAAAACACCATCTGTCCTGCTGAGAAGGACGGCATCGAAGCAAACAAGATGCCAGCAGCCACATACAGGGAGAATTTAAAAAAAATTGTACATACGACACCATGTTTCGCAGGCTGCTCAGGCTCAGCAGTTTACGTGACAGAGGAACGGGTGTAGGTATACGCTAATTGAGCGCAAGTCGTACACTGCCACAAAAAGCTGAAAATACAAACATTTAGTCCCTCATCTGCAACTGTTATGTGTTTGCCTTCCAACTACTATGAGTTTGCAACGCAACTATATAGTAGTTGGAAGGCAAACACATAGTAGTTGGAAGGTCGGTGTTCGACTTTCGCCTAAAAGTGTAGTACTTTATGCGACCTTAGTCGCGTAAGTCTCTATGAATTAGCGGTTTACAAAGCTGGTGTCGTATGTATAATTTTATTATTTATTTCCCCTGTAGGGGCACCACAGTGCAGGATTGCGCTCGAAACGGTGTCATCCTACACTCATGTTGAAGTTGAACGAACGTGAATATGATCACTCATCCAGTTGTGGAGGTGCGGATACTTCTCGGCAAGGGCATCGGCTTTCTGACGGATACCGGCAAGGAAAGCCTGGTATTCGGGGGAGTCGGGACGGAAGGGACGGTGGGCGAGTGCAGCCTTGACGGGTTGGAAGTCTTTCAGATAGCGGCGTGCAGCATCGCTGAAGAGGGTGTCAACAAGCTGCTCCCAGATATACTCCACCGCCTGTTCGTTAGGATGCAGCATGTCGGAGGCATAGAAACGGTAGTCGCGCAACTCGTCCACTACTATCTCATAGGCAGGGAAGTAGAGGGCCCCCTCCAAGCCTCCCCCTACAGGGGAGGCTTCCTTACCACCCCATCCCTCCAAACCTCCCCCTGCAGGGGAGGCTTCTTTCAACACTTTGTTGACGGCTAAGAGGAGGGTGGCTTTAGAGAGCTGGCTGCCATGAAAGCCATACTTGGCATAGCGGATGGGACTGACGGTCAGGATGATGCGGATGTGGGGGTCGTGTCTGCGCAACAGGGTGATGACCTTGCGCAAGTAGTCGGCACACTCGTCGACGCTGAGTTCCCGTTCGTCGAAGAGTTGCTGCGGTCGCTTGCGGCAGTTGTCAACAATCTCGCCCGTTGCCTTCTCCACGTAGACGCGGTTGGTACCGAGCGTCAGCACGGCGACAAGTCGTCCCTGCCCCTCCCTGAAGGGAGATGGAAGCCCTCCCTGACCCTCCCTGAAGGGAGGGAAAGAATCTGCTGAGGCGAGAAGACGCTCAATGGTATGGAGGATGCTGGCAGGGTTGTACATCACTCCGTATGGGTTGACGACCACCTGAAAGCCTTCGTCACGGAACCGCTGCCCCACCCTGTCGGCAAAACAACTGCCGACAAACAGCAGGCGGTCACCCGGTTCGACGGTGAACGGCGGCTTGGGTATCTGTACTCTTGTCCTAAAGTCCATGATCTATTAACTTTACCCCCCAGGCCCACCCCCTTCCCCTCCCTGGGGAGGGGGGAGGGAGGGGATGGGGGTGGGCTTAGTGGGTATTAACTTCTGCTGACTTGCAGACCGTTCATGCTCAGCTGCATGTCGACGAAGCGGGCGTTGGCGTTGAAGCGATGCTCGGTGAGAACCTGCCGGATACGTGCTGCCGCCTGCGGGTCTTTGGCTATCATGTAGAGATAGCCACCGCCACCGGCACCCGGCAACTTGTAACCCAGGCATAGGTCGTCGACAAGCCGGGTGAGCGCCTCCACCTCCGGCGGATTGGTACCGCTGTCGATGGCTTGGTTCTGCTGCCAGGTCTTGCGCACGAGCCTGCCCACGCTGTCGAAGTCGCCACGCTGGAACGCCTCGTACATATCGGTGGCATGCGCCTTCATCTGGCGCAACATGGCTATCTCGTCGCGCTGATTGAGGAACATGCGACGCACAATCTCTGCCAGGATGGTCTTCGCCGTGCGCGTGATGCCCGTATAATATAATAGGTGGCAGGCACGGTAGTCGGGCTGTGTGTAAAGGTCTGTCGGCAACCAGCGCACCAACGGCAGCTGACAGAAACCACGTTCGGTCTGCAGCAGTTTGATGCCTTGCAGCAATCCGCCGTACTGGTCTTGCCATCCTCCGCCGGTGGTGAGCAACTGCTCCAACATCAGCGTCTGACGACCAATCTCGTTCTTGTCCCAAGCCAGTCCGCAGAAGTCGCTGAGGGCACCCAACACGGTGGAAGCCAACAGGCTGCTGGTGCCGAGCCCCGACCCGGCAGGGATAGCCGACAGCAACGTCACCTCGATACCGCAACCGAAGGCACGGAGCTGGTCTTCCAACGACAGGTCGCTGCCGCCGAAGCCCACGAGCGTGAGTGCTGCCTTGGGAATGGAGAACGGTGAGCCCACCTTGTTGAAGGCTGCCAGTTCCTCGTTGGTGCGCACCACCTCTGATGCGCCGAGGTCTATGCTTCGTAGTACGATATGGAAGTCACGGCAGGGCTTCACGTAGGTCTGCAACGGCGGTTGCCCGTTCAGTTCGATGGCGATGTTCAGGACGTTGCCCCCTTCCATGAGACAATAGGGCGGTGTGTCCGTCCATCCGCCTGCAAGGTCGATGCGCACAGGCGAACGCCCCCATACAATCTGGTCGTCGTAGACCGACTTGCGGGGAACGGGATGTGCAGCGGCACCCGAAGCGGAGGCAAGGTTCATAATGCCTTCGCGCAAGAGGGAGAAGGCGCGGGCTTCCTCAAGGCACGAAGTGTCGGTGCTGGTGAGGGAGTGGGTGGGTGTGGCTATGCCACAACAAACGGAACGCCTTGCCACCTCGGAGCGGAACATGGCATCGTGGATGCGCGTCAGCAACGGCTCATCGGCAGGCAGGGGCGACGGCAACGGCACGTTGCCATCGACAAACTCGCGGGCTGCATTCTCCAGGTCGAGCTGATAGAACACGCTGTGGGCATAGTTCGCTGCCAGCAACGGCCAGTTGCCGATGCGGAACTGCCGCCGCTGGTCGGTCAGTCGCCGGAGGTTGGCTTGTGCACTGATGTCGGAAGCTGAGAGCTTGGGGAGGTCGGACAAGTCGGACTTTTCAGACTGGTCGGACTTGTCGGACTTGTCGGACATGGCAGAGAGCATCGTCTGGAGCACCTGCCCCATCTGCTCGATGGAATCGACGACAGGGAAGCGGCGCTCCTGCTGCAACTTGCCGTCGAAACGGTCGTAGTAACCGTAAGGACGCACCACCCACTGGCTCTCCCCTATCGGTACGATGTCGACACACTGACCGGGTTGGAGCGTTATCTGCCAGTCGTTCACAGGCACACCAGTGATGATGTTCTCGTTGGCAAGTTGCCAACGACTTCCCACACAGGCGTTTTCTATCCACACATTACGGTTCTGCTCGGTCAGCTTGATGCGGACGTCGGCATTCTGAACGAAGATAGAAGGGTGCGGCTTGCGGTCGCGGTGGAGCACCTGCCGTTGGTCGTTGACGAGGTTCTGGATGGCAAGCGTAGAGGAAAGCAGCTCGTGGGAGGTACCGAAATGGTAGAACTCACCGCCCGGCAGCGGCAAGACGGCAACGGTGAGCTGCCCCACCTCCTCGTCGGGCTGAGAAGGATGAGTTCCCAAGGCACAGCCGAAGTCCGAGTAGAGGTCGTAGTACAAGGGAACGTGGGATGGTGGGAGCGAGGAAGTTACCCCGCTTTTCTTCATCAGCACCTCCACAGCACGGTCACTGAGGAGCCAGATGCCGATGTCGGTGAGGTAGTAATGGTCCTTGAGCAAGGTGCTCAACGTCTCTACCGACGGCTTCTGCAACATACATTTCAGCACGGAAGGCTGCTGACGGGACGAGACGAAGACACCATGATCCTTGGCTATCTCCGGACCGAGCCACAGACCGTAGCACACCACATCGACATCGGGGATGGGTTGCAGCGGTTCGGTGGCACGAATATAGACGTCGCCACTGACCACCATCGTGTTCAGACGGCTGGGAGCCGCCTCCATGATGCGTTCATACAGGGGTACCTGCAACGAGAGCAGGTCTTGCGACAACCGCTGTCCCCGCTCCCAACGGAAGACGGGAATGGGGGTGAGCACCTTCCCCGACGGCGCGTATGCCGGCAACCGGCGACTCTGACCGCCGGCATGCAGCAGGATGCGCTTCTCCTTCTTCAGCCAGTGGTTAAATGAAGAATGAAGAATGAAGAATGAAGAATCACCTGATGATGGAGATTCAGCGCGAATGAAAGATTCTTCATTCTTCATTCTACATTCTTCATTTTCAAAAGCTTGCTGAAGGAGCCATGCGGTGCCGCCGCCAGAACCGAGCTGATGCCCCACCGGGTCGTTGGTACAGAACCATTCGGCAGGCGAATAGCCCGTGATATCATGAAAGCAGTCCACCAGATTAGGTGGTAATGACAATAATTTTTTCATACCAGTAATGATTATTGACTGCAAAGATAGCAAATAATTCATAAATAAGTCGTATCTTTGCGGCAACAAATACACTACTAACCGATATGGACAACAAGAAAAACGGATTGTTTTGGAAGAACGGCGTAAACTTTCTCGTGCCGTTCATCGTGATTACCTCTTGCTTTGCTTTCTGGGGATTTGCCAATGATGTGACGAACCCGATGGTGAAAGCGTTCTCGAAAATCTTCCGCATGAGCGTCACCGAGGGAGCCTTGGTACAGGTTGCCTTCTATGGCGGCTACTTCCTCATGGCGTTTCCTGCTGCGATGTTCATCCAGAAATACTCCTACAAGGCAGGTGTGCTGATGGGACTGGGGCTGTATGCCACGGGTGCGCTGATGTTTATCCCTGCCAAGTTTACGGGAATGTACTACCCGTTCCTGCTGGCTTACCTGATACTGACGTGCGGACTGTCGTTCTTGGAGACAAGCTGCAACCCCTATATCTACGTGATGGGCAGCGAGGAGACGGCAACACGCCGCCTGAACTTCGCACAGGCTTTCAACCCGATAGGTTCGCTGTGCGGCATGTTCGTGGCGATGAACTTCGTACAGGCACGCCTCAACCCGATGGATACGGCGTCACGTGCGCAACTGTCGGATGCAGAGTTCGAGGTGTTGCGCGAACAAGACCTCTCCGTCCTGATCCAGCCTTACGTCTATATCGGACTCGTGGTCATCGCCTTGGCACTGCTTATCCGGTTCATGAAGATGCCAAAGAACGGGGAGGCTTCGATTGAAGCGAACGGAGAAAGCACGGAGAATGGAGAAAACGCGGGAGCGAAGAAGCAGAAAGGGCTGATTACCGCCATCAAGGAAATCTGTTCGGTAAGCAACTACCGCGAGGGAGTCATCGCACAGTTCTTCTATGTCGGCGCACAGATTACGTGCTGGACGTTCATCATCCAATACGGTACACGTGTACTGATGGCAGAAGGGTTGACGGAGAAGGCTGCCGAAGTGATGTCGCAGCGCTACAACATCATTGCCATGATCTGCTTCGTGTGCAGCAGGTTCATCTGTACCTGGTTCCTGAAATACATCAATCCCGGCAAGCTGCTCATGATTCTTGCCTGCGGTGGCTTCGCACTGGTGCTGGGTGTCATCTTCTTTACCGACGTGAAAGGACTCTACTGTCTCGTCGGCGTGAGCGCCTGCATGTCACTGATGTTCCCCACCATCTATGGCATTGCCCTCGAAGGACTGGGCGAGAACGTGAAGTTTGGCGGTGCCGGCCTCATCATGGCCATCCTCGGCGGCAGCGTCCTGCCGCCGGTACAGGCTGCCATCATCGACGTGAAGCACGCCATCTGCGGACTTCCTGCCGAGAACATCTCGTTCATCGTTCCGCTCATCTGCTTCGTGGTCGTCGCCCTCTACGGCTTCCGGTCGAACAAGCGGGAGCAGATGCCCCAGCTCTAATATATCCAGCCTTACTTAGCAGCCTTCTTCCTCCACGCCATGACTCCTACAAAGAGGATGGTCATGAGAAGAATGGCTGCGGCTATGTAGGCTATGGTTTCGGTGATGGTGATGCTCTTGGGCTTGAACTCCAGGACGATGTTGTGGTGACCGGCTTTTACGCGGAGGGCACGGAGCACGTAATTGACACGCCCCAACTCCACCTCCTGCCCATTGTCGGTGGCGGTCCAACCGGGATAATAGATTTCCGAGAAGACAACAATACCTTCTTTCGAAGCATTCACGTCGTAGACGAGCCGGTTGGGAGCATATTGTTTCAACGTGACTGTACCCAGGATATTCTGACTACTCCCCTCTCCCTTTGTAGCGGGGCTGGATGTGAGGCTTTCCATGAACTTCTTGTCGGCAACGGCTTCGTGGCGAAGGTCGGTCTTACCTAACGCCTCCAGTTCCTCATTGGCATTGTCAACGAATGTCACCTTGTCCACCATCCAGGCGTTACCGTACGCATACGGGTTCTGCAAGGGGATGGTCTCTCCATCCTGCAAGGGCAGGATGAAGTACTTGGCATTGAGCATGTTCAGCACAGGATAGATGCTGTCGCCAGCCACCGCCTCCATGTTACCGCCAGCTTCTGCCACAGCCTGCATCGCCTTCTGCATCTCAGGTGCGATGTGGGCATCGATCAGTTCCTGGTAACGGCGCAACTTGGCAGCATGGTAGCCGCCGATGCTCTTATGATAGAACGAGGTCTCGTTCTCGTTGAAGGTGTTGGAAGCGAAGTTCAGCACACGGTAGTCGAGCGACTTGTCCTTCAGTATCTCCTCATCAGCCTTTGTCTTCTCTATCGGCTGCTCACGCTCACTCTTCGGAACGAACATGGCATCGTTGAGGTAGCGCTTGTCTACCTGCCACAGGTCAACGAGACAGAGCACGAGCAACGCCACCGCCATGTACTCCATCTTCAGCTTCTTAGCCTTGTAAAGGAACAGGACGACGGTGCCGAGGACGATGACAAAGACGGAACGCCAACAGTCGGAAGTAAAGATTTCCTTGCGCAACGACGTCAGGTTCTCCAACAGCGGATTGAGCTGGTCGGCAGGAATCTGCGACAATGCCTGCTGCTCGGTAGAGGAGATGAAGTCGAAGAATACGCCCGGCATCAAGGCGAAGAGTGCTGCTACACCTGCTGTCAACAGGAAGCTGATAAGGATGTAGCGGGTGAGCTGTAAGGAGGTCGGACCGGTCGGCCCCGCCTGATTAGCCTGATTAACCTGACCACTATTCCCTTCGACAGCCTTTACCACCTCTCTCAGTCCCAGCATTCCAAGCAACGGTATCGTGAACTCGGCGATGACAAGGATGGAGGACACCGTGCGGAACTTGGCATACATCGGCATGTAGTCGATGAACAGGTCGGTGAACCACATGAAGTTCCTACCCCATGAGAGCAGTATAGACAGGATGGTAGCTGCCAACAACGCCCACTTCACCGGTCCTTTCACCAAGAACAGGCCGAGGAAGAACAACATCAGTACGAAGGCTCCCACATAGACAGGACCGCTGGTCATAGGCTGTTCGCCCCAATACTGTCCCAACTGCTGGTAGATGCCCTCATACATCGGGTCGCCCTTCTGCTGAACGGTCTTGTCTAAGATCATCGGAACGGAAGCACCGCCCTTGGTGTTAGGCACCAGAAGCGTCCATGTCTCGCCGATGCCGTAGCTCCACTGGGTGATATAGTCACGGTCGAGACCGCTGCTGGTCTGGTTGGCTGAGTTCTGCTTGACGAGCTCACTCTTGCCGCGCATGGTCTCGTTCTGATACTCCCACGTATGATAGAGGTTGGAGATGTTGATGGCTACACCGATCAAGGCTGCCGCCGCACAGACTCCCGTAGCCTTCACGAAGCACTGGAGCTGCTTCTGTCGCAGCGCCTCCACCAGGAAAGCCACGACGAGGAAGAAGACGATGAACAGGTAGTAATAGGTCATCTGCACGTGGTTCGCCTTGATTTCGAACGCCGTGAAGATAGCCGTCAACAGGAATCCCCACAGGTACTTGCCTTTATAAGCCAAGACGATACCGGCAATCATCGGTGGCAGGTAAGCCAATGCCATCACCTTCCAGATGTGTCCTGCGGCAATGATGATGAGGAAATAGCTGGAGAACGCCCAGATGACGGAACCCAATGCCGCTAAAGACTGGCGGAAGTCGAAGGCACGCAGCATGATATAGAAGCCTAACAGGTAGACAAACAGGTACCACACATTCTCTGGCAGCCACAAGTGGTAGGCTTCCATCACCTGCGAAAGGCCGTTCGTAGACTGATAGGACGGTGAGGTCTGATAGGTTGGCATGCCACTAAAGAGGGCATTCGTCCAGCGAGTAATCTCACCTGTCTGCTGCTTATATTCCAACACCTCCTGTCCGGCACCGCGTCCGGCAGAAGAGTCATGCCGATAAAGAATCTTTCCCTGGGTCACGGGAACGAAGAAATAAGCAAAGGATATTGCAGCAAACAATACGACAACCAGCACGTCAGGCCAGCATTTTTTCAATGTATTCATTCTTTTCATGTCTTTTTGTTTCTACTTGAAAAATTCCTACCTTTCCGGTGGAATGGAGTCGAGGGCGGCTTGTGCCTCTTGATGGCCTTGGGCTGCAGCTTTACGCAACCACTCTTTCGCCTTCTTACGGTCTATCTTCATGCCCGTGCCTTCGTAATACATCACTCCTAAGTTATATTGGGCCGGAGCAAAACCTTGAAGGGCAGCCTTCTCAAACCACTCTTTGGCTTTCTTGGTATCCTTTTCTACGCCCTGACCACTAAAATACAGGTTTCCAATAGCAAACTGTCCTTCGGGTACTCCATCTTTCGCAGCCTTCAGATACCAGATGGAAGCCTTGTGCAAGTCCTGAGGGACACCGGCCCCTTGCTCATAAATGAGACCAATCTTAAACTGCGCCATCTTGTGTCCAGCATAGGCTGCCCTCACATAGGCATCAATGGCTTTCTCGGTGTTTTGAGGCGTTCCCCAACCGTTCATATATAGCGCGGCAGCGTTGTACCAAGAATCTGAATACCCTAAACTTCCTGCCGACAAATAACATTGCAACGCCTTATTGTAGTTCTGTTGTGCACACTTGCCCTCGGCATAGATGTTACCCATCAAGTGATAGGCTTCTTTTTCATTTTTCTTAGACGCTTTCTCCAACAGCATCATCGCCTTTTTGCAATCTTGCGGCACCACCTGACCGGCATAATACCATCTGCCCAATACCGTTTGTGCTTCAGAGAAATCGCTGTTAGCCGCTTTCTCAACCCACTCCACAGCTCTTCCTGTGTTTTGGGTGACGCCTAAACCGTCAGCATACATCAGTCCCAAACCGAACTGAGCCTTGGCTACACCGCGGAGGGCTTCTTTTTCCATGATAGTAAAAGCCTTACCGAATTTCTGTTTCCCAACAAGTTCATAGGCAGTCTCCGTATCTGGACTCGACATCCCTTGGGCACAGATAACCATCGAGCATACGCACAGGCAGCATAATAATATGAATTTCTTCATGCTCTTCTTTGTTTTATTCGGTTCGTTGGCGCAAATGTACAAAATAATCTATAATTCGCCATTCACTATTCACAATTATTTGTATCTTTGCATGCATAATACATCAGAATCGGATCATGAAAATAGGAATTATCGTAGCGATGGACAAGGAATACGTGCAGTTGCAAGAAGTTGCACAATCCATCGACAATCATGACATTGTATTGGCAAAATGCGGCATTGGGAAAGTAAATGCGGCATTAGGTGCACAAAAGATGATCAACGAACATCATCCTGAAATCATCATCTCCAGCGGCTGTGCTGGTGGAAATGGCGACGACATCAACATTCAAGATGTCGTGGTAAGTGCAGAACTGACCTATCACGACGTATATTGTGGTAAAGCTATCGACGACAAAACCGTTTACGGACAAGTACAGGGATTACCCGTTCGCTACAAACCAGACCAAAATCTGATAGAAAAAGCGTTGAACTTAGACTGTGGCGTTAAGGTTCATGCAGGACTCATCGTCACTGGTGACTGGTTTGTGGATTCAAAGGAAAAGATGCGAAGCATCATCGACCTTTTCCCAGAGTCCAAGGCTGTGGATATGGAGTCGTGTGCCATAGCACAGACATGCTATATCAATAAGGTGCCGTTTATCTCATTCCGCATCATCAGCGACATCCCGTTACGCGATACAGATGCCTCACAATATCACAACTTTTGGAACACGATAGCCGACAAATCGTTTGCTGTAACACGCAACTTTATAGAAACCCTGTAAGAACATCACTCTAAACTTTAAAAACTCCAAACTCAATCATGGAAGTCATACAAAGTTTCACCATCGACCACACTTGTCTGAAACCTGGCATCTACGTATCACGACAAGATAAGGGATTCACAACCTTCGACATACGAATCACCGAACCCAACAAAGAACCAGCCATTGCCCCAGCTGCCATGCACAGCCTTGAACACCTGATGGCAACATGGTTCCGCAACTCCGAAGTAAAAGAGGATGTAGTTTATGTTGGTCCGATGGGATGTCTCACGGGCATGTACATCATCATGACCGGCTGCTATAGTGCAGAGGACATGCGACGTCTGACGATTGAATGTTTGAAATGGATTCTCACACAGGAAGAGGTTCCTGCCACCCAACCAGAAGCTTGCGGCAACTACCTGCTCCACGACCTCCCGATGTGCAAATGGGAAAGTGCACGCTATCTCAATCGTCTTCAGAACGATTTCCATTGCGAGTACAAGAAACTTCAGATTACTCTTGACGACGGAAAGGTATTTGCCGATGCATAAGAAAGAGGGTATGCGAATATGCATACCCTCAAATTGTTAATTGTGTTAATCTCAAAGCGCTTTTCTAAGGAAGCGACTAAAAGAATTGTCAATTGTCTAAAACTTTCGTTACTTCGGCAATGCTCTTGCATTCCACACGATCTTTGCCGTCTTGCTTGACATAGACGCGTCCATAAGCCTCATCGACCTTCACGACGGTGTAGCCGGGCTTGTACTTACTTACCCATATCACCGATACCTTGTCGCCCACCTTGAACTTCTCTTTGAAAGGAATGAGCTTGATGCGGTCTTTTGTCGTGGCTTCGATATTGCTGGCAAAGACTGACATGAGCACCTTGTCGCCTGCGGTATGGATGATACTGCCGGCTTTCCACTCACCGTTGCTGCGGTAAGCCACCTGTTCACCACTCTGCCACTTGCCACCTTTTATCACGCTGAACGTTCCCGGCTTCAGCTGTTCGCCCTTGCGCCGCTCTGCCGTCTTCGGACTGTCTGGGTTGTCAGGCCAGTCTAAATCCAGATAGCACACCGTCGGCTCGGTAGGAATATCGTCGTCGATGACGATGGCACGCTGCATGCCGCTTCCCGACTGCCACCAGGTGAGCACGATGTCACCCTTCTTTGCCTTGGCTTTCTTGTCGAGCGGAATGATGAGTGCGTTGGGCACCTCCACTTCCTTCTGCCAACTGGCAAGCAAAGACCTTCCGCTGCCCGGCTTCTCCATCGTTGTCTTGTAGAAAATCAGGACGTTGTTTTCTAATGACTTCCCGGCTTCCACCGCATCGAAGTAGTGTCCGTAGCAGCTCAGCACCATCTGTCCGGTCTCTGCCTTCAGCGGTACGTCCTGCGGAAAGTCCCACGGCCAAGCACTTGCTTTCTCCTGTGCCGTTACTGCCGTACATGTCATCGCAGCCAGTGCGATAGTCAAGAACATCTTTTTCATCATTTTGTCGTGTTAAGTTTATACTTTGTTTGCTTTCTTGCGCTGGTCGTGGTCGAGGATGATCTTGCGCATACGCATAGACTGCGGAGTCACCTCCACGTATTCGTCAGCCTTGATATACTCCAGACACTCCTCCAGACTCATGATGGTCTTCGGCACGATGCGTGCCTTGTCGTCGCTGCCGGAGGCACGCACGTTGGTGAGCTGCTTGGCTTTGGCGACGTTGACGACGAGGTCGTTGTCATGTACGTGTTCGCCGACGACCTGTCCGGCATAGACCTCTTCACCCGGATCGATGAAGAACTTGCCGCGGTCTTGCAGCTTGTCTATACTGTAGGCGTAGGCAGTACCTGTCTCCAGAGCCACCATCGAGCCGTTGAGCCTCCGCTCGATGTCGCCCTTGTAGGGCTGGTAGTTCTTGAAGCGGTGAGCCATGATAGCCTCTCCCTGGCTGGCGGTGAGCACGTTGGTGCGCAAGCCGATGATGCCTCGCGAGGGTATCTCGAACTCGATGTTGCTGCGGTCGCCCTGTGTCTCCATGCCCGTGAGCTCTCCCTTGCGGCGCGTCACCATGTCGATCATCTTCGAAGCGAACTCCTCCGGCACGTTGATGGTCAGCTCTTCGATAGGTTCACACTTCACTCCGTCCACCTCTTTATATATGACCTGCGGCTGACCCACCTGCAACTCATAGCCTTCGCGACGCATGGTCTCGATGAGAACGCTCAGGTGCAGCACGCCACGTCCGCTGACAATCCACTTGTCGGTACTGTCTTCGAAGAACGCCACACGCAGGGCGAGGTTCTTCTCCAGCTCCTTCTGCAGGCGGTCGTTGATGTGTCGGGAGGTGCAGTATTTGCCTTCCTTGCCGAAGAACGGCGAGTCGTTGATGGTGAAGAGCATCGACATCGTGGGCTCGTCGATGGCTATCGGCGGCAGTGCCTCCGGATTCTCTGCATCACAGATGGTGTCTCCAATCTCGAAATGCTCCAGACCGATGACGGCACAGATGTCACCGGAGTCTACATGGTCGGTCTTCTGGTGTCCCATACCCTCGAAGGTATGCAGCTCCTTGATCTTAGTCTTCTCCTGTGAACCGTCGCGATGGCAGATGGTTACCGCCATGCCGTCGGTAAGGGTGCCGCGATGTACGCGCCCTACGGCGATACGTCCGGTGTAGTTGCTGTAGTCGAGGGACGTTATCAGCATCTGGGGCGACCCCTCTAACTGCTGCGGTGCAGGGATGACCTCGACAATCTTGTCCAACAGGTATTCAATGTTGTCGGTAGGGGTCTTCCAGTCTTCACTCATCCAGCCGTTCTTGGCAGAGCCATAGACAACGGGGAAGTCCAGCTGGTCTTCAGTAGCATTCAGGTCGAACATCAGGTCGAACACCATCTCGTAGACCTCTTCCGGACGGCAGTTGGGCTTGTCCACCTTGTTGACGACAACAATCGGCTTCAAGCCTATCTCCAATGCCTTCTGCAAGACGAAGCGTGTCTGTGGCATCGGACCTTCAAACGCGTCGACCAACAGCAGACATCCGTCTGCCATGTTCAGCACGCGCTCCACCTCACCGCCGAAGTCGCTGTGTCCCGGAGTGTCGATGATATTGATTTTCGTCCCCTTCCAGTTGATGGAAACGTTCTTTGAAAGAATCGTAATGCCGCGTTCGCGCTCCAAGTCGTTGGCATCGAGCACCTGACTGCTGTTATCCTGTCCCTCGCGGAAGAGCTTTCCGGCGAGCATCATCTTGTCAACTAACGTTGTCTTCCCATGGTCTACATGGGCTATAATCGCTATGTTCCTAATGTCCTGCATACCTATTATTTATAAATCAGCTGCAAAGGTACAACTTATAATTGACAATCGCTCATGGAGCATTGATAATTTTTTGATGCAAGGCCACACATTTGGGGTACTGAAATTTGGATTTCTACTTGTTTTTTTGTATCTTTGGCTTCGCCGAAGTTACTACGTCTCGGCAAAACAAAGAAAAAAAACTTGTTTTTTTTCTTTGTTTTGCTCTCGACTTTTCGTATCTTTGCAAATGGAAGTACAAGCTGTTCAGAAAGCATCAGATATTCTTTGGTGGTCTTTAACCTACAGGTTTACAAATGAAAACCTATAAGTTCTCATATAAAAAGCTGCAAGTTCTCGAATGAAAACTTGCAGCTTTTTGATTGAAACAACACGAGTTTGTCCTCAAAGAATGTTGGTTTTGTCCCGCAAACCAGTTTAGTTTGTCCCTCAAACCAGTTGGTTTTGTTCCGCAAACCAGCGTGAACGACCATGAAGGTAGCACGTTACGGGTTCGCCATGAGTATCTCCGGACGGTATTCAAAGTGCATGGTGTCGTAGTGATACCAGCGACCGCCCCAGATGAAGCCGTGCTTCTCGAAGATCTCCACAATCTCGTGCGGCATCTTGTTCTCATATCCCACCTTGTCGGTCTCCTTGGCACCCGGCTTCTTCCACAGCCAGTAGGTCTTGAAGTTGCCACCGATGTCGATGGTCATACCGTAGGAGTGGGCACTGAGCCGTTTGGCACCACGGACAGGGCGCCAGTAGAACGTACCCTCCGACTTGAAGTACTTGCTGTACTGCGGATGCTTGGCAAGTTCGGCGGCAACAGCCTTCAGGTGGTCGGCAGCTCCGTTGACGTTGGTGAAGAGCACACGCTGTCCGAACCACGGTACGCTGACCAGGTGCTTGCGCACCTCTGCCTGCGACGAGCCGTACATCTTCTTGAACAGCGCCTCGCAACGGCTGCGGCCGGCATCCTGCAAGTAGGCAGGCGTCCACGACTGGCGGTCGTACTTGAAGGCGAACATGTCTTCCGGGTCGGCATCGTCGAGCTTCTCGACGAACGACTTCTGCCTGCCGTCGTCATAGACGAGCGTCGAGCCGTCGCTCATGATGAGCTTGCCGTCCTTATATCCCTTGACGAAGTTGGGATAGCACTTCATCAGTATGGCAGCACCCTTGGGAACGTTCTGCGCCTGTGCTGCCAGCGGACACGCTATCAGGAGCGCCAGCAGATAGAAAAAGCCTTTCTTAATCATACTTGGAGAGGAAGCTGATGTTATACTGCTCATACTTGTTGAACTCACTCGACGGCACCTCGTTGCGCCAAGGCGCATACCAGTTCTGCGAGTTGAAGTAGCTACGGAGTGCGGCATCCTTGAAACGGCGGCCGTGACGGGCATAGATAGAGTTCAGCAGCACGCGCACCTGACCGCGGTCGCGATACTGCACGTCGCTATAGTCGGCGTATCGGCTGGAGAGCCAGTCATACTGGGTGCCCCAAACGGTGTTGCGGGAATAGCCACGGCTGCGGGGTGCACCACGATAAGTTCCTCTGCGGGGGATGGAGGGCTGTGCTACAGCGTCCACTACGGAGATGGTCAGCAACATAGCTGCAACAATCATCCATTTGTTCTTAAAGATTTTCATCATCAGAATTGTTTTTTAAGTTAATAATTAGGTTTAGTCTTATTTCGTTTTGCAAATATAACAAATAATATCTGTACCACCAAGGAAAGTGAAAAATTTCTTGAAACTTTTTGGTAATCACACGAAAAGTAGTACCTTTGCACCCGCAAATCGGAAAATCCGATGCATCCAGTGCGATGGGGTGCGCCCCGATGAAGACGGCTTCCGTTGCCTGGACGTTATATTCTAATCATTCATCAACAACAACATTATGTATTTAGACAAAGCAAAGAAAGAAGAGATTTTCGGCAAGTATGGCAAGAACGGTGCCAAGGATACCGGTTCTGCTGAGAGCCAGATTGCACTGTTCACCTACCGCATCAAGCACCTGACAGAGCATGTGAAGAAGAACCGCAAGGACTTCGTCACCACACGTTCGCTGACTCAGCTTGTAGGCAAGCGCCGTGCACTGCTCAACTACCTCTACGACCGTGACATCGAGCGCTATCGTGCCATCGTCAAGGAGTTAGGTCTGCGCCGATAAGAAGCCTCACCCCCACCCCCTCTCCAAGGGGAGAGGGGAGTAATTAGGGTAAGAAGTATAAAAGAGGATATGCTATATCAAGCATATCCTCTTTTCATTTGTATTCAAAAACTATCTACTCCCCTCTCCCCTTGGAGAGGGGTTGGGGGTGAGGCTTTTTGGGGGTGAGGCATATCTCCCTCAACGGCTGCATCACGAACTCACGCTCATTCATCAGCGGATGCGGAATCTTCAGGTCGGGTTCGTCGACGGTGATGTCGTCATACAGCAGGATGTCAATGTCGATGATACGGTCGTGGTAGACGCGAGAGGAAGGAGAAGAGGGAATGGATGAAGAAGATACAGAAGAAGAAACAGAAGAAGGAACTTTAAATTTCTCCGTCCGCCCCATCTCCAACTCTATCCGTTGTGTTGCCTCAAGCAGGCAACGCGGACAGAGGGCGGTCTCCACACATACCGCAGCATTCAGGAACAGGTTGTCGGAGTCGAAACCCCACGGTTCCGTTTCGTAAAAAGCCGATTGGCGCACTACCGTGCCAACCGACTTCCCTATTCTTTCTATCGCCTCCTGCAACGCCGACCGACGGTCACCGATGTTGGAGCCGAGACTCAAATATGCTATATGCTTCATGCGCAAGCTATTAAAAACTAACTCCCCTAATCATCCAATATCAGCATGGCATCGCCGAAGCAGCCGAACTTATACTCATGCTCCACAGCCAGGTCGTAGGCCTTCATCACCAGGTCATAGCCGCCGAAGGCAGCCGTTGCCATCAGCAACGTGCTGTAAGGATGGTAGAAGTTGGCAATCATCGAGTCTGACAACCCGAACTCGTATGGCGGGAAGACAAACTTATTGGTCCAGCCGTCATACTCTTTCAGCATACCGTCGGTGCCTACCGCCGACTCTGTAGCCTTGATGACGCTGGTGCCTACGGCACAGATATGATGTCCGGACAGCTTGGTCTTGTTGACGATCTCGCAGGCCTCAGCCTCTATCTTCATCTGCTCGGAGTCCATCTTGTGCTTCGTCAGGTCTTCCACCTCTATGCTATGGAAGTTGCCCAAGCTGCAA
Source organism: Prevotella sp. UBA2746 (assembly GCA_002353555.1). Lineage (GTDB taxonomy): Bacteria > Bacteroidota > Bacteroidia > Bacteroidales > Bacteroidaceae > Prevotella. The sequence continues at coordinate 15,578 of DEJO01000024.1, read as the reverse complement.
TGCAGGGTGATGAATGCCGAGTTGATGCCGCGAATCTCCATGCGCTTCATCATCTCACGGCTGAAGTGCAGGCCGGCAGCAGGGGCAGTCACGGCTCCTTCGTTCTTGGCGAAGACGGTCTGGAAGTCTATCATGTCCTCTTCCGTAGCATGGGGTGTGCCTTCCGACGGGCGGTGGTCGATGATGTAACGCGGCAGCGGAGCCTCGCCCAAGGCGAACAGCTCACGCTTGAACTCGTCGTGAGGACAGTCGTAGAGGAAGCGCAGGGTGCGTCCGCGGCTGGTCGTATTGTCGATGACCTCTGCCACCATCGTACCCGAATCGTCGAAGAAGAGCTTGTTGCCGATGCGTATCTTGCGGGCTGGCTCCACCAGCACGTCCCACAGGCGCATCTCCTCGTTCAGTTCGCGCAAGAGGAACACCTCGATCTTGGCATCCGTCTTCTCCTTCGTACCATAGAGACGTGCCGGGAACACCTTCGTGTCGTTGAAGACAAAGGTGTCGCCCTCATCGAAATAGTCGAGGACGTTGCGGAAATCGAGGTACTCTCCCTCGATGGGGTTCCCGTTCTCGTCTTTGCGATACATGTCGATGGTCTGCGACTTACGGTGGAGCACCATCAGACGGCACTCGTCACGACGGGTCACCTGAAAGGTCTCCGTCGAGCCGTCCTCGCGCGTTACGGTATGCACGGAAGCGTGCGGATAAAGAGCAATCAACTCTTCCGGCAATCTGAATTTGAATTGTGACAACTTCATATCTTATATGCGTAATGTAATTCAACTTTCGTAGTTATCGCGGCTAAAACCGCTTGTCAGTCGGCAGAGACAACGACCTCCTGAGCCTGTAGCCATTCACCGAAGTGGTCGAAGCTGACGCAGTCTTCCACACGGTAGTCGCCGACACGCGTGCGGCGGAGTGCCGTCAGGTGGGCACCGCTCTGCAGGGCGCGTCCCAGGTCGCGTGCCAAGGAACGGATATAGGTACCTTTGCCGCAGACGACACGCAACTGCAACAGCTTCTTGGCATCGTCATAGGAGAGGATTTCTATCTCGTCGATGTGCACCTGCTTCGGTTCCAGCACCACCTCCTTGCCTTTCCTGCTCAGCGCGTAGGCACGCTTCCCGCCGACGTTGCAGGCGGAATAGACGGGCGGCACCTGCTGGATGTCACCCACGAACTGCTCCAGCGCCTGCTCTATCAGCTGCCGGCTGATGTGCTGCGTGGGGAATGTCTCGTCAACGTCATGCTCCAGGTCGTAGCTGGCTGTAGTGGCACCCAGCTGCAAGGTGGCTACATACTCCTTCGTATGGTGCTGAAGTTCCTCGATGCGCTTGGTGGCCTTACCTGTGCAGAGCAGCAACACGCCCGTAGCCAGCGGGTCCAGCGTGCCGGCATGCCCCATCTTCACCTTGTGCCCCATCCGCTTCGAACACAGATAGCGGATGTGTGCCAAGGCACCGAAGCTCGACATGCGGTAGGGCTTGTCGATGGCGATGATCTCTCCTTGCCTGAAATCCATTTAGTCGACCATTGCAAGTGAGTGACCGGTCAGCAGCAACACGATGATGATGCCGCCGACAATGATACGGTAGATACCGAAAACCTTGAAGCCATATTTCGTCAGGAAGGCTACGAACCACTTCATGGCAAGCAGTGCCACGACAAACGCCACGACACATCCCAGCAGGAGCATCGCGATGTTGTGAGAGGTAGCCCATGATGCTTCTTCCTTCAGCAAGTCGACCAGGTCGAGCAACGTGGCACCTGCCATCGTCGGCACGGCAAGGAAGAAGGAGAACTCGGCAGCACGCTGCCGCGTCAGCCCCTGCGTCATGCCGCCTACGATGGTAGCCATCGAGCGCGACACACCCGGTATGACGGAGATACACTGGTACAGACCGATGTTGAAGGCGCGGCGCTCGTTCAGCTTCGTCGCCTCCGTGCCCTTGTTGAAGAGCTTGTCGCAATAGAGCATGAACACTCCGCCCACCACCAGCATGATGGCAACGACCTCCACGCTGTCGAGCAGCCAGTCGAGCAATCCCGACTTCTTGGCAAGCAGGCCAATGATAACTGCCGGCAGCACGCCGACGACGAGCAGCCAGTAGAAGTGGTAGCGGTGCTTCATCCGCTGTAGCCACGAGCTGCCTTCCGGAGCCGGTGTCGTGTCGAAACGGAAGAAACGCTTCCAGTAGAGGCATACCACCGAGAGGATGGCACCAAACTGTATGATGAACGTGAAGGCATGGACAAACGGGTCGCCCTGCTCTATGCCCAACAGATTCTGCGTGATGATCATGTGACCCGTAGAAGATACCGGCAGGAACTCTGTCAGACCTTCCACAATAGCTATGATGACGGTTTCTATCCAAGTCATTGAATGCTCTCCTCCTTTGGTTCGTCTTTAGGATGATACACGATGGCAACGATAATAGACACGAAGCCAAGGAACGTAACCACAGGAGCCACCTTGATGTGACGGGCATCAAAGATAGATGGGTCGAAGGCTGTCTCCGAAGAGCCGCCACCGCTCATCAGGATAAACCCGATAATCACGACTATCATCCCTATCGCCAACAGGATGAAGTTCATCTTGCCAAAAGCAAAGTTTCTTTTATCCATGAAATATCTGTTGCAAATTTAGAATTATGTACTTTGAATTTAGAGGTATCGGCTTCGCCAATTATCAACTGTGAATTGTCAATTATCAATTGTGAATTGTCAATTATGAATTGTGAATTGTGAATTGTGAATTGTCAATTAAATCTTATAGAGTTCCCCAGCCTTCATCCGCAGGAACTTGTTCACGGAGAGCCATGCACAGAAGGTGGTGATAAAGAAGCCGAACAGCAGGACGGCGGCGGCAGTGACTGCCAGCACCTCCCAGTTGATGACTGCCGTCATCTCCGGCTCATACGTATACAAGGCATAGATGCCTCCGCCCAGCACCAGCAGTGCCAGCAGCGACGAGACCAGTCCCTGCCCTATCGCCGACCGGATGAACGGCCACCGGATGAAGCCCCACGACGCACCCACCAGCTTCATGGTGTGGATGGAGAAGCGCCGCGCATAGATGGCAAGCCTGATGGTATTGTTGATGAGCGAGAAGGAGACCACCGCCAACAATGCTGCCAGCACCAGCAGGATGATGCTGATCTGGCGCAGACGCTGGTTCACCGTCTCTATCAGGTCCTTGCGGTAGTCAATCTCTGCCACGCCACGCATCCGCTGCAAGCGTTGTGAAATCCACTTGATGGAGTCGTTGTTGGCATAGTCGGCAGCCAACTTCAACTCTATGGAAGCCGAAAGGGGGTTCTCGCCACCCACAAACTCGGCGGGGTCGGTGCCCAGCTCCTTTGCCAGCTCTTTCCGCACAGCCTCTTTGCTCACGTAGTTCAGACCGTTGATATAGGGCAACGCCTTCACACGGCGGCACAACTGCTGGGCCTCCTGCGAAGTTGTCTCAGGAGAGAGCACCATCGTTACCGTCAGGTTCTCCTTCACATACTGCGACAGGTTGCGACCGGTGAGCACTGTCAGGACAACCATTCCCAACAAGATGAGCACCATTGCCGTACTAATACATAAAGTGATGATTTGCAGTCCGTGGTGACTGCGAGTTGTATTGCGCTTCTTCCTTCTTGCCATGTTTCAATTAGGTACTTTCAACCAATTTGCCTGCAAAGGTACGATTAAGTGAGGACAAAGCAAAAGAAATCTTGCTTTTTTTTGCTTTGTCGAGCGAAAGTACCTTCTTATGACTCGCTACGCTCATATAAGCGACGATGAACGTCGAGCGCGACCGAAGGCAGAGGTACGATGAAGTGAGGACTATACTCAGAAGAAAGACCTTCTTTGCAACCAAAGCATGAAGAAATGGTCATAGACGTAGTATTCGCCATCCGACTCTGTGATGAAGTCTTTTTCTAACAGTCCCTTGACTGCTGAGACAACAGAACTGACGGACGGCAGGTGATACTTGCGCGCAAACTGACCACTTGAGATGGATTTGACCCTTCCTTCGGCAGCGATTGCCAGGATAAGTGGAGCATAAAAAATGTTAATGGAGGGGATTTTACGGCTTCGTTGCCTTCGCCAACGCGGATTTCTTTCATACTTTTGCAGCCGTTATGAGTACGATTATCTTCCCTGCTCCGATATTCGGACCGGTGCACAGCCGCAGACTGGGCATCTCGTTAGGCATCAACCTGATGCCTGCCGACGGAAAGGTGTGCACCTTCGACTGCATCTACTGTGAGTGCGGACTGAACGGTCAGCACCGCCCCACCCTGCCCCGCCCCACACGTGAGGAGGTGGCAACGGCGTTGGAAGCGAAACTGAAGGAGATGAGCCAAAGCGGAGAGACACCCGACGTTCTGACCTTTGCCGGCAACGGCGAGCCGACGGCACACCCGTCATTTCCGGGCATCATCGACGACACGATACGGCTGCGCGACGAATACTGCCCGAAGGCAAAGGTATCGGTGCTGAGCAACGCCACGATGACGCACAAGGCGGACGTATGTCGGGCACTGATGAAGGTGGACAACAACATCCAGAAGTTAGACACGGTGGACATGGACTATATCAGAAAGGTAGACCGCCCGCTATCCAAGAGCTATGACGTCAACCAGATCATCAAGCAACTGAAGGCTTTCAACGGGCATGTCATCATCCAGACGATGTTCATGCAGGGCGAAGGCGTAGACAACACCGGCGAGGAGTATGTGGGACCGTGGCTGAAAGCCGTCACAGACATACAGCCGGAAGAGGTGATGATCTACACCATAGACCGCGAGACACCCACCAAGGGACTTGAAAAAGCAAGCCGCGAACAGCTGGATGCCATCCGCGACCGTGTTGTTGCTGCCGGAATACCCTGCACAGCGTCGTACTAATTGATAATTGATAATTGACAATTATTAATGATTGATGTTCACGCCAAGAGCGCAGCAATTGTCAATTATCAATTGTCAATTATCAAATCACTCCTTTCTCTGAGTTCTCAAGGAACTGGATGATCTTCTGTATCTCAGGACTGTCGGGCACCTGTTCCTTAATCTGAAGGACGGCATCGAAGAGGCTGACCTTACCACGGAACACCAGACGGTAGGCATTGGCGATATGCTTGATGACCTTGTCGTCGATGCCGATGGTCTTGCACATCGGCGTGTTGATGCCATTGAACACAATGGGATTGCCACCCGCCATGACGTAAGGGGGTACATCCTTGTTGAAGATGGAACCAGAGGTGACCATCGCATAGTCGCCGACACGTGTCTCCGGCAGCTGCAACACCGCTGAGGTGAGGATGGCACCATTGCCAATCTCGCAGTTGCCTGCTATCTTGGTGCCATAGCCAAAGACGCAATGGCTACCTACTTTCGTGTCGTGCAGGATGTGTACACCCTCCATCAGGAAGTTATGGTCGCCGACAACCGTCTGACCACCGGCATGGGTGCCACGGTTGATGACGACGTTCTCACGGATGACATTGCAATCGCCGATGACCACCTCCGACTTCTCGCCCTTGAACTCGAAGTCTTGCGGCAACGCAGCGATGACAGCCCCCTGGTGCACCTTGTTGCGGTTGCCCATGCGTGTGCCGTTCAAGATGCTCACAAAGGGGAAGATGATACACCCGTCGCCAATCTCGACATCGTCTTCGATATAGACGAAAGGATATATCTTACAGTTGTTTCCTATCTTAGCTTTCGGGCTGATTTCTGCCCGCGGACTGATATCACTTGCCATCATATCTTATTTGCGAATTATCAATTGTGAATTGTGAATTGTGAATTGTGTCTTGTGAATTGTGTCTTATTTCGTTCCTCCTCCCAGTGCGTAATAGAGGTTGACGATGGCCTGCAACTTCGAGAAATCGTCTTGCACCTTGGAAATCTCTGCATTCAGGAGCTGCTGCTGGGCGGTGATGACCTCCAGGTAGCTGCTGCCCGACTGCTTATAGAGCAGGGTGGTATGTTCCACATTCTTCTTCAGCACGTCAATCTGCTTCTGTTCCAACTGTGAGGTCTCTACACTGGAGTTGTACTGTACCAAGGCGTTGCTCACCTCGCTGCCTGCCTTCAGGATAGAGTTCTGCCAGGTGTTGTATGCCTTCTTGTACTGGTCTTCTGCCACCCGAAGCCCAGCCTTCAGCTGACCTTTCATGAAGATGGGCTGGGTGAGCTGTCCGACGATGCTCCACAGAATCTTACCGGGGTTGACAATACCGCCGGAACTGTTGGTAAAAGCACCCGTGGGAGAGATGGTCAGGCTGGGATAGAAGCGGCTGCGGGCGGTCTCCACATCGTAGAAACACTGTGCCAGCGCCATCTCGTTGGCATGAACGTCGGGACGGTTGGCAAGGAGTCCGATGCCCAGTCCGCCGGAGAAGTTGGCGGGCAGGCTCTGGTTCTCCAGCGTTCCGCGCGAGATACCGTGTGCCGGCTCACCCATGAGCAGCGACAGCGAGTTCTCTACCTCACGAATCTGGCGACGGATGTCGGCACCCTGTGTCTGCACATGATAGTAGGAAGCCTCGGCACTCTGCACACTGGTTGAGCGTGCACGTCCCAACTGCATCTGCAACTTCATCATGTCCCACGTCTCTTTCGTCAGCTTTTCCATGTCGGTGACAATCTGCAACTGCCGGTCGAGCATCAACAGGGTATAATAGAGGTTGGCAACATTGCATATCAGATTGGTCGTCACCGCCAACTGATAGTCACGGGCGGCGAGAAGCGCCATCTGCGAAGAACGCTTCTGGCTGAGCAGGTTGCCAAACAGGTCTACATTCCAGCTGGCACTCAGCGGAAGTGAATAGGTCTTGTTGACAGCCGACTGTCCGAAACCGGAGATGGTTCCCTGCGGAGAGAAGACCACGGAGGGCAGGAACGCCAGCTTTGCAGCCTTCAGCTGCTGCTCTGCCATATCGATATTCAGGGCTGCATTCAGCAGGTCGGGGTTGTTGGCGAGGGTCCGCTCTATGAGCACTTGCAGCTGAGCATCGGTAAAGACGCTACGCCAAGGCAGGTTGCCGAAGCCTGTGGTGTCATTGGCGGCATTCAGGTAGCCCACTCCCGAAACGGGATCACGAACGACATTGTCTTTCTTCACCTCTGGGCGCTCATACGTACCATACAATGACTTACAGCCACTCATCAGCACGGCGGCAACACCCAGTATGATTATATTCTTTGTTTTCATCTTTGATTCTTTAATGTTTCGACTTTCTTCTACTGCTCCAACTCATACTCTTGTGTCAAGTCATGAGTGTACTGCTCTATCTCGGCATTGGAGACGACTTCATCGTCCTCACCATCAAACTTCATCGGTGTCAGCTTCTCTTGCAGCGACTGGAAGATGACGAACAGAGCCGGGACGACAAACAACTGGCAGATGGTACCGATGAGCATACCGCCGATAGCAGCAGCACCAAGGGTCTGGTTACCATTCTTGCCTACACCCGATGCGAACATCATCGGCAACAAACCGATAACCATTGCCAACGAGGTCATCAAGATAGGACGCAGACGGGCTACGGCACCAAGGATGGCTGACCACGATATAGCCATACCCAAATGTCGGCGCTCAAGGGCGAACTGCACAATCAAGATGGCATTCTTCGCCAACAGACCAATCAGCATGATCAGTGAGATCTGCATGTAGATGTCGTTGGAATGACCGAAGAGCTGCGTGAAGAGGAAACAGCCTGCCAGTCCGAACGGTACGGAGAGGACTACTGCCAACGGCAGGATGTAGCTCTCATACTGTGCCGAGAGAATCAGGTAGATAAAGATGAAGCACAGGAGGAAGATGATAGCGGTGGTGTTGGATGCCTTGGCTTCCTCACGTGTCAGTCCCTGATAGTCGTAGGTGTAGCCTGACGGCAGGTACTCGGCAGCCACCTCCTGACAAGCCTTCAGCGCCTCACCGGTGGAATAGCCGTCGGCAACCGTGGCAGTCACGTTGATAGAGGTAAAGAGGTTGAAACGGTTGATGTTGGATGGACCGTAGACACGTTCCAACGTACAGAACTCCTTGACGGGAGCCATGCCACCGGGTGTACGCACATAGACGTTGTTCAGCGACTCGATGGTCTTTCGGCTATCCGGATCGGCCTGAATCATGACACGGTACAACTTACCGAACGAGTTGAAGTTAGAGGCATAGAGTCCGCCGTAATAGCCCTGCAACGTAGAAAGGACAGCGGTAGGCGAGATGCCTGCCTGCTTACACTTGGCAACATCCATCTTGACCATGTACTGCGGATAGTTCGGGTTGTAGGAGGTCATGGCCATCTGGATTTCAGGGCGCTGGTTCAACGCGGCAAGATAGTCCTTGACGATACCGAAGAACTTGGTCAGGTCACCACCGGTACGGTCCTGCATCACAATCGACACACCGGAGTTTGCCGAGAAGCCGGGAATCATAGGCGGTGCAAACGCCAGGATCTGTGCATCCTTGATGTGGGCAGTCTTCATGTAAATCTGAGCCAGCACACCATTGGACTCGTAGGGGTTGAGGAAGAAGCGGTAGATGCCGTCACCTTCCCACAGACCGCTGAGCTTCCACCAGAATCCTTTCTGTCGCTCTTCGAAGGGTTTCAGCTTGATGATGAACGTTGCCTGGTCTGAACCGGCACCGGCAATGAAGTTGTAACCACGAATCTGCTCCCTGGACTTGATGGCAGGGTCGGCAGCAAGGATGGAGTCTACCTCTGATACAATCTGACTGGTACGTGCCTCGGAGGTTGCCGGCGGCATGGAGATGGTACAGAAGAGGGTACCCGTATCTTCATCCGGCACAAGTCCTGACTTGGTCGTTCCCATCGTGACAACGAGGGCTACGATACCTAAGACAACGGCTATACCTATCAATATCGGCCTGCGTACCAGCTTGTCTACGCTGTTCTTGTATTTTTCTGTATACTTATTGAAAGCGGTGTTGAAGGAGGTATGGAATCGATCCAGCATGGACATCTTCTTCTCATGTCCTTCAGCATCGTGGGGTTTCAGGAAGATAGCACACAATGCCGGCGACAAGGTCAAGGCGTTCAATGCTGAGATGAAGATGCTCACAGCCATCGTCACACCGAACTCACGATAGAAGGTACCACTGGTTCCGCCGATGAAAGACACAGGTACGAACACCGATGCCATCACAAGCGTGATAGAGATGATGGCACCCGATATCTCATTCATGGCGTCGATACTTGCCGTCAGCGGTGACTTATAACCCTGGTCGAGCTTCGCATGGACGGCCTCGACCACCACGATGGCATCGTCGACCACAATGGCGATCGCCAACAGTAATGCCGACAAGACGAGCAAGTTGATGGAGAAGCCCATCACGTTGAGGAAGAAGAATGTACCTATCAAGGATACAGGGACTGCTATCAACGGAATCAACGTTGAACGGAAGTCCTGCAAGAAGATGTAAACCACGAGGAACACCAGGACGAGAGTCATGACAAGCGTGAAGACAACCTCCTCGATAGACGCATAGAGGAATTCGGTCACGTCATAGTTGATCTTGTACTCCATGCCCGGAGGGAACATCTTGGCTTGGTTCTCCAGCTCTTCCTTCACCTGCTTGGCAATATCGTTGGCGTTAGAGCCGGCAACCTGCTGCACCATACCCATCACAGAGGGGATGTTGTTGTTCTTCATCGAAACGGTATAACCCTGACCGCCCAACTCTATCTTAGCGATATCCTTGAGCTTCAGCGTCTGACCGTCGGCAGTGGTCTTGACGATGATGTTGCCAAACTCCTCGACAGTACGGAAACGACCGGTATAGCGCATGGCATACTCGTAAGCCACATTTGAACGCTCACCGAACGAACCGGGCGCTGCCTCGATGTTCTGTTCTGCCAAGGCAGCAGTGATGTCACTCGGCACAAGAGAGTGTTCCTTCATCACGTCCGGCTTCAGCCAGATACGCATGGCGTAGGTCTTCAGACCCGGACTTGACACGTCACCCACACCCTGGATACGCTTCAATGCCGGTATCAGGTTGATGTGGCTGTAGTTGGTCAGGAACTCGTCATCGTAACGGCCGTCTGAGGTCAGAGAGAACATGATGACCTGCGAAGACTGACGCTTGATTACTTGCACACCGATCTGGGTAACCTCTTGAGGAAGCAAGGCAGTAGCCTGCGACACACGGTTCTGCACGTTCACGGCACACATGTCAGGATTGATACCCTGACGGAAGAGCACCTGAATCATGGCTGAACCGGAAGATGCGGTAGAAGAGATGTAGTCCATACCTTCCACACCATTGATGCTCTCTTCCAAGGGAGTGACGACGGCATTCTTCACCGTCTCGGCATCGGCACCGGGATAACTTGCCATGACGACAATGTTAGGCGGTGCGATATTGGGATACTGCTCAATAGGCAGCGATACCAGTCCGATAAAACCCAGCAAGACAATGACAATAGAGATTACCGTCGACAGTACCGGGCGTTTGATAAAGTTTGTAAATGTCATACTAACTGATGATTTGACAATTGACTATTTTACGACTTACTTCTTCTTCATACCGTTCACGATGTCGCCGGCTGTCATCGACTTGGCCTGCTCTTTGATCTTCTGCTGATAACGCTCCGGGGTTATAGGCTTGATTTCCATCTTGTCAGTGAGCTTGGTGATACCGTTGGAAACAATCTTGTCACCAACACTCAGACCACTCGTAACGACATAGTTCTTGCCGTCGTTCTGGGGAGCAACGGTAATTTCTGTATAGATGACCTTATTGTCTTTGCCCAACTTATAGACGAAGACCTTATCCTGAACAGACGTACATGCCGACTGCGGGATGACCAGGGCACGGCTGTTCGTGCGCTGGACAATGATTGAACCTGAGCCGCCGCTCTTCAGCAGATGCTCCGGGTTGTCGAAACGAGCTATCATTGAGATAGAACCGGTTGACGGGTCTACGATACCGCTGGCCTTGGTCACGACACCACTGTGGTTGTACATCGTACCGTCAGCAAGCTGCAACTTCACCGGAGGGAACGAGTTCACGGCTGCATTGCTGCCACCTAACTTCTTGGTCAGCTCGATAGCGTCTTTCTCTGTCATGGAGAAATAGACTTCCACCGTACTGTTATTCGAGATAGTGGTCACGGCTGGGTTGGAAGACGGACTGACGAGTGCACCCTGCTTATAGGGCAGGTTACCGACAACGCCAGAGGTGGGAGCGGTGATGTAGCAGAACGACAACTGCTCCTTCGCATTGGCAAGTGCTGCCTGTGCCTGTGCCACTCCTGCCTTGGCTTGGTTGACTGCGGCCTGAGCGGTATTCATCGTATTCTTGGCTGTCTCCAGTTCATAACTACCTATCACCTTATTATTATAGAGCTGCTGACTGTTACGATAGGTCAGCGTGGCTGTTGCCAACTGTGCCTGAGCGGAGTTCACAGCTGCCTGAGCAGAGTTCAGGCTGGCTTGTGCCTGACGCACGGCAGCAGCGTAGGTCTGATTGTCTATCGTGAAGAGCAACTGACCTTTTCCTACTGTCTCTCCTTCATGGACGGCAAGACGGGTGATGAAACCGGAAATCTTCGGACGGATCTCCACATCCTGAACACCCTTGAACACTGCCGGATAGGTCGTTTGTGTTTCCGAATTGTTAATACCAATGGTCATCACTGGATACTCGTTGTCGCCAAATTCAGGACGACCACCTGACTTTCCGCAGCTGGCCAATACCAAGACAGCCACCACTGCAAGCCATAAAACCTTCATTCTTTTCATATTTTCTTCTTATTACTGTTATTCGAATAACTATTCCGTCTAAAAAACTCTACATTCAGCATTTAGTTTTCGGACTGCAAAATTACACATTAAAATGTAGTAAGGCTGAAACACGCATGTTTTTTAACAATCTTTTTTACTCTCGCAGCCAGCTACTAACATCTCGCAGCCATCTACAGACCCGTATGTTGCGGCACTGCCGCAACCTCCAGCCCCATCTTCCCCGCCGTCTCCAGCAGCAATGCCATCAGCGGCTCCCGTTCGTTTGGCACCTTGTTGTCCAACACGGCATCCTTCAGCACCTGCTTCAGCCTTCCCACCTCCTTACATGGAGGCAGGTGGAACATCTGCATAATCTCGTTCCCGTCGATGACGGGCTGCAACAGCCTGACGTAGTCCTTCTCCTTCAAGTCGGCAATCTTCTCACGAACCATCCTGAAATTCTCCAGGAAGCGCGCTTTTCTCACCTCATTCTTACTGGTGATGTCGGCTTCACAAAGCCTCATCAGGTCGTCAATATCTTCACCGGCATCATTCAGCAAACGGCGCACGGCACTGTCGGTGACCTCTTCGTCGGCGATAGCTATCGGCCGCATGTGCAGGTCTACCAACTTCTGCACGTACTTCATCTTGCTGTCCATCGGCAACTTCAGCCGACGGAATATCTCCGGCACCATCTTCGCACCGATATAGTTATGGTTATGGAACGTCCAGCCCTGGGCAGGATCCCATCGTTTCGACCGTGGCTTGCCGATGTCGTGCAGCAAAGCCGCCCACCTGAGCCATAAGTGAGCCGTTCTTCCTCCCTCGTTCTCTTTCTCTCTTCCTCCCTCGCTCTCATTCCCTTTCACCACATTCTCCAGTACCTCCAGGGTATGGTAGAAGTTGTTCTTATGAGCCTTACCGTTACGTTTCTCCACGATGTCGAGCTGAATCAGTTCCGGAAGAATATACTGTAGCAGTCCACAACGGTAGAGGTCAACGATGCCTTTAGACGGATGAGGAGCCATCATCATCTTGTTCATCTCGTCGATGACGCGCTCTCCACTCACAATCTTCAGCCGTTCTGCATTTCGCTGCAACGCATCGAAGGTCTCGTCGTCGATAAAGAAGTTCAGCTGCGTAGCAAACCTCACGCAACGCATCATCCGCAACGGGTCGTCATCGAACGTCACGTCAGGGTCCAACGGCGTACGGATAATGCCGTCGAAGAGGTCGTCGACACCGCCGAACGGGTCTACCAACTCACCGAACCGGTCTTTGTTCAAGCATACAGCCAGGGCATTGATGGTGAAGTCGCGACGGTTCTGGTCGTCTTCCAACGTACCGTCTTCCACATGTGGCTTACGCGAGTCGTGACGATAGCTCTCTCGCCGTGCACCCACAAACTCCACCTCTATCTCTTCTGCCTTCTGCCCGCTCGCCGGTCCCTCGTTATTTCCGTTAGTTGTCCCGTAAGCTGCGCTAATAGCGCACCCCCCTCCTCCCCTTACTTTCACCTGTGCCGTCCCGAAGCTCTTAAACACGCTCAGGTGTGCCTTTCTGCCGTATCTCTTCTTCAATTCCTGAGCCACGGCGATGCCGCTCCCGACGACCACCACGTCGATATCCTTCGACGGCCGTTCCAGAAACAAATCTCTGACATAGCCGCCAACGACGTAGCATTCCACCCCCAACTCGTCTGCCACAGACGATATCTGGTGGAAGATCTCCTGGTCTAAGCACTCCGCCAACTCAGCGTCAGTAAGGTCTCTCATTCCTCATTCTTGGTTTACGGCTGCAAAAGTACAAAAAAAACGCTACCTTTCTGCCTTTTATTGAAAAAAACTCCCACTCCTAACTGCAAACTTCTAACTTTTTACTACCTTTGCACCCACGGTTCCGTATGTCAAGGCACCTATACGACGTCGCACCACGGTTCCGTATGTTGTGGCATCGCCACAACCACAAAGAAAACATCGAGACTATGCCAAAACAGAATACAGAACAACAATTCAGAGGAGTCATGGCTGAATGTCGCACCCTCTTCGCCAAGAAGCTGCACGACTACGGTGCTTCGTGGCGCATCCTGCGACCCGCCTCCCTCACCGACCAGCTCTTCATCAAGGCGAAGCGCATCCGCTCCCTGGAGATCAAGAAGGAGACGCTCGTCGGCGAAGGCATCCGTCCGGAGTTCATTGCCCTCATCAACTACGGCATCGTAGGACTGATACAGCTGGAGAAAGGCTATGTCGACGAGGTAGACATCTCCACCGAAGAAGCGCTGACACTCTACGACCGCCATGCCATTGAAGCCTTGCAGCTCATGATACGCAAGAACCACGACTATGACGAGGCGTGGCGCTCCATGCGTGTCAGCAGCTACACCGACTTCATCCTCACAAAGATACAACGCATCAAGGAGATTGAAGACCTGCATGGTCAGACGCTCGTCTCCGAAGGCATCGATGCCAACTATATGGACATCATCAACTACGCCGTCTTCGGTGCTATCAAGCTCACAGAGAGTGAAAGCACACAGACGGAAGACATCGAGGGTATAAGGGAATGAAGGAGCGAAGGAGCGAAGGAGCGAAGGAGCAATCCACACGACATGTCCTATGGTCTTTGACCAACCTGCTATGCCGTCTCCTCCTCGCCGTCGTCTTCATCTTTTCCGGCTTTGTAAAAGCCGTTGACCCGAAGGGCACGCAATACAAGTTGCAAGACTACCTGACGGCATGGGGACTGCCCGACCTCCTACCCGACTGGGCAACGCTGACCGCAGCAACAACAATGGCAGCCGCTGAGTTCTGTCTCGGCATCTTCATGTTGTTCGCCATACGTCGCCGCCTCACCACACGCCTGGTGCTGGCGTTCATGGTGGTGATGACTCCACTCACGCTATGGCTTGCCATCACCAATCCCATCAGCGACTGCGGATGCTTCGGCGATGCCGTGACGCTCACCAACTGGCAGACGTTCCTGAAGAATGTCATACTCCTCGCGGCAGCCGTCATCGTGGCAAGAAACCCGTTGCGTATGAAACGCTTCATCCCGAAGGGCTTGCAGTGGGGCATCATCCACGTCACACTGCTCTTCATCCTCGCCATGGCAGCCTACAGCCTCTACTACCTGCCACCGCTCGACTTCCGCCCCTACCACGTCGGAGCCGACATCCGCAAAGGTATGGAGATACCGCCGGGGGCACCACAGCCGCAGTTCGAGACCACCTTCATCCTCGAAAAGGACGGCATACAGAAAGAATTCACGCTCGACAACTATCCCGACTCCACGTGGACGTTCGTCGACTCGAAGACCATACAGACCGCTGAAGGCTACGTACCTCCCATCCACGACTTCTCTGTGGTGGAAAGGAATACGGAACAAGACATCACCGACTCGTTGCTCAACGACAAGGGGTACACCTTCCTGCTCGTAGCTCCCTACCTTGAAAAGGCTGACGACGCATGCTTCGGTGAGATCAACCAGCTGTATGACTATGCACAGGACAACGGCTTCGGCTTCTATGCCCTCACCGCCAGCGACGACAAGGCGGTAAGCCACTGGACAGACATCACAGGTGCCGACTATCCGTTCTGCACCACCGATGCCACCACGTTGAAGACCATCGTCCGCAGCAATCCGGGACTACTCTTGCTCCGGCAAGGGGTCATCCTCGGTAAATGGAGCCACCACAACCTGCCCGACACCACCCAGATCGGACAGATTGCCCGTAACAGGCTCCACCCCGTACATAAAAAACCTATAAAATAAAGACATAAAGATTATGAGAAAGAAAATCGTAGCAGGCAACTGGAAAATGAA
>DEJO01000034.1 GCA_002353555.1 Prevotella sp. UBA2746 | reverse complement strand
GCAGGATTGCGCTCGAAAACGAGTCATCCTACACTCATGCTTAAACCGGACTCACGTACCTATTCACCCTTTCCTTCAACATGCAGGGTATCGATACGTTAATATATAGAGGTTGCTCAGTAGCTATCAAGTCACCTGTCTTCGCGTTTTTCTTTGCCTCGATACCGCGTGAATGGAAGAAAAGTATTACCTTTGCAAATCTTGCATAACAACATAAGGAGAACGATACATGGAATATATGTCTCAAGAGGGTTACGACAAGCTCGTAGCCGAGTTGCACCAGTTGGAGAGTGTGGAACTGCCACGGGTGAAAGATGCCATCGCCGAGGCGCGCGACAAGGGCGACCTGAGCGAGAACTTCGAATATCATGCAGCCAAGCGCGAACAGGGACGGCTGCTCAGCCGCATCCGTTTCAAGCAACGGGTGCTGGCTCATGCCCGCGTACTCGACACATCAAGGCTCGGAACCGACAACGTGCAGCTGCTCAGCCGGGTACAAATCACCAACATAGGGAACAACACGAGCATGACATACACCATCGTCAGCCCTCACGAAGCGAACCTCCACGAAGGAAAGATTTCCATCAAGTCGCCCATCGCCAATGCACTCCTCAACCATAAAGCGGGTGAAACCGTCGAAGTCCGCGTCCCTGCCGGCACACTCCAATTGCGGATTGACAGCATAGAACTATAATATGAAGTCCTTTGTTCTGCAACAATACCATATCAATTGTTATACATAAAACCGCCGCAGGCTCCCATTGGAACCTGCGGCGGTTTTTATTTCCCTTGAACAAGCCTGTCTCTATGTAGAGAAAGAATTGTCTCTTTGTCAAGAAAACATCTCTCTGTCGAGAGAGGCTCTTTGTCAATCGCGCGGCTTCAGGTTGGTTGCCTTCAGCATCTCGGCTACTTCGGCATTGATGCGCTGAGCAAACTCCTCTTTCGTCATGGTCGCCTGTTCGCCGCCACCTTGCTTACGCATGGAGACGAGGCCTTCGGCAGCTTCCTTCTCGCCGACGATGACCATGTAGGGAACACGCTTCAGCTCGTTGTCACGAATCTTGCGGCCAATCTTCTCGTTGCGGTCGTCGACGTTGGCACGCACGCCCTGAGCGTCAAGATACTTCTGAACCTCTTGTGCATAGTCGTTGAACTTCTCCGAGATAGGCAGGATGGCTACCTGATCGGGGGTGAGCCAGAGGGGGAAGTGTCCGGCGGTATGCTCGATGAGGACGGCGGTGAAGCGCTCCATTGAACCGAACGGTGCACGGTGGATCATCACCGGTGTCTGCTTGGAGTTGTCCTCAGCGGTGTATTCCAGCTTGAAGCGTTGCGGCAAGTTGTAGTCAACCTGAATGGTACCCAGCTGCCAACGGCGCCCGATAGCGTCTTTCACCATGAAGTCGAGCTTGGGACCATAGAAGGCAGCCTCACCATACTCCACCTTGGCGTCGAGTCCTTTCTCCTTGCAGGCGTCAATGATGGCCTGTTCAGATTCTGCCCATACCTCGTCGGAGCCGATGTACTTCTGCTTGTCGTTGGGGTCGCGTAGCGAAATCTGGGCTTCCACATTCTCGAAGTTGAAGATAGAGAAGACTGCCTGAATGATGTCCATCACACGCAGGAACTCGCCCTTCACCTGTTCGGGACGGCAGAAGATGTGTGCATCGTCCTGGGTGAACGAACGTACGCGCGTCAATCCGTGCAACTCACCGCTCTTCTCGTAGCGATAAACCGTACCAAACTCGGCGATGCGCAGCGGCAGGTCCTTGTAGGAACGCGGCTTCCATGCAAACACCTCGCAGTGGTGCGGACAGTTCATCGGCTTCAACATATACTCCTCGCCCTCTTCCGGTGTGGTGATGGGACGGAAGGCATCCTTCGAATAGTGGGCATAGTGTCCGGAGGTGACATAGAGGTTCTTGCCACCGATATGGGGAGTGATGACCTCCTGATAGCCGAAGTTCTTCTGTATCTTACGCAGCATGTCCTGCAATTTCAGGCGAAGCTCCGTACCTTTCGGCAACCAGATGGGCAAGCCCTTGCCTACCCTCTCGGAGAACATGAACAATTCCATCTCCTTTCCTATCTTGCGGTGGTCGCGCTTCTTAGCCTCTTCCAGCATGACGAGATACTCATCGAGCATCTTCTTCTTCGGGAAGGTGATACCATAGATACGTGTCATCTGCTCACGCTCGGCATCGCCGCGCCAGAAAGCACCGGCAACACTCGTAATCTTGACTGCCTTGATGATGCCCGTGCTGACGAGGTGCGGACCTCGGCAGAGGTCGGTGAAGGCACCTTGTGTATAGGTTGAGATGGTACCGTCCTCCAGGTCTTGGTCGATGTGCTCACATTTGTACGTCTGACCGTCGTCGGCAAACTCCTTCAGCGCGTCTGCCTTGCTGATCTCCTTGCGCACCACCGGCTCGTCTTTCCGTGCCAGTTCCATCATTTTCGCCTCAATCTTCGGGAAGTCGTTCTCACTGATGGCGACACCGTCCTTCGGCATCACGTCGTAGAAGAATCCGTTCTCTACAGCAGGACCGAAACCGAACTGGATGCCGGGATAAAGTTCCTGCAAAGCCTCTGCCAGCAAGTGGGCGGAGGTATGCCAGAAGGTATGCTTACCTTCCTCGTCCTCAAACTTATACAGGGCGATGGTAGCATCCTCGTTGATGGGTCGGTTCAACTCTACTGTCTCACCATTGACACCGCAAGATACAACGTTGCGGGCGAGAGCCGGCGAGATGCTCTCGGCGATTTGATAACCAGTGACGCCCTGTTCGTACTCACGAACGGAACCGTCTGGGAATGTGATTTTAATCATGATACAAATTGATGTGTTTATTAATCAAGGGGCAAAGGTACGATTAAGCGAGGACAATACAAAAAGAAAACTTGTTTTTCTTTTTATGGTAGAGCGAAAGTACCTTCGACGAAGTCAAAGGTAGTGCAAATCGAAGACAATACAAAATAAAAGCGTGCTTTTTATTCCATCGGTATGGTCTTCATCACCTTGCCATCGTCGCTCAGGATGTAAATCACCGTAAACCTGCCGGCACGATCAGGATCATCATGATACTTGTAGGACTGGGCTACGATGTAGCCTTCCTCTGACGTGAAGCCCAACACCCCTTGCGTTGTAGGCAACAGCAGGAACTCGTTTTTCTTGATGTCCACCAGATAAGAGAACACATGACGGCTGTCCGGGCAACCCTGTATCATCAACTTATCGTCGGAATAAGGTTGAATCTTGGCTTCGAACACTGCATGGATGCTCGACGGCTTCACCACCTTCGCCGTTGCGTCGATGGTCGGCCACTCTCCATTATCTTTAGTCGTCGTCAGCAACTTCTTCACCTCGTCCTTCTCCTTCCAATATACCCATACGGACGTGACATCGTTATCGTATATGTCTTTGCCCTTTTCTTCTACATTCAGATAGACAGCCATTTCCTCGTCTTCATCCGCCAACTTCGCCGTTGCCGGAATCCCTTTCGGCAAACTACTGTCAACGTTTGCAGTTTTCACGACTCCCTTTGTTTCTGCCGAGTCTGCAACAACAGCCTTTTCCACTTTCTCCTTAGCCGAATCGCTTGCTGAAGCATTCGACTTGCCGCACGAAGCCATGACCAATGCTCCGCACACCCATGCTAATATCAGTCTTTTCATCTTATCTGTTTTTATTGTTTGCAAAAATAAAAAAATAGTTCCGACATGACAAAAAATACAATTAAGAAAGTTAAGGATTATCGACAAAAAAGTAAGATAAGTCGGAGTCTACCATCACCGCTTAATCAAATTCTTTTTATTTGCCCTGTATATGTGAGAGAGGCGATGACGGATGCAGCTTCAGGTTGTTCTTGTTGACGACGAAGCGGGTGCGGCGGTTTTCTATCCATCGCCCCTTTCCCTTCTGGGGCGGGCGGCCGCTCCTGACTTCGCGCAACAGCGTTTCTGCTTGCGTGAAGTTCTTCCAACGGGCGGTCATGTACTCCAGTTGCTGCCGTGCCAATCGGTTCTGTCCGGCATAATAATAGCAGTAGGCACGGTTGAACCAATAGGTGCGGTTGTCAGGGTTGATGTCCAACGCACGGGTATAGTCGACGGCAGCGCTGTCATACTTTTCCTCATGGATGCGGCTCATGGCACGCGTATCGAAGATGTCGGCAACGTAGGGGTTCAGCTTGATGGCTGCCGTACAGTCTTCTTCGGCTCCTTCGAAATCATCAAGGTGGTATTTCGAGAGCCCCGACAGATACCAGGCTTCATACATGTTGGGCTTCAGGCCTGCCACACGGCTGAATATCTGCATCGAGACGACATAGAAGCCGGCATCGAGCATGCTCCTCCCCTCCTCCATCATCTTCTTGATGTTGTACTGTGCTGAAGCTGAAAGGGGGGTGAAGAGGAGGAAGAGAAAAAGGGAACGGGAGAGGAAGAGAGAATGGGAACGGGAGAGGAAGAGAGAAAGGGAACGGGAAAGAAATAGAGAATGGGAACGGGAGAGCGAGAGGGAAAGAGTCTTTCGCCCTCTTGCATTCCTGCTCTCTCGTTCCCACGTTCCCACGGTTTTCCTTCGCTCCTTTTTCTTTATCTTGCCGGTTTGGTACGATAGCCACAGCGGTAGCGCCCCTTGAGGAGCGATGCCAGCTTACTCTTCACCAGCTGCTTGCGCAGGGGTGAGATGCGGTCGGTGAACACGTGTCCGTCCAAGTGGTCGAACTCATGCTGCATGACACGGGCAAGATAGCCATCCACCCATTCGTCGTGCTCCTTGAACTCCTCG
Organism: Prevotella sp. UBA2746; assembly: GCA_002353555.1. Lineage (GTDB taxonomy): Bacteria > Bacteroidota > Bacteroidia > Bacteroidales > Bacteroidaceae > Prevotella. Next base: position 6,664 of record DEJO01000034.1, on the reverse strand, counting down.
TCCATCCACTTCACACGGATGCGCGTCGGGCGTGTCACCTTCTCACGGATGCCCGGCAACGACAGGCAGCCTTCTTCCGAAGAACTGGTTTCCGTGTCGTCATATTCCAGGATGTGGGGATTGATATATACGTTGCGCAATCCCTTGTATTCTGGGAAGTCGTCGCTGATGAGGTCGAGGTCGATGACGACCAGCCGGATGGCGCGTCCTATCTGCGGGGCAGCCAAGCCGATGCCTTCCGACTCAGCCAGCGTCTCCCACATGTTTGCTATCAGCTCTTTCAGTCCTTCATAATCAGCCGTAATGTCCTGTGCCTCCTTGCGAAGCACCGGCTGACCATAGATATATATTGGTAAAACCATTTGTATTTACAATTTGACAATGTACAATTTACTATTTCGCGGGTGGGGGGTTAACGAGTGGAGCCTTTTCTTCTCATATAATCCTGCAACAGGATGGTGGCACTGATCTCGTCGACAAGAGCCTTGTCCTGACGAGCCTTCTTCTTGAGCCCGCCCTGCAACATGGCTTGATGCGCCAAGACGCTGGTGAACCGCTCGTCATACAGCTCGATAGGAACCTGCGGAACGGCTTTGCGCCAACGGTTCACAAACTGCTGCACTCGCGGCAGGTTCTCACTCGGCTCACCGTTAGGTTGGCGAGGTTCGCCGATGACGATACGTTCAACCTGCTCACGGGCGATGTATGCCTTCAGGTAGTCGAACAGTTCAGATGTAGAAACAGTCGCCAACCCGCCGGCAATAATCTGCAACGGGTCGGTGACTGCTAATCCTGTGCGCTTACGACCGTAATCGATGGAGAGTATGCGCATGATGGTTTTACTGTGCAAACAACAGCCAAGCGTCGGGATAGGTGCTGCGCAACTGGTCGCGGCTGCGTGCGGCATCAGCCTTGTTGTCGAAGGTGGTTGCAATGACGCGATACATGTTGCGATCGGCATTGAAGCCCAGCTGAGCACCGTAACCGGCTGCCTTCAGGCGCTGCTGCAAGCCTTCTGCATTAGCCTTTACGCCGAAAGAGCCCACGACGACACTGAAGTTCTTCAGCCCTGCACCGTCAACTACCGACAGTTTTTCCTGACGAACCACGATGTTGTCGCTGTTGTCCACAACCCTTGTCTGTGTCACAGGAGTCTCTGTCACGGGCGTAACAGCCGGCGTGTAGGTTTCTACGGGCTGAACCTGCGCCGTTTCCGCCTGCTGGTTGGCTGCTTCTTGAGCCTTTGCCTTTTCGTAAGCTTTCTTGTAAGCACTCTCACTGGATTTGCAGCTGGTGAATGCCAATGCCACGCATACTGCTGCGCTGAAAACCATTAATTTCTTCATACTTCTTTTGTTATTTAATAATGTGAGTTTTGTCCGAATGAAATTTGATTGTGCGAAAGTACACATTATCGGAGAAATAACGAAGAAAAGACGCAATAAAGTTTGTTAAATGCGCAAAAACGACTTTCCACACCTTATTATATAGTGCACGTCGGAAACATTTAATTTTTTATAAAATGCAGCGACGTAGCATGGCGATATGAGAATAAATGCCTATTTTTGCGATTGCGAATACATTATTCTAACTTTATAAAAAATATACTATTATGAAAGCATTAGGTTACATTAGCGCATTCCTCGGCGGTGCTATCGCCGGCGCAGCATTAGGAATCTTGATGGCTCCTGAGAAGGGTGCCGACACTCGTACTAAGATTGCAGACGCTGTCGACGACTTCTGCAAGAAGCACGACATCAAGCTCTCCCGCAAGGAGATGGACGACTTCGTTGACGACATCAAGGACTCAGCAGAGGAAATCTAAAAAGCATCAGGCAGCAAGCCCCGTCCCCTTCTTCGTGGAGAGGACGGAGGGCTTGCCCGTTTTATTCAACCACAGAAGAAAATACCATGTTCTCTAACGACAACAATGTAGAAACCATCGCACAACTGGTAGAGGCAGTGAAGCGCTATGTGGGCTTGCAGTCGGAATACATCCGGTTGGACGTCATCGAGAAGACCGTTCGCCTGCTCACCGCAATAGCCATCATCAGCGTCTTCGTCTTGCTGCTGATTATCGCCATGATCTATTTCTCCTTTGCCGCAGCTTTCGCACTGGAGACGCTGACTGGCAGGGTTGGTGCGTTCTGTATCGTTGGAGCTTTCTATCTGTTACTTTTCATTCTGTTTGTCATCTACAGGAAACGTCTTGTCGAGAAGCCTCTCGTCCATTTCCTTGCCAGTTTGCTCATGTCATAACCCCTTCTGTCAGCCATGCAAAATTTTAATACGAACAACATCCCCCCAACTGAATACCGCACATTAGATGAGATACGCCTGCGGAAAGCACAGTTGCTGACGGAGATTCAGAAAGACAGCAACAAGATGCAAGGCTTATGGGACAACCTGTTCCATCAGCCACCAAAGAGCCAACTCACCCCCACCTCGCGTTTTGCCGGCATGATGAAGACGGGTGCCGGTGTGCTCGATGGTCTCATACTGGGATGGAAGCTCTATCGCAAGTTCAGTGCAAACGGCAAGAAAAGCAGCAAGAAAAAGAAGTTCAGCTTCTTCTAATTAGCCCCCCAGCCCCCTAAAGGGGGTGTTGAAAGCCCCCAAGCCCCTAAAGGGGGTGTTGTGAATTGTCAATTGTGAATTGTGAATTGTGAATTATGAATTGTCAATTGTCAATTGTCAATTGTCAATTGTAATCTCCATTCCGTCGTAAGGAAATTCAAAGCCCTCCGGCAACCGGCGGTTGGCGTCGTCGTGGTGTCCTATATCATGGGTGAGGTGAATGAAATAGGTTCGTCGTGCTCCTATCCGTCTTGAGAAGGCAATAGCGTCTTCTACAAGCTGGTGGGAATGGTGGGGACGGTCGAAGCGCAAGGCGTTGACCACCAGCGTCTCTACCCCCTCCAGATAAGGCAGTTCCTCGTCGGCAATCGTTTTCATATCTGTGATATACGCCAACTTGCCGAAGCGGTAGCCGAAGATAGGCAGCTTGTCGTGCATTACCTCTATCGGCATCACCTCCACATCGCCTATCTGTAACGGTTCGTGCTTGCGTATCGTGTGCAAGTCCAGTTTCGGCACACCAGGATAAAGATGCTCCGTAAAGCAGTAAGGCATCGTCACCTTCAGCGCCTCTGCCGTCAGCTCGTTGGCATAGACATGCAGGTCACCGAAGACACAGAAGCCCCGCAGGTCGTCCATTCCCCCCACGTGGTCGTAGTGGATATGCGTCAGCAGTACACCGTCGAGCGGTGTGAACGGCAAGGGCATGAGCTGCATGCGGATGTCAGGGCCGCAATCGATGAGTATGCGCGTCTTCTCCGTCTCCAGCAACGCCGCCTGTCTGTAGCGCTTGTCCCTGGGGTCTTTGCTCCTGCACACTTCACACTGGCACCCCATGACGGGAACACCAGCCGAAGTGCCTGTACCTAAAAAAGTAAGTTTCATAAAGCCTACCTCCGACTCCTCCCTGAAGGGAAGAGCGTTTTTATTATTTGCCTACCTCCGACTCCTCCCTAAAGGGAAGAGCGTTTTTTATTTCTTCTTCAACTCTTAAATGACGTTCACTTCCGGATGGATGTCGATGCCGAACTTCTCTTTGACATCTTGCTGTATGGCTTGCATCAACCTGACGATCTCGTTGCCCGTGGCACCGCCGCGGTTGACAAGCACCAGTGCCTGCTTGTCGTGTACACCGGCACGACCGAGCGAACGTCCTTTCCATCCACATCGGTCAATCATCCATCCTGCTGGAATCTTCTCGTGCTCCGCATCGATGGTATAGTGCGGCATACCGGGATATTCGGCTGCCAGTTGCTCATATTTCTCCCTTCCCACCACGGGGTTCATGAAGAAACTGCCGGCATTGCCCTCCACCTTCGGGTCGGGCAGTTTGGCGTTGCGTATGTCTATGATTGCCTGTCGCAACTGCTGAGCCGTCGGTTGTGCTATTCCCTTTCGTTCCAGCTCGGCACGAATGTTGCCGTAATCCAGCCTTGGCGTGAACGTATGGCTGAGCCTGTAGGTCACCTGGGTGATGAGGTAGCGGTCTTTCCATTCGTGCTTGAAACGGCTCTGACGATAGCCGTATTCGCAGTCGTCGTTGCTGAAGCTGACCGTCTTGCCGGAAGCAATCTCCACTGCCTCCACCTTGGCTATGAGGTCTTTCACCTCGGCACCGTAGGCACCGATGTTCTGGACGGCACTCGCCCCCACCTCGCCTGGTATGATGGACAAGTTCTCGGCACCATGCCATGCCTGCTCTACGCAGTAGGCAACGACATTGTCCCACACCTCGCCGGCACCGCACCTGAGCAGCACCGTTCCGTCTGCCTGTTCGGTAGGTTCCATCCCCCTGACGGCAGCATGCACCACCGTACCTTCATAGTCGGCAGTGAGCAGCAAGTTGCTGCCACCACCTATAATGAGATACGGCTTCTGCTCTTCACGAATGATGGCAGCCACCTTGCGTGCCTCCTCTGCCGTCGCATATTCCAGGAAGCGGCTACAGGTAGCCTCAATACCAAACGTGTTGTGCCCCAGCAGGCTATAGTTTTTTATATCTTTCATATCTGAATCTTCACCAACTTCCAGTTGCTGCCGTTGCGACGGAAGTGCAGTTGCGTCTCAAGACCGTTGGAAACGCCCTTGAACAAGAATATCTTCTCGTTGCCTTCGCCATATTTCTGTCCGTAGAGGATGTTGTAGATTTGTCCCTTCGGCACCTCCGGAATAAAGTCCGACCACGATGCTGCCGGAATCTTGCGCCTGACGTTCTTCGGGCTCTCGTCATCTTCAGGGTCAGGACCATAGTAGTTGAGCGGATTGGCAACATGGCTCATCTGGAAGCGCTTGTCGGCGAAGAACTTCTGCAGGAAGGTCAGGAATCCGGCATTGCTGCTCTCTGCCAATCCGCCCGTGCGCAGCTCTGCCAACATCCATTTTCCTTCGGGATGGTTGAAAAGGTATTGTTCCACCACCCCGTTGCCCAGGTGTATCTTCTCGACGATGACCGTGTCGGCCTTTGACTTTTCCACATGAGCCATCTGACGCGCATCGTCGAAGATCTGGGTATAGTACTCCTGGTTCTGGTAGAAGCGCTCCATCTTCCACGCTCCACGCTGAATCATCTTCACCTGGCTGCCGTTCACCGACTTCAGGGGGAACTGTATGCGTGCCATCTGCACTTTCTTCTTACTGATAAAGTCGAAGAAGAAATCTGCAAACAGCTTGTCGGCAGCCTTTGGCATCGGTGCCGACTCTACCACCGTGTCAATCTTCGCCGTGTCCGTCACCACCATCGTGGAATCCGTCGCCGTTGAATCCCCGCTTTCCACCTTCTTCTCCGTACATCCTGTGTGCACACAAACCATTGCCACACAAACGATTATCACCAGAAATAAACTCTTTTTCATTATTTTCCTATCATTGAAATATCATAACATCATGATTTCTGCCGACAAAGGTAGTGTAAATTTTTGATTAAGCGAAGAGAATGAAAAAGATTTCATTTGTGAGTGTGAATAATTTATCTAAGTCAAAGACAATACAAAAACATAATGAATTATTATAGATAAGGTCAAAGTAACAAAGTATTTTATGTATAGACTAACATAACAATAGCAGCTATTTACTTCTATAGAAGTTATAGCTACTGTCGCGTTTAGATATATTTACTACTACTTGCTTTTATCGACTGCTTACTAATAACATGTAGTTTAACGATTTTAGTTGACTACTTTGAGTCTTCTTTGCAGTTGTGGTTGACTTTGGTTAATACTTAGTTTTACTTTTAGTTGACGCTCTTTTTGTTTACTTTTAATTTCAGTTGCTATCAGTTTCTTATTAGTCACAAATAGGGTTGTTCCCCAAAGTCGACTGCAAAACTACATCATTTATTTCATGCAGCCAAGTCCCCACGACAATGCCAAGCTGCATACCATCCAAAAGAAGTATGTGCTGCTGCGCGAATTTGCAAGGCAAAACAAGGAATGGGCTGACAAGGCAGACCTTATCGAATACCTTTATACCGACGAAGCGGAGCATCACGAAGAGATACAGAGGCTTTGGGAGAACAGACACAAGCGATTGGAACGCAGAGAAACGAAATCTATAGGTCATCCTTAGATTATATCAAACCATTTCGTTAAGCTGCATTCGTAATTTACAAAAAAATTCCCCGCTGCCGCGAAGCAAACGGGGAGGCACGCTCATAGGAACAGGCGTGATCTGTTCTTTCTTTATGAGTCCGTTTATTTTACTTCTTCTTGATCGTAAACTCCACCTTTTGTATTCCGCGCTTATAAACATTGCAGAGGATGAGGGCGTAGCGCAGGGTTTCTCCCTGTTTCATCGATTGCTGTACGTGGGTCATCTCGCTCTCGGTAAGTATGTTCTTGAAGAGGAAGCAAGAATGATTGCTCGGTACAAGGCGTATCTCATCAGAAAGCGGTGAAAGAACATAGGCGTAGGTTGCTTGATAACGGGCACCTGCCTGCCATAGCGGGTGGTTCTTGTCGAGAATATTCTCCAGGTATATTTGTGCATGCTTGTCAAATTCGGGAGTCGCCGTGCCGTCTGCGTATGTCACCTTGCCATCGGCGTTCACTATGTATTCACCACCTTTAGCTATGGCATACTTTTCTACCGG
>DEJO01000013.1 GCA_002353555.1 Prevotella sp. UBA2746 | reverse complement strand
ATCTTCTCAGTGACCAGAGGTTTTATGATAAATGCCATCTTTCTGTCTCCTATTTAATTAAGGTGTCGTCAATCAGCTGCAGAGATTTTTCAGTCACGACAAGAACATCCGCATTCAAGACCTTGTAGGCGTTGAGTGCCGATGCCGTCATAACCTCAGCCTTCTGAAGATTACGAGCCGACAAATATACGTTTTTATTTACTTCTGGCAAAAGCAGCAGCACCTTCTTACCGTCAACTTTGATATTTTTTGCAAAGTTTACAAATTCTTTGGTCTTAGGTGCCTCGAAGCTGAAGTCCTCAACAACGACAATGGCATCCTCCTGTGCCTTGTAGGACAGGGCAGACTTACGGGCAAGCGCCTTCACCTTCTTGTTCAGCTTGAAGCTGTAGTCACGGGGCTTCGGACCGAACACACGGCCACCACCCTTGAGCAGCGGAGAGTTGATGTCTCCGTGACGAGCACCGCCGCCACCCTTCTGGCGACCCAACTTGCGTGTAGAGCCTGCATGCTCGCTTCTTTCCTTCGCCTTAGCCGTACCCTGGCGCTGGTTGGCAAGATACTGCTTCACGTCAAGGTAGAGGACATGATCGTTAGGCTCAATTCCGAAGATAGATTCGTTTAACGTAACCTTTCTTCCGGTCTCCTGACCTTTGATATCTAATACGTTAATATCCATTACTTATTAATTATTACGGTTGAACCATTACATCCAGCTACAGAACCCTTCACGAGGAGCAGGTTGTGCTCTGGAATAACCTTTAACACTCTGAGGTTCTGAGTCGTTACCCTGTCACCTCCCATCTGGCCTGCCATGCGCATTCCCTTGAACACCTTGGCAGGATAAGAACAGGCACCGATGGAACCCGGCTTGCGGGCGCGGTCGTCCTGTCCGTGTGTAGCTTGACCAACACCGCCGAATCCGTGACGCTTCACAACGCCCTGGAAGCCCTTACCCTTAGAGGTGCCCACGACGTCAACGAAGTCAGTACCGTTGAACAGTTCAACCGTAATCGTGTCACCGAGGTTGTACTCCTCGTCAAATTTGAACTCGGCCAAGTGTTTCTTGGGCGTTGTGCCGGCTTTCTTGAAGATTCCGAGCATGGGCTTCGTAGTGTTTTTCTCCTTAGCCTCGCCGAAACCTAACTGAACAGCCTTGTAACCATCTTTCTCTACGGTCTTCACCTGGGTTACAACACAAGGACCAGCTTCAATAACAGTGCACGGTACATTCTTACCNNNCAGTTTAAAATTTTAATAATAATGTGTATATATTCTGTTTCTTCTTGAGTGCTATCCGCTGCGTCAGAGCCACAAAAACCACTCAAAAAGAAACGCCCACTTCTTCTAAACTGAAGGTTAAGTCGCTCTTTGTCAGGGTATTGTTAGCTTCCAAGCCAGCGCAATACGCACAATAGCGGCTGCAAAGGTACACATATTAAATTACGTACACAATACCTTTGCGGTTGTAAATAACAAAGTTTAACTTATTTAACGCTCGTTTACTACTCTTTAATTAGTCCTTGTTCCAAAAGGACGGGGAGGATATTAGATGCCGACTGGCGCGCCCCCTTCTTCTGTCGACAGCGCACTACCGAACAATAGCTGCACAACCGCTATCAGTAAAGTAATCTTTGTTTTCATGTCGTCTGTTATTGATTGATTCGATAAAAATCGGCTGCAAAGATAACGATTCTATCTGAAACGTCAAACAAAATGATCATGTCTCTGTAGTGTACTGAATAAGTTGACAAAATTACAGAATACTATATAGCTATGCTTTTAGTGATTTCTTATCCCGAACTGGGGTGAGAATAAAACAGACAAGGAGGGCTGCCCACAAGGACAGCCCTCCTTTATCGTATGATAGCAAATCATTCACTATCCGCTCGAACTTGTTCGCCTGCAAAGCGAAGAACTATATACTCCCCTCCCTTGCGGGAGGGGTCGGGGGGGCTTTAGTTTTTCAGCCCCTTCGCCAGGAAGTCGAGGTATGCGTCTACGTCTTCGTCGTAGGCGTGTGGGGCTGCAAGAGGCTTGCCTTGGCTGTCGAGGATCACGTAGAAGGGCTGGGCGTTGGCACCGAACTTATGGCTCTGCAGGTAGCTCCACTTCGCCCCTACGGTGCGCAAGGTCTTCGTGTTGCCGTCTGCATCGGTCACCACGAGGGGCTCGTCGAGCGGTGTCTTGTCGTCGACATAGAGAGAGATGAGCACATAGTCGTTCTTCAGCCTGTCTGCCACCCTGCCGTCTGTCCATACGGCGGCCTCCATCTTACGGCAGTTGACGCATCCGTAGCCGGTGAAGTCTAAGAGCACCGGCTTCCCTTCGGCGCGTGCCGCCGCCATGCCCGTCTCGTAGTCGGTATACTGCGCTTCGACGACACGGCTGTTGAGGTTAAACTCCTGCGTGTTCATCGGCGGTGCAAACGCGCTCACCAGCTTGCAGGGAGCGCCCCAGAGCCCCGGCAGCAGGTAGACGGCGAACGCCAGCGACAGGAGTCCGCCCATGATGCACGCCACCGGCATGGGGCGCGAGCTCCCCTGCGGTTCCCCCTCGTCGTGGGGGAACCGCAGCCATCCACACAGGTAGGCACCGAGGAGGGCGAAGATGGCTATCCACAGTGCCAGGAAGACGTCGCGGCTCAGCAGGTGCCAGCCGTAGGCGAGGTCAGCCACCGACAGGAACTTCAGCGAGAACGCCAGCTCGATGAACCCCAGCACCACCTTCAGCGTGTTCATCCATGCTCCCGACTTGGGTGCCTGCTTGAGCCACGAGGGGAAGAGGGCGAAGAGGGTGAAAGGCAACGCCAGAGCGAGGGCGAAGCCGAACATGCCTACGGCAGGTGCCAGCCAGTTGCCGGTGGTGGTGGTCTCGACAAGCAGCAGCCCTATGATGGGAGCCGTACAGGAGAAGGACACCAGCACGAGGGTGAACGCCATGAAGAAGATGCTGAGGTAGGCAGAGAGGCTGCTGCCTGCCGAAGACAGCCGGTCAGCCTTGCTGTCCATCGTGTCTGCCCACGATGAGGGCAGCCTGATTTCGAACCATCCGAAGAAGGAGAGGGCGAAGACGACGAGCAGGAGGAAGAGGAAGACGTTGAAGACGGCATTAGTAGACATGGCGTTGAGGGCATCGGAGCCGAAGGCGGCGGTGACGAGGAGCCCCAGCGACAGGTAGATGACGATGATGCTCAGCCCATAGACCAGTGCATCGCGCACGCCACGACGTCCGTCTGCCTTGGCACGCTTCAGGAAGAAGCTGACGGTCATGGGGATGACAGGCCAGATGCACGGCATCAGCACTGCCAACAGACCGCCGACAAAACCTAAGAACAAGATGTAAAGAGGTGAGCCGTCGGCAATGTCGGAGGCTCCGCCAAAGGCGCGAAGCTCGTCGACGACGGGAGACCAGAGGGGAGAGAGGGCGGCGAGGGAGTCTTGGGCAGGATGGGCGGGATGGGCAATTTGGGAGGATGGGGCGGTGGAGGCGGTATCGGTGGCGGGCTGTTGGGGGGTGGATGACGGCTGCTGGGTGGTGGCAGGCTGCTGGGTGGGGAGTGCGGGCGAGGTGCCGCTCTTCTTCAGCTCCACCTGTGAGGGCGGCAGGCACATCTCGTCGTTGCAGGCACCATACTCCAGATAGCAGTCGAGGGTGTAGCGGGGCTGGGTGAAGCGCACCTTCTGCACGAAGGTGGCACGCTTCTCCATGTAGCGCACCTCCATGCCAAAGAGCTTGTCGAAGTGTCGGACCTCCTTTGTGCGGGGGCGCAACTTGCCGACAAGTTCCATGCCCTGCACCTTCACCACGTTCAGCGTGGCAGAGACGGGACCGCCGCTGCCCAGGTCGGTGGAATAGACATGCCATCCGTCGGCAATGGTGCCGTCGAAGACAAGCTCTCCCTCACCGTTGCCGACCACCTTCAGCTGCGAGGTGAAACGTACCGGATTCATCATCTGTCCTTGCGACGACAGACAAAACACCACCGCCAACAGACATAACAACATCCTGCTCTTCATCATCCCTTCATGTTTCTTGACTGATTCGGATGCAAAGATAACGGAATTTATTGATTTCCGACAGAGAGAGGGCAAGTTTTTTGAAGATGGGGGTGATGGGCAGGATGGGCAATATGAGCAATATGGGGGAGATGGGGGAGATGGGGGGCAGTAAACAAAACTATATACTCCCCTCCCCCTGCGGGAGGGGTCGGGGGTGGGGCTCTCGATGGCGCTGTTGCCTGACGTTTACTGTGCTCCGTCGTCATGACTGCCGAAGACTACTTGATCAGAATCTTCTTTCCATCGAGGATGTAGATGCCGTGCTGTGTCGGCTTAGTTGTATACTTCCTGCCCTGCAGGTCGTACCATACGCCGTCCTTCAGCCCTTCCGGCACGGTGATGCTGATCACCTTGACGACGGTGTCTTCGCTGGCGATGTTCAACTTGATACGCTTGACCCTGTTCTCACCGGGCTTACCCAAGCCGTTGCCCAGGTCTACCAGGAAGTAGCCACTGAAAGCATCGACCTGATGGTCGTCAGTCGGCATCAGAATCTTGTCGTTGGTACCCACATAGAAGTTGGCAGTAGTGCCGCCAATGAGCATCTCCGGTGCATAGATACCTTTGAACTGCACCTTGTTGTCACTGCTGGTCACTGCCATCTCTGCCAGCTCTGACGACTTGATGGTCACGTTGGCAAACTCCGGGTTGTCAATCTGACTGGCAGCAGACGTCTTCCACTCAAAGAAATAGGGCTTGCCAGGCTCTATGCTGCGCGCGGGTTTGAAGTTGAGCGTCACCAATCCGGTCTCGGTATTGAAGCCTGTGGGTGCGGAATAGTCACCGCTGCCCGTCACATCCAGCTCCCAGATCTCGGCACCACTGAGCGGAGAGGCATCAATGGCATTGCCGATGATGTCGAAAGGCAGGCAGACGGTGTTCCACATGTGGTTCTTGAAGAAGGTTATTCCCTCGAAGACAGCCTTCTGGACGGTCCTTCCCTTGTACTGCTCTATTTGCGGTTTATTGTCTTCCGAGGCCTTGAAGACCAGTTCGGCAATCTTCTCCGGCACATCTGCCTCGCTGAGATAGTAGACATCTTTCTTGGTGGCACTGTGATATCTCAGGTAGATTTCACCACGTGGCAGCGTCTCTTCTGCAGACGAGTTTCTGAAGACGTACAAGTCGCCCTCCTTGCCGAAGCGGTAGATGTCCTTGCCGCCCTTAACGGTACCGTCGGAAACCCACAGTTTGTTGTTGCCGCGGATGTAAGCATCGTCGGCACGGGTCAGCGGGATATGGTGGACGGCACCCGCCTCGTCGGAGTGGATGATGAGCACATCGCCCATCGGAACCTCCTCGATAGCATTCAGTATCACGTGGTCTTTTTCGTCATCGACACCGATGACCTCATAGGAGTCGACGGTGAGCAGTCCGACACCGTCAAGGTCAATCTCGCTCTTTGCCTTATAGGGCGTGAAGTTATAGCCTTCGGGGAAGCGCAACACCTCGCAAATCTCACCGGCACACTGTATCGGCATGATGAGGCGGTAGGTGTCGGCAGCACCATAGACAAATATCTTCAGCGTAATCTTGCCTTCAAGGTGTACTTCGTTAGGCTTAGCGACGTTGGCAAGGGTATCGAGCAGCACGCTGTCGGCATCGTTGTACTCGTAGAGTCGCGAGTTCAGGATGGTGCCATGGTCGTCGCTGAGCGTCAGCTGCACTTTCGCCGACTTGTTGGCACCCTCCAGTCGCATCTGTGCAAACACCTGCTTGAGGGAGAACGAGAAGCCTTCGCCCATCTGGAACGAGGTGCTCAGGTACTTGGTCTCGTCGAGTTCGTCGGGAACCTCTATCGGTACGGAGAGACTGTCGCGGTGTTCGGCGGCATAGACCTGCAAGCCACCGTTCAGCGTCAGGTCGGACATGTCGTAGAGTAGTCCGCCTGCTTCGCCCGACTTCGCCATCGTGACAAGTTCAGCCTTGGTATTGGTGGCAGTAGTGTCGGGCAGCCATGTCAGCACATTGTCACCACCGGGATAGGAAGCGGAGATAGCCACCAGCCTGATGTCTTCTCCCACCACAATCTGTATGGAGTCGTTATCGGAGGCATTATAGAATAAGGTGGAAACGTGGTTCCCATCGGCGTCGATGGTCTTCTTGAAACTGGTGCTCGCGCTGTCGGCAATGGTAGTAGCCGAGAGTGCATCCTTGGTCACCATACGGTAGATGCTGCCATAACGGGCAGGCAAGGTGAACCGCGTGCCGGCACCGACCTCAGCATAGCCTGTGGTCTTGCCGTCAACGTTGTCTATCCATCCCTGGGTGGCATCGCACGACATGTTCAGGTCGATATAGTTGGAGTCGAACCACGTAGGTTTCACAAAACAGCACTTGCCCTGGAAGTTGCGGAAACACAGCACACTGTCTGGTTTGTCGAAGTCCCAGACGGGTGTCACGGAGGCATCGCCGAGGTCAGACTCGTTGAGTACGTAGTTAGGAGTCATCACCACGTCGGCCTTCAACGTGTCTTTCACGATCAAGAGCGTGTCAGGAGCGTTGTCCACCCTATAGGTCTTGCCGTTGCTGCCGGTATAGGTGCCTACGGTATACCCGAAGGCACGCAGCTTCTCGAACTTATGGTGGTAGAAGTTCGGGCCCATGTAGATGACACCATTGTCATCGGCATACTTGACAAAGGGGGTGTCTTTGAAGATGAACTTGAAGTTCTCTACATAGCGAGCTTCAATCTGTTGGTCGGCAGTAGCCGTGAAGGTTTGCTCATAACCCGTCAGCAACTGCTGCTTCTCACCGTTCAAGTACCACTCTACATGGTAGCAAGCTACCTTTGTGGCAGTAACGATGACCTGTTTGTTCAGCGCAACGGTACTACCCGATGTTATAGGATTGCCATCAACCGTCGCCGTTATATCGGGGCATCCCGATGGGCGGCTGGTACTGAAGAAAGTGATTACAGGGTCGCCTTCAGCTGCTTGTGCTGCGAACGACAGCACCATAGCAGATATGAATAATAAATACCGTTTCATACGTATAGTTTTTTTTGATGATGGCAAAGTTAAATGTTTTGAATTATTTCGCCAAGTAAAGTATATACAAGTAAAGTATATATATATCTGGCATGGAATTTGGCGTGGTTCTTATGTCGTCAGCCTATAACAGATTCAGTCAACAATCTGCAGGAATTTTCCTTTGGGGCTGAACCGCACGTCCATGTCGTTAGACAACTCTACCTTGTAGCCGTAAGCCTTATGGCTGAACTTGGTGACCACGTCGTTGGGGTAATGGGATTTGAGGTAGGTGGTAATGGGCGTAGGCATGATGGCTGCGGGCACACCCGTCTTGTTACGGGCTATCTTCCGCATCGAACCCTGCATGTCGAACTCTATCTTCGTGCCGTCGTTGAGCCACACACTGTACTCGTTAGAGCCGTCGTCTTCGTCGGTATCTATAGCAACCAACACGACAGACGCCTGCGGGAAGTACTTATTGATAAACGTGTTGGCAGCGGCAGGGATATCCTTGTCGGCACATGACACCATGAACACCAGCGTCAGGCACCACAAAACCACTATTCCTATATGCTTCTTCATCATACTGTCTATATTTAGTTTTCCATTACGTCTGCTATCTTGTCGGCATTCATGCTGCGGGCACTGGCATCAAAGATTTCCTTGTAGCGTCCGCCCTGGCGGTAGACCTCTGTGGGAGTGCCGCTCTCGACCACCCTACCCTGCTCCAGCATGTAGAGATAGTCGGCATCGACAATCTGTCCGAGGTTGTGAGAGATGATGATAACCGTTCGTCCACGCTTGATGGCATCGATGCTCGAACGGATTTGTTCGGTGGCAATGGCGTCGAGACTTGCCGTAGGTTCGTCAAGGATGATGATGGATGGATTCTTGATGAACATACGAGCTATCGCCACACGCTGCTGCTGACCACCGCTGAGGCGGAGGGCACTGCTGTTGAAGCCATCAGGCAGCTTCATGACTTGGTCGTAGAGGAACGCCTTTTTCGCTGCTTCCACCACGTCATCATGGCTGGCATTGGGATTGCCGTACTTGATATTTTCCTCGATGGAACCGTCGAAAATGTGGTTCTTCTGCATCACCAGACCTACATGGTCGCGCAACCATCGGGTATTCCATTTCTCTACGGAGACACCGTCAAGAGAAACCGTTCCGCTGTCTGCCTGATAGAACTTGTCAAGCAGGTTGACAATGGTGCTCTTGCCGGCACCGCTCACACCCACCAAGGCGGTAATCTTTCCGGGATGGATGGTCATCGACACATCGTGAAGGGCTTTCACTCCGTTGGGATAGGTGAAGTCAACATGCTCCAACGAGAAGCGCCCCTCGATCTTGTCCGGGCGGTAGTCGCCGGTAGGCTCTATTTCCTCCTCGCCTTCCATCAGGTCAAAGAGCCCTTCGGAGTAGATGAGTGCATCGTTCAGGTCGTCGTAGATGCGGTGCAGCTGCCGAATGGGGGCACTGACATTGGCAAAGAGCATGACATGGTACATAATCTTACCAATCGTCATGCCTGGATAATCCACCAAGACGAGGTAGGCGGTAAGGATGATGACGAGCACCGTGCCGATCTGCTCCAGGAATCCTTTCAGACCGGTATAGAAATAACTCTGCTTGCGGGTGTTCAGTTGCAACTCCGTCACAGAGTCCTGTATGCCACGCTGCCGCTGACTCTCTATCTGTTCGCGGTTGAACGACTTGACAACAGCGATGCTCTCAATGATGTTCAGGATGTTCTGGCTCACCGCCTGCTGCCCCTCATAGATGGCGCGGCGGCCTCCGCGCATGCGCTCCGCCTGAATATAGGTGACATAGAAGTAGATGGGGACGATGCACAAGGCAACCAATCCTACATACACATT
This sequence comes from Prevotella sp. UBA2746, assembly GCA_002353555.1. Classification (GTDB taxonomy): domain Bacteria; phylum Bacteroidota; class Bacteroidia; order Bacteroidales; family Bacteroidaceae; genus Prevotella. The sequence continues at coordinate 1,738 of DEJO01000013.1, read as the reverse complement.
GGCTGCAAACATGAGTATCAGTGCCAATATAGCACTGGTGAAAAGGGGGAGGATGTCGATGAAAAGGAGGTTGACGGCACGGCTCACACTGGTGACACCCTTGTCGATACGTGCCTGCAAGCGACCAGGCTCGTTGCCGGTGGTCGTATAGAAAGCGATGCGATAGGATAGGATGTGGTTGACAACCTGCATAGACAGGTCGCGGCTCACAAAGATGCGCATGCGCTCACCATAGTAACGACGGAAGAAATTGACGAGTGCTGCCAACAACTCCTTGCCCAGAAGGACGGCACTGATAACGATAAGGATGCTGGCGGCATTGCTCCAGATGAGCGTGGGCTGTTGGTCGAGGATATTGATGGCATCGACAGAACGGTCGAGCACTACGGCATTAACCTGCGCCAATAACGAACCTATCAGCGTCAGGAAGAGCGTTATCGCCACTAACCAGCGGTATGGTCTCACATACTGCATGATACGCGTCAGCAACTTGCCGACAGACATCTGTCTTGGAGTATTGTCTTTCATCATTCCCTCCTATAAAACCAATGATGCAAAAAACAAAAAAAGCTTCGCAGCCACAGAGGGCCACGGAGCTCTATAAAAAGTAATGTAGGAATTACACCTTGATTTCTACCTCTACGCCGCTGGGAAGTTCGAGCTTCATCAGCGCATCAACGGTCTTAGCCGTAGAACTGTAGATGTCAATCAGACGCTTGTAGTCTGACAACTGGAACTGTTCGCGTGACTTCTTGTTAACGAACGTAGAACGGTTAACGGTGAAGATACGCTTGTGTGTGGGCAGGGGGATAGGACCGCTGACGATAGCACCTGTGGCCTTTACTGCCTTCACGATTTTCTCTGCTGACTTGTCAACCAACTTGTGGTCGTAGCTCTTCAGCTTGATTCGAATTTTCTGACTCATCTTGTAATTTACGATTTAATGATTTACAATTTATTTTACTTATTGTGTCATTAACGCTGCTAAAGAGTCATTTGCTCAGCAACGTTATAGAGAGAGCCTACCCCCAACCCCTCCCCAAGAGAGAGGCTGGGGTGGGCTAGTTTATACGAGATCAACGCGTCCCTTGCACTCCTCCAGCACGGTCTTGGCAATAGAGCTGCTGAGCGGTGCGTGGTGGTCGTACTCCATAGAACTGGTGGCACGGCCGGAGGTGATGGTACGCAGGGCTGTAACATAGCCGAACATCTCTGCCAGCGGAACCATCGCCTTTACGATGCGGGCACCGCTACGAGCCTCGTCCATGCCCTGAACCATACCACGACGCTTGTTCAAGTCACCGATGACGTCACCCATGTTCTCTTCCGGAGTAACCACTTCTACCTTCATGATAGGCTCCATGAGCACCGGCTTAGCCTTCGGGCAAGCGTTCTTGAAGGCGTTGTGGGCAGCCAACTCGAATGACAACTGGTCGGAGTCAACGGGGTGGAAGCTACCATCGGTGAGGGTTACCTTCAGACCTGTCATCGGGAAGCCACCAAGCACACCGTTCTTCAGGCAGTCTTCAAATCCCTTCTGAACAGAGGGGATGAACTCCTTCGGAATGTTACCGCCCTTGACTTCATTGATGAACTGCAGGTCGCCCTCGGTATAGTCTTCGTCCTTCGGACCGATGGTACAGATGATGTCTGCAAACTTACCACGACCACCCGACTGCTTCTTGTAAACCTCACGCAGTTCGACGGGCTGGGTGATAGCCTCCTTGTAGTTCACCTG
>DEJO01000010.1 GCA_002353555.1 Prevotella sp. UBA2746 | reverse complement strand
GACTATCTGGCCAAGCGCGACTCGGAGTGGATGGGACCGCTCTACATGTTCCACGGACTCAGCGTAGACTGTATCGACAAGCACCAGCCTAACTCTGACGCCCGCCGCAAGGCATACATGGCTGACATCACCTTCGGTACGAACAACGAGTTCGGCTTCGACTACCTGCGTGACAACATGGCCATCTCGCCTGCCGACCTCGTCCAGCGCCAGCACAACTTCGCCATCGTCGACGAGGTGGACTCCGTGCTGATCGACGATGCACGTACTCCGCTGATTATCTCCGGTCCTATCCCGAAAGGCGACGACCAGATGTTCGAGGAATACCAGCCTCTCGTAGAGAGACTCGTCGGCGTTCAGCGCCAGCTGGCCACGAAATACCTTGCCGATGCCAAGCAGATGATCAGCAAGGCACAGGAAACAGAGGACAAAAACCTGGAGGAAGAAGGATTCCTCGCCCTATACCGCTCGTACAAGTGTCTGCCCAAGAACAAGCCGCTCATCAAGTACTTGTCGGAGGAAGGCATCAAGGCAGGCATGCTGAAGACCGAGGAATACTACATGGCGAACAACAACCGTGAGATGCCGAAAGCGGTAGAACCGCTCTACTTCGTCGTCGACGAGAAACTGAACTCCTGCGACCTCACCGACAAGGGTACCGCATGGCTCGCCAACCAGGTCAACGACGACCAGCTGTTTGTGCTCCCCGACATCACCAGCGAACTGTCGGCACTGGAGGCTGAGACCGGGCTGAGCGACGAAGAGCGACTGAACAAGAAAGACGAGCTGCTGGCTCACTACGGTGTACAGAGCGAACGCGTACATACGTTACAGCAGTTGCTCAAGGCTTATTGTATGTTCAACAAGGATGACGAATACGTGGTCATCGACGGACAGGTGAAGATCGTAGACGAACAGACGGGACGTATCATGGAAGGTCGCCGATGGTCAGACGGCCTGCACCAGGCTGTCGAAGCCAAGGAACACGTCAAGGTGGAGGCAGCCACACAGACCTATGCCACCATCACCTTGCAGAACTATTTCCGTATGTACCACAAACTGGCTGGTATGACGGGTACGGCATCGACAGAGGCTGGCGAGTTCTGGGACATCTACAAGCTCGACGTCGTCGAGATTCCAACCAACAAGCCCGTCATCCGCAACGATATGGACGACCGTGTCTACAAGACGGCACGCGAAAAGTATCGTGCCGTCATCGAAGAGATTGAGACCATGCGCAACAGCGGACGCCCGTGTCTGGTCGGTACGACGTCTGTCGAAATCTCAGAGATGCTGTCCAAGATGCTGTCCATGCGCAAGATACCGCACAACGTGCTGAACGCAAAACTGCACCAGAAGGAAGCCGACATCGTGGCTGAGGCTGGTCGCAGCACCGACGGACTGGGAGCGGTAACCATTGCCACCAACATGGCAGGTCGTGGTACCGACATCAAGCTCACCGACGAGGTGAAGGCTGCTGGCGGTCTCGCCATCATCGGCACCGAACGTCACGAAAGCCGCCGCGTCGACCGCCAGCTTCGTGGTCGTGCCGGCCGTCAGGGTGACCCTGGAAGTTCCGTCTTCTACGTCTCGTTGGAGGACAAGCTGATGCGTCTGTTTGCCTCTGAGCGCATCGCCTCCGTGATGGACCGTCTCGGATTCAAGGAGGGTGAGCGTATCGAAAGCCCCATGATCTCGAAGAGTATCGAGCGTGCACAGAAGAAAGTCGAAGAAAACAACTTCGGAATCCGTAAGCGTCTGCTCGAATATGACGACGTGATGAACAAGCAGCGTACCGTCATCTACGAGAAACGCCGCCACGCCCTGATGGGAGAACGTATCGGCATGGACATTGCCAACACCATCTGGGACCGCATCGTATACATCATCAACAACAACGACTACGAAGGTTGCAAGGAAGACTTCCTGAAGATCATGGCTATGGAGTGTCCGTTCACCGAGCAGGAGTTCATCGGCAACAAGCGCGAGGAACTGTGCGAACGCTCGTTCCAGTTGGCAATGGAGGCGTTCAACCGCAAGACCGACAAGATACGGGAGGTGGCATGGCCTATCATCAAGCAGATCTACGAGAACCAAGGTGCCATGTATGAGCGCATCGTCGTACCTGTTTCTGACGGCAAACGTGTCTACAACATCCCCTGCGACCTGAAGGAAGCCTACGATACAGAGGCTAAGTCTGTCGTCAAGCAGTTTGAGAAGGTCATCCTGTTGCACCTCATTGACGACAACTGGAAGGAAAACCTGCGCCAGCTCGACGAACTGCGCCATAGCGTACAGAATGCCAGCTACGAGCAGAAAGACCCGCTGCTCATCTTCAAGCTGGAGAGTGTGAAGCTCTGGGACAACATGATCAACGAGATGAACAACCGCACGACAAGCATCCTCATGCGCGGACAGATACCTGAGATACAGCAGGACAACGTACAGGAAGCCGCTCCAGAACAGCGTTCGCAGCGCTATAACGAGCAGAAGGACGACCTGACAGACCCAGGACAGAAGGCTGCCGCCAGCCAGGACACCCGCGAAACAGCCCAGCAGGTGAACCACACGCCTATCGTCAAGGACAAGATGCCGCGTCCGAACGACCCGTGTCCGTGCGGTAGCGGTAAGAAGTTCAAGCATTGTCACGGCAAAAACCTCAGATAATGGAAATCAAAATCCAACACCTCATCAAGAAATTCGGGGATAAGACTGCTGTCGACATCCCCGATTTCTTTATCCGCTCAGGCGAAATACTGGGCTTGGTAGGCAATAACGGTGCAGGAAAGACTACGCTCTTCCGACTGCTGCTCGACTTGTTGAAGGCGGACGAAGGCTGGGTGAACTACGTAACAGGCGATGCCGGAGAAACCACCACCATCAACCCCGCAGAGAGCGAAGACTGGAAGCCGCTGACGGGTGCTTTCATTGATGACGGGTTCCTCATCGACTTCCTGACACCAGAAGAGTATTTCGAGTTTGTTGCCAAAGCCAACAACATTGACGGCAAAACACTTCAGCAACGGTTAGAGACGCTGACGGCATTGATGGGTGGCGAGATTCTGGAGCAGAAGAAGTACATACGCGACTTCTCTGCCGGCAACAAACAAAAGATTGGCATCATCGGTGCAATGATCAATCAACCGCAGCTATTGATTCTCGACGAGCCGTTCAACTTCCTCGACCCCACTTCACAGAACGTGCTCAAGCACACCCTGGCTGACTACAACAAGCAAACAGGTGCCACCATCCTCATCTCCAGCCACAACCTGCAATACACCATCGACATCAGCACACGCATCGCCCTGCTCGAACAGGGACTGATCATCAAGGACCTGCCCAACGACGAGGGGGCAGCAACAGAGGAACTGGAAAACTATTTCAACGTATAAACCTTTTTATCTCCCGTTCATCCGTTCGTCGAATCGTTCGTTCACCTTCACCATCCAGTCTGGCAGTTTCTTCATCGCCTGATAGACCAAAGCGTCAGGCATCTTCTTGTAATAGGCGTATGCCATCGGACCAGCTATCGCCGCCAGTGTATCAGCATCACCACCCAAAGAGATGGCGAGTTTGATACAATCGACATAATCTTCAGACTCCAAGAAACAAATGATGGCAGGGCCAACAGAACCCGCACAGGTTGAATTGAAGGTATAGGCATCATGGAAATCAGCATACTTCTTATTCGACCAGTCCGGATAATACTTGTCGAGTATCTGCTCACGCACAAACTCCTTATCCCTTCCATTCTTCAAATGCCAGACGGCAAGAGCCGTAGCCTCAGCCCCCTTGATGCCTTCCGGATGATTATGCGTAGGCGCCGCCGTCTCGTATGCCATCTGTTTACATTCCTCTTCCGTTTGTGCCAGCCATCCTGCTGAAGAGCAACGCATAGCAGAACCGTTACCCAGACTGCGGTACGGCTGCGGATGATGGTCAGCCATCCACAACTTGAACCTGCCCCCGAATCCGGCATGCCGATGTTCATTGGCACATTTCCACAGGTTCATGCTCATATCCAAACCGTCAAGGAAAGCCTCAGCACACGCAAAAGTCAACACCGTGTCGTCCGTAAAACGAGCCCTGCTGCTGAACATTTTCACCTTGCCATAGTCTTTCACCCTATGCGTTCTTCCTTCGTATGCGCTACCGGCAATATCGCCGACAGCAGCACTCATCAAATAGTTCTTCATTTCCAAAAGTAACAGAGTTAGTCATCTTCTTTCGTCAGTATTTCCATCCAATTGTCAGGCACCTTTAACCCTTGGAAGTCAGCTAATTTCCAGATATCATAAAGGAAAGCCAATGCAATTAGAACAACGCTCATATTAAGCCATAGATGATTTTGAGCATGATACGTAAGATAAGCCATTATACCTATCGAGACAAGAATCTCTATTCCCAGTTTCCTTATTCTACCCGTAAAGAGAAACAAAAAAGTTTTCACGAACATGAACACAGCGCCAACTGCTACGGCGAAAAGAGCCGCTTTCAAGGCAATTCCTACGATATAAGCAACCCCGTCCAAGGAGGGCAATGAAATAGAGCGTCCTGTGGTATCTGATGAAGCCAAAGCGTTGTCAGATGCTCCACACCATTGCCAGATAGACATGATGAGCAAAATCCCAAACACCAGGAAGAAAGTGTAAGATGCCACCTTTCTCGTCAATTGGTCAACAAGACAAATTTTATGTCGAGTAAAAAGATCAACAAACCCTTCGAAGAAACAAACGACAGAAGCAATCGCAAACAGTTCAAGAATATTCATCCCAAAATGATCCAATCTCTCTGGCAACAACCAATGACCAAAGGAATTGGCAATACTGATAAGCAGCCATACCCCTGTTGCAAAAAACATCATTTTAAACAATGTCGGATAGCGACATTTCAATTTATTTACCTCAACTCTTTCCATATGTTTTCCCTTTTAGTTGCAAAATTAAACAATCCCTCCCAATTCTCCAAAACAATATCGTTCCACAAGCCTTGTGGAAAATAGAAAATATGCGTTATACGGTTATACGTTATACATTTTATACGTTTTTCTCAAAAATCCACTGAAATCCCCCCCTTGAAGGGGGGAGCCTTTGACGTGTATTCACACGCTATCAGCAGCCGGTAACTTTCCGCCATCGCAAAAATATCCGACGCTGTCGGACATTTTCCTTGACGCTCTGATTCCGTTTTCAAAAGGTCCGACGACATCGGACTTTTTCCAAAGGACTTGCCTTATACATTCTTCTATATAAGAATCCCTTTCTTCACAGGTTTTTCAACGACTCATTATTGCCAAATAATTCGACCAGCTAATTTGTCCCAACATGTTAAGAGTTTCTCGTCCGCGCGCATCTTGTTATCATCCTACTACCAAACATACGGCAAATATTCATGATTCGTCTCTACGACCATATCCAGCTGGAGCAGATAAATCAGGTCGGCGACCTCTGGTGTGTAGTAAATCACATTCTCCAGCTGCCTGCTTGCCATGTAGACATCACTATCCCACTCGTCCTCTTCAGGGATGTCTAACCAGACGACCAGCCCATTGTCTATAATCTCGTATACTTCCTGCATAGCTTCAAAAAAAATCGTTATTCATTATTTCTTATGTTCTATTTCTCCATACTCATGGAATTGATGAAATTGCCGTTGCTGTCGAAGACGGAGACGACGGTATGTCTGCCGCCTTTGGCTTCGCCGTTCTCATCGATACCGGTATTATAGGCATAGGAATTCATGATGGCATAGCCTTCTTCGGAGGTAAAGCCCACACATCCGCAGTTGGTAGGCAGGCAGAGCACGCTCTTGTCTTCCAAGTCGATGATGTAGGAGAAGATGTTACGCATGTCGAAGCAACCTTCTACCAGTAACTTGCTGTCGTAGGTGAACAGCTTGGCATCGAAAACGGCATGGATATCGCTCAGTTGACATTTCATGGCATTCTTACCATCGGGCTTATACCACCCGAACTCTTCCGTCTTAGTGGTAGTGAGCAGTTTGTAAAACTTATTCGTATTAAACTCATAGACATACAGCGAGGTGATGTCGGTGTCCAGCTCGTCAACAGCCTTCTGGTCTGTATTCATGAAAATGGCATAATCAGAATCAGATGTTTGTAGTTTTGCCGTTCTGGGCAGTCCGCGCTGGCACAACGAATCCTTCAGTGCGGCGAGAGAGCCACCCTCTGCTTTCGTTACGGAATCGGCAGTTGTCGCCGTTGAATCGGCAGTCGTCGCCACTGCTGCTTTTGCTTTACTATGACAACCACACATCAAGAGGCACATCACGAACAAAAAAAGACCAATATTTTTCATATTGCAATCAGATTTATTTTTTTCGTTGCAAAATTAAACAATCCCTCCCAATTCTCCAAAACAATATCGTTCCACAAGGCTTGTGGAAATATACCCTTTTCTAATAACGTCTTCTTGCATTTCCAACACCTCCAAATAAGCTCCCTAATACCGTCCAAATGCTAAAAATCCAATAACAGACATTATAACCAGTTGTGTATATTTCAGCTTTATATAAAGCATCTGTGAACCAACTTCTGACAAAATTAGCTACAAAAAACAGTCCATGCCATATACCAGAATACCATGTGTATTCTTTTCCAGGATCTATATCGCAAAGTAACTTGCCTAAAACGCAATAAACCCCAATCGTGATAAGAATTCTTGATATCATTTTTTATGTTTTATTTTTCTTATGCATAAACAATAGTAAGATTAATAAAATAGCGACTGCAACATCTACAATATTCCATATTGTCCGTCCAAGTGCTACTTTAATAAGAGGTTGAAAAAGTAAAGCAAGTGATCCAAAAACCATCATTAGCACCGCCTTTTTCTCTTCATAATACTGATAGGTCATGATGCCAAACACTACCATTGAAACAAAGCGCACCAACTGGTAATAGCCATAAGGCATTGGTGCAAGACAGAGCAGTAACAACACCGCCATGATCAAATATACAATTCTCATATTCGTATTCCTTATTAATTATCTGGTCGCATACGCGGTCCTTCGGACTCGTATTCTTCAAGTTCCTCTTCCCAGTCCTCACCCATATTCTCTTCCATTTCAGTTTCATACTTCACCTTTGCACTATCCCAGTCATAGATAAGAAAAACAGTTGGGAAAGATAGCCAAACAGCTAGAATTACACCAAAATACATACATTCAGCTTCTTCCCAATCAAGGTGTTTCAACCGGCTATATATCAATGATGAGATAACAAACAAGCACAATGGAATGGCAAAAAACAAAATAGACTTAAATGTACCTAAATGCCAAATCAAAGGACGCACATACAGATATGTTTCAACTCCAACAAAGCCGGAGATGACACACAACGCTGTCAACAACTTAGCTTTTTCATGCCATAGGCAATACCCTATAATGCCAGCCCAAATAATTGCATTAATCCAAAATCCCATAATTCTGTTTGTTAGACTTCAAAAAGAACATACCAAAATGGTGAAGAAAAGAACTCTTTCATAGCTTAATTATTCACATATGATTGTGATTGATAACTCTCTTTCGGGTTTGTTCCATATTCATTTACATTATCCTCACCTTTTTCAAATAATAAAAAGAATGGATTAAAAATAGGAACAAGAACCCACCAGCCACTTTTTCCAATATCATGACATCGCTTAATCATTTGCAAATACATGCCGACAACCATAACTAAATAGGCGAACATTATGGACATCGCCATAGGCTGGGAAACAAAACGTATTACTGTAATTACGAAAAAATAAAGAATACAGTATATTATATATGAAATGCCAAATTCTAGCCTTCGAATACGTCCTTTATAGGTAAAAACTCGTTTAAACATCCCATCAGAATTGTTGATGGGACCTTCATAGTCCTCACATACCGTATTGTCATATTTATTACCCATTCGTGACTGAATACTGCAGTTTAAATCATACTGACATGAATTACATTGTTCCCGTATCATAATCTTCTTTTGTTTATTTAAGTGCAACAAAAGTAATTAGAAGATACATTTTGCACAAATTATTTTTGTCCACAAGCCTTGTGGAAATAGAAATTTATTCCCAGACCACCAAGTCACGCGGCAAAGAAATCTTCTTCTTCTCACCACGTTTGCCTGAAATTGAATAAAAACGAGCTATTGTCTCTGGCAAAATCTCGCAAAACATTTTCCGTATTCGTGCACACTTCTCGTTAATAGAATTGTGAGTTGGAGTTGTGATGTCCGTTATACTTTGTTCTATACGTTTAGTTATTCCTGCTGGACGTAGAAGCAGATACAACCGCATCAACTCTTCCCGGTAGTCTGGTAAAGTCTTCAACACGATACCCTCTGGGTGTGAGAGAAAAAGCAAGTAGATTGCTTTGACAATAGGCTCCATCTTAACCTCAACCAGTTTTTCACCTTTCAGGAATACCGCATAATCCGCTGTTATTATCAGCTGAGGAAACAACTCCTCGTCATTCATGACTGACATAATCTCAGCATCATCCACACCATACGCTTTGAGTTTCCGTACCTTCTCTTTCACTTCTTCTAAGAGAATGGAGCAATAGAACTGCTCCATCTCTTTGGAAATCATTTGTCGAACTTGCTTTTCCATAAAGCCTACGGTTTAGAACCCCATAGCATCCCACATCGCATCATATTGGAGTGGGTCGCCAGGCATATCGCCATACATACCATCAGTCAGAGCATCCCATGCGTCTTCTTCAGTCCACTCGTAGCCGTCATACTCATAACCACCACCTTCACAGTAATCATCGTACTCTTCTAACTCTTCATAAGAGTTGTCATAAAAATCTCTTTCCATAATCTTTTAAATTTTATAATTTATTATTTTATCAAAATACTTTGTGTTGTTTGTTCCATTAGTTTCTTCTTCATGTAAAGTTGATTTTCAACTATCAATTCATAATCACACTTGTTTTCTCCCATTTTGATTGTTAATACAAATAGCTCAAGAAATGTTAGGAAACAGAAAAGAATGATATAGAATGCAAGGGATATAGTACTTTGAGAAACGACTTGCAGTGTGGCTTCCAGTTCTTCTATAAATCCAGGAGCGCGTAGTGAAACTTCCTTTCTAACCTTTTCTGCGACTTCTTTCTTATCTTGACGCAGGTGTTCCAATTGATTGGAATAGATTTGAATCTGGTCGTTATTTGCTTTTAATTGTTCGGCTAAAGGATTGGCTAATGTCACGGTGTTGACTGTCTGTGTCTTAACTTTCTTGGGATGCCCATTCTTGTCCACTCCTACTATTTGTTCCTGTGTAGATACATTTGTTCCTTTAATGACAGGTCTTTTTTGCAATTCTTCGTTCAATGATATGGTTGCTTTGCTTAACGTATCCATTTCATGCGTGATTCGTTGAATGTCATTGTCATAAATAGATAGTCTTTTCTTGATGGTCTCGCTTATCACTTCCTCGCGGTGCTCTTGAATGGCTTGCTGAATGTCATTACGGAAGATTATTTGATCGAAGATGCAGGAGCCAAGCACAGCCATGCACAATGCAAGTAGTACTCTCATGAAACTCATTAGATGAGCTTTGCCTACAGTTAAGATAATGACTCTTTCCACACAAAGTACAATAAACATGAATACAAGTGCAACGCAGATTTTCAAGACACACGATTCAATATTGATGTATCTGTCAGCAAAACAGTAGCCGATAGTCCCCCAAAGTACCATCATGATACAAATGGCAGATAAGAGTTTTCGATACTGGCGGAAACTTGCTTCACCGCATTCTTTTAGAATATTTTTGTCCCATCCAATTAAGAGACATCCGATATTTTTTAAAGTTTTCATAATAGCTATATTTAATGTTTGTCAATAAAGTTTATTGCAACAGCAGCCATTCCCTTCTGAAATCCTCTGCGATAAGATTCAATCATGGTCAGCATCTTAGGATCATCGTTATTGAGAAGTGTCTGCATTTCATTAATCTCCAGAAGATGTTCCTCAAAAGTTTCTCGACGAGCTTGTAGCCTACATGCGGCAGTAAGTGCATATGCCTTGCTGGCATTATCTATGTTTACGTTTACTTCTCTAATATCGTTCTTGTAACGGAGGATTATGCGTTTGAAAAGCATCTCCAAATCATTTCGAATAATCCTTTCCTTCGCATCCCGATAAGCTATATCACTGTTGACGAGTGCATCTTGGAATCCTTCTTCCTCAAAATCTTTGTGAATAAAATTGAAGATGATGTCAATTGGCATCCCTGTTCCCCATGTAATCGTGATAAAATTCCTGTCGTCCTCTTTCTTTTCACTTGGATTGGAATCGTTCTTTGTGATTACTGAATCAGTGTGAGCCGTGATGTCTTCAACTTTCACATTCTCATTACTTGTAGGCTTTCTGCCAAATAAATTTAATAGTGCCATAGTCTTATATTTTAATGTGTTTATAGATTTATTAGTTCTTCTCTTGTAATTGTGATGTCATCAATAGTCTCGTATTTATTATGCCAGTATCGATATACCAGATTACGATTTGTCGAGATAATACATCGTATATAATTATCGTCCTTGTTTATTCTGGATAGAATATTTTGTCTCAATACGTTTAAGTCTATAGTCTCATCTAACAGGAAACGATCGTCAATCTCATAGTTGAAAATGTATCTATCATCCATAACTTCCGAACCTGTCCATGTTGTGATTCTGTCAATCTTTTGAGGACATGCATACGATTGGCTCTTAGCAAGAATCACTAAATATTCTTCGTCATCGATTTCTTCATCGTTCTCTATTTTTCTCAATTCCTCTTCTGTAAAGTAGTCGGATATATCTTTCGCTTCCTTTGGGTCTTCGAAAAATGCCAACGAAATTATAGTTGCAATAGATAACACGAACAGTCCTAATAATGGAGAACAGATGAAGGCGAACATTAATACTATCCAAAACTTTCTGAACAGTCTCATGATGTGGGAAATTAATCTTTTCATTTTCTTTTTGTTTAAATGGTTTAACAATCTTGTTATTTTGTCTTTTTATACTCGAAAAACCAAAAAGTAACCTTTGCTGCTTAAAGGTCTTTGCAATCTTGTTATTATATCTTTCGCAATCTTGTTATTTTGCCTTTTTATACTTGAAAAAAACAAAAGGTAACCGCTAAAACAAAAATTATTTTTATTTTTGCAGAAAATATATTGGATAATGAGATTTAGGCTGAGCTTTCTTTTGGTAGTTATCCTGGTGTCTTCCGTTGTAATGGCACAACGGAAACGAGCTTTGTTGATAGGAATATCGCATTATGATACGGCACTAACTGGATACCAATGGAATGACATCAATGGGGTAGAGGATGTTAATCTTATAAATCCAATACTGAAAAAACAGGGTTTTTCGTCAATAATATTGTTGGATAAACAAGCTACTTATGATAATATTATTCGTCAGCTTACTCTTTTGACACATAATACAAGAAAAGGTGATCTTGTATATTTACATTTCTCTACGCATGGACAGCCAGTAGAGGATCTTAATGGTGACGAGATTGACGGATGGGATGAAGCAATAGTGCCCATAGATGCTTTTAAGATTTATAGAAAAGGTTCTTATGAAGGTAAGAAACATTTAATAGATGATACCCTAAATAAGTATGTCAAGAAACTGCGTGAAAAAATTGGTAAGACAGGTTTCCTCTACGTTGTCATAGATGCGTGCCACGCAGGTACAGCATCAAGAGCCAATGATGAAACAATTCGGGGAACCCACGTGGGCTTTACATATAATAATAAGGTGTTCAAACCGTCAACTAATAAGAAATCGCATTACCGAATAGAGTCGTCTGCAAAAATGTCGAATGTTATGTTTATCGAAGCATGTCGTCCAGATCAGGTTAATACAGAAATTAAGGTTGGCAGTACGCGATATGGACCTCTATCGTACAATATTGCTAAGGCACTGCTTAGTTACACCATTACATCTAATGCCGATGTTTTTTTGAAATGTGTCCACAATGTAATTATGACAACAGGCTGTTGGCCGAATAACCAGAATATTGTTGTAGAGAAAAGTTATTAATATGGCACAGGAAATAACACTACAGAATACTAACTTAAATAGCTTTATTGCAGGTGAGCGTAATAAAGTAATGGCCTACCTGAGAAAGTCGTACTCTGTCTCTGATGATGATTTGAGCGACATTTATCAAGAATCGTCAGTAGCCCTATATATGAATGTTCGTGACGGTAAATTGTCAAATCTTACGAGTACGCTCTCTACCTATTTTTTTCGTATCTGTATCAACCAGACACTAAAATTTTTAGGTAAACAACAAAAGGTGGTTCCTTTGTTTGATGATAGCAGATTGACCAATCAGGACGAGTTCCGTCCTGATAAGATAGATGAGTTGTTCCTACTATGTACTGAGGATGAAGAATCAGAAAATGTGTCTCGCGCCGAGAAGATAGTTCAAAGTATCATAGGGTCAATGCCCGAAACTTGTAAGAATGTCTTCCAAGGATACTATTGGGACAATTTTACAATGACAACAATTGCGGACATGTTTGGCTTTGCCAATGCTAACTCCGTAAAAACACAGAAGTACAAATGTCTACAGAAATTCCGTAGCAAGTATAATGAACTAATGAAGAAAACCTATGGAGAAGAATAACGAAAACATAATTATTGATGGTATTGACGAACGAATCGAATCCTTCCTTCGAGGAACTATGACTGCAGAGGAAGAAGCAACTTTCAAGCAAGAGATTCGCCAGAACCCAGGGCTGAGAAACCGTGCAATGGCAATGACCTCGCTCATCCGAGGATTGCAAGCTAAGAATCGCGCCATCGAGAAAGCTATCATTCAGGAAAGTTCTACAAGATCAAGAGTACGACCAATTCTTTGGTGGGCATGTTCTGTGGCCGCAGTATTTGCCATTTTGTTTGGTGCATATAAAGACCATCGTTACCGTATGCTCGATGATGCCATATCTCCATATTATATGAAATACAGCATGGACGACATATCTCGTGGTGACGTAGATGCTTCAGTTGTTGATCGTCTGTATGGTATGTTTGCCAAAATCCAAGAGAGTCGTAACGTGTCAGACATCATCAAAGAACTGGAGCCAATATATAATTCGCTTGACAAAGACATTACCTATCACCCATGGGCTAACGATATAGCATGGAACCTTGCATTGGCTTACGTAAAAGATGACCAAATTGACAAGGCCTTCACCATTCTACAAAAGTTAAAAGCGGATAATCCAGATACGCCGATATATAATAAGGCGGACGAGTTGATGAAGAAAC
The DNA here is from genome assembly GCA_002353555.1 of Prevotella sp. UBA2746. Classification (GTDB taxonomy): domain Bacteria; phylum Bacteroidota; class Bacteroidia; order Bacteroidales; family Bacteroidaceae; genus Prevotella. The sequence continues at coordinate 56,738 of DEJO01000010.1, read as the reverse complement.
TCCAAAACCTATAGTGAGAAACAGGAGAGCAATCACAAGGTTGTCCTCATTCTTTTTCAATTACTTTTTTCAAGCATGGTGTATCAAGGGTAAAGCAGATACAACATGGAAGAGTGTATTAATCAGATAGAGAAGTTCCTAAGAGGGCAGATGAGCAAACAGGAAGAGAACTCCTTTAAAGAATCAGTGAAGTCAAGTGAGCAACTACGCTCATTTGCTTTTATCGTTACGTTAATGGTGAAGTACAAATAATCAGGCTGAGGATTTGGTGATTCCAACTTTTATCACTACCTTTGCAAACGGAAACAACTCCGGTTTCTGCTCCATACTCGAGTCTTGAACCAATGTTAGTAGCTTGATAACGCGGTGCTCGGAGAACCGCATAATATTAACAAATAAAGATTCTATTATGGAAAAGTGTTTCTTTTGTCAAAGTCAGATGGTCACAGTAGGGACAAGAACAGAAATTCAAAATGGTGCAGTTCGTCAACTGACGGAGTATAAGTGCCCCAATTGTGGGAACGCAAAAATCCTTGACAGACCTTATGAGTAGTAACGATGAGGATGTGCCTATTTTGACACATCCTCATTAGTTTAGCCCGTCCAACATTATAAACGATGCCCAATATTTAGGGTCATTATATTTCCCATTATCGACTTTCCGCAGATACTGCTGGGCTTCTTGAAGCGATTTGTGTTTTGTGTTTCCGTTCATCAAATTCCGATAGAACTCGACCATCAGTAAGCGCGTTGCTTCGTCATCAACTTTACCTAAACTCATCACTATGGTATTGGCACCTCCTTTCTTGAATCCTCGTTGAAGTCCATAAACACCTCCGTTGTTTATTTCGCCTAAAGCGGATTCACAAGCGGAAAGAACAACAAGGTCAAGTCCTCTTAAGTCAAGTTGAGAGATTTCTTTAGACGTAAGGATTCCATCATTACTTTTATCAGAAACAGGAATTCTAGAAATCACTCTGTTTCCTCCAGCCATTACCAGAAAAGAATGCGTTAGAGTTACATCCTCCTTTACAGGGTCATTAAGATTGACCATTGATTCCAAGAAATCAAAGTTGTTTTCATTTTTCTTTATGTCAACATTATCTGGATTGACATACATACCATGGGTTGCCAAATGAATAATACCGTGGCTCTGCCCTGATAAATTGCGGAAACTTTCCTCTGTACCCGTTTCTCCACTATAAAGAGTTGTCGATATATTCTTCTCTGTCAATAATTTTTTTATTTCTTGAGTTTCTAAAGCTGTATTGAATAATGGGTCAAATCCGCCACGCTCAGCAATTCCTCTCCATACACTGGGTATCTCACTTGCATTGCTTCCCGAAGCATTCTCTATGAATTGGTTGTAATCAAGGCCGCCATATAGCACTGCACTATTGGGTTGATGTTTATTGATCTCCCGTATGAGTTCTTTTGTAGAAGATAGCCTGTACATGTTGTAATGCTCAGACATAATATTCGTCCCATCTGAACTATAGTACTCAATAGGGAGCATATGCAGAATGCCATCAGGTGAGAAATAAATGTCTTTAACTGTTGTGTATTGAGCCAAGATAGGTTTCCAAATCAGTTCGCCAACAATATCACGGATATTACGTGTCTCTGTTTTCATTATCTCTTCCAATTTAGATTCACTATACAATGTAATCATCCTTGGGCTGGAAGAATTCTTGTCAATGACCAATGCATGATAGGTGTTGTATTCCCCTTCACCCTCCATTGTAGATATGAACTCTACGGCAATAGCGACGTTAGAGAGGTGTTGTTGGATATCATTCCATTTTACGTCCAGTCGTGAAATGCTATTGGTATCTTGCCGAATCTCGGTATCAAGCAAGAGACTCTTTGAAAAGAGAATAAAATCGTATAACTTGGACAAAAGAGATACATTCCTATCGGACTTCTCTATAATATTTCTATACAATAAGAAATTATGTTCATATTTGTCCCATAACCGCTGCTTTTGTTCCGTCGTCATTCCTATAAGTTCATTACCTATGAAATATCTCAGATAGTCCAATTCTTCGGATAAGTAACTCTCAGCTTTATTCAGTTGGCGATTTTTCCAGTAGAAATAAGACAATATTGACTGGGAAGCAATTCTACTATCGTTATCACTTAAGGACCTTGAAGCAGAAACAGATTCTTCTGCATAACGGATAGCCTTTATGGTATCGCCAGCTTGAAAGCAACTGATAGCTAATTGAAGTTTCGGCAATGCAAGACTTATCCTATGATCTTTACTTAGTAGCTGAATGCTTTGTTCAGAACACGCTATGGCTTCTTGTAGTTGACTATTTCCTCGATAATACTCTGAAAGTGCCAAAAGATGAACTGCATACATTTCGGTATCACCCATTTCTTTAAGAATCTTTCCATTATCCAGTTCTGAATTAATAGCACCCGCATAGTTCCCCTGTTTCTGATAGATACGAGATAGTGTTTGAAGAAAGATTGACTTATCGGTATCAATTCTTTGCTTGATGGATGCTAATGCAAAGGGATTGTTCATCATATTATTCCCTGTTTGCTCAACTCTATCAGCAATGTATTCTTCTGCATTATCGTGTTCGTTAAGAACATCTATAGCTTTCTTTATGTATAGTTCCGCTTTGTCAAGCCTCTCTGCACTTTGATAATAATGACTGATACTATTATAAGCTTCAGCCAAGGATATCCAGTCTTTCGCATTATGGTATATTTCTGCAGCTATAGATTGTAATTGAACAGATTTCTCGTAATTAAGAGCCAAACCATAAGACCAAGCAAGGTCTCCCAGAAGTTCAGCATACTTCAGCGATTTGACACTTAATGATTCATAGAGTTGTTTTGCGGCTTCACCAGAAGCAACAGCATCATCTTTCTGCCCAGTTCTTTGTTGATATCTGCATTTTAGTCCCAATAACTCAGCATAGTCTTCACTGCTATTGTATCCCTTGCTATCCATAATAGAAATTGCTTTGTTGCAATACTCTACAGCCTTATCATTTTCATTAAGAAGTGAATAATTACCGGCTATTATCTTGTATATTCCAGCAATGGGCAAAGAGTTAGCTTCAATGAAGTTGGGCAAGGATTTCAATTCCTTATTGGCTATAGCAATCCTCTTAACAATACCGTCATTATCATGTCCTGTTAATAGTAAATTATAGAGTTCGTTTAGATACCCCTGTTCGTCCTCAATATTTGTTCTTATTCTGATACATTTCATAATACATTGCATAGACTCATTATCTTTACCTGCATTAAGATAAAACTGTGATAGGCTTCCAAGGGTGTTCGCGTAAACAGGATATTCTTTGTTCTCAACTCCAAACAGTATTGAGTCACATTCCAATGCCTGTTTCCCAAAATCTATCGCTTTAGCATAATCACCAGTCTCATTATAATAATGGGCAAGTTGAATATAACAAGCATCTGACGCAAAAGAACGATTTCCGTATATATATTGTGCTGCGGACAGTTCCTTTTCTTCAAATTCAGCAAATTTATTAATGTCACCAGATGATTTGTAAAAATCAGACATATTCTTGAAGTGTTTATATTCGCTTTCTTCGAACGCCTGAGGATAACATTTTGATAAATCAATTCCATTTATATTGAAAAACCTGTCTTTTGAAGCATCTTCTATCATATTGAATTTCTGAAGCCCGTCAATATGTGGGAAACAAAATATAAACTGGAAAGATCCACCATAATAAAAAGTTCTTTCTTCAGGTTCAAAAGGTAAGCCTATGCACTTAGTTATCTGATACTTCTTATGGCTTTTCAAATCTTCTATAAACATCGTTTTGGGGATGTTATAGCTCCAACTTTCTTGGTAGTTAATTGAGCAATATACCTTTGTTGAATCTTTTTTAAGCTCAATCTTATCTACATGTGGATGCAAAACCTCAAAACTTGTCCTATCATACGTGGGATTGATAATGACCTGTGCAAAACACAATAAGTTGCACACCTGAAACAAAAGTATTGTATAAAGTCGCCTCATAGAGATAATTATCTGCAAAAATACAAATTTTCTTCAAAAGCCGGTTACCTTTTCTTTCTTTTGGGTATAAAAGGATGAAGAAAGCCCGAAAAAGAGTCAAAAACAAGGTTGTGAAAGTGATTCTGCTTGGGCAAATAAACAACAAAAAGTAATTTTGCAAACAAAAAGAAGTATAACCAAAAACAAAGCGATTATGAAAAAGTTAATAATGACATTGATGGCTGTCGTATTCGCCATCACAGCTAACGCACAGTACAGCTCAAACTATTACAACCAGTATGGTAGCAGTATCGGTTCGTCAACAACACGCTCCAACTATGGTGGAGGTTACACCACAAACTACTACGACCAGTATGGTAGTAGTACTGGCAGTGCTACTACCCGTTCTAATTACGGCGGAGGGACTACTACGAACTATTATGACCAATACGGAGGAAGTACTGGCAGCTCTACAACTCGTTCCAACTATGGTGGTGGCTACACTACCAATTATTATGATCAGTACGGTGGCAGCGCAGGCAGTTCCACGACCCGTTCTAACTATGGTGGAGGAACGACTACCAACTACTATGACCAGTACGGAAGCAGTATCAGTTCGTCTACAACTCGCTCCAATTATGGGGGTGGGACAACTACAACCTATTATGATGCTTACGGCAATAATATCGGCTCAAGTTACGACAGGTAATCAACCTGAAATGAAATTGCATAGCAGCAGAGTTGCATCTGCACTATGCAATTTTGGGTATTAGCCAAAACCTATATTCTTCAAGTTCTCATGGTATTCTTGGATGCAACCGAATTAGAATAACTTAAATCATATTGTAACAACAAAAAAGTATAAGGAGAAATGAAAATGAAAAAGATGAGAAAAACTTTGGTAACAGCATTAGTTTGTGGATGCTTCCTTAATGTGCAGGCACAGAGTGTGCCTTTGCCAACAGTTGATTTATATGATTCTGGCATGATGAACATGGCCATTCAGTCTCACGCTCAAACGTATGGAATCCGAAAACAGAATTATGAAATGTATGTTGACATGGCTTTTGAAGCAGCAAAAAATGATGAATGGAGAAATGTGCTCATATATACAGAAAGCGCACTGAACACAGGCTTTTGGAATGCTGAACTTTATTTCATGCGTGGAATAGCCTATGAAAGACTTGGATATCTCAAGGAGGCACAGAAAGAATATAAAACAGCAAAACGCAAGGGAAGCATATATGCAGCTGATGCCCTGGAACTATTAAAAGCAAAAATGAAATAACACCTTTACTTATAAAGCCATGAAAGATTGCTACTACCATACATACGGAAAATATTCATGATTCGTCTCTACGACCATATCCAGTTCGAGCAGATAAATCAGATTGGCTACCTCAGGTGATCGGTAGAGCACATCCTCCAGCTGCCTGCGTGCCATAAAGACATCTATGTCCCATCCTTCTTCTTCGGGTTTGTCTAACCAAATGACCTCCCCATTGTCTATAATCTCGTATACTTCTTTCATCACTTCAATCCATCATTAGCTTCTATCCTTTCATTCAGTAAAAGGATGATGTTCTATTTCTTCTCCATACACTCATCATTGTCAGACCTCTTAGTGAACAAAGTTAATAGCTGCTTTCATGCTACAAAAGTAAGGAATTGTTCGCGATTCTCCAAAACAATACCAAACACAAGGCTTGCGAAAGGCTGAAAAAAGTCAGAAATGCTGTTGAAGAGTGGCGGCATCAAGGGGCGTGAGTGTATCAGACAAAACCTATAAAAAGAATAAGAACCTCGCCCTCACGACGAAGTTCTTATCTTACATACTTACTAAAACTAAATTAACCACTAAAAAAACTAATATTTTGCTATGAAATGATAGCGTTTTAAATTCTGGTGCAAAGATATTCCAAAGTTTTCTTTTGTGCAAGAAAAACCCAAAATTTTATTGCCGTTTTTATACTTTTTAATATTAGTAACCATCTGTTTACTGTTGTATGGGCACACAGCCTATCCTTGGCATTAGAAGTGATAGCCAAATGTGAGCAACAACTGATGGCGATTATCTTTCACGGTGCTCACCGACGGCACGTTGTTCAAGTCAGGATCGGCATCACCGTTGTAAGTGGAGAACGGACAGAATTCGCCCTTCTGTGTAGCATACTGGTAGGCAAGGTCTATGTTGAAGCCTTTCTTCTGATAGCCGACACCGAAGGTGATGCGGTTGGTACCTTTCCAGTTGGTATAGTCGGTAGCACTGGTATAATAGGTACCGGGAGAATAGAGGGTAGGATCTTTGTATCCGCTCTCCTTATACTTGGGCGACACATAGTTGTAACCCACACGCAGCGCCAGTTCGGGCAGCGGCTTGTACTCTGCACCCACCTTGATGGTAGAAGCACCTTTGAGCGACTTCTTGGTATTGTCATTCATCTCTGCATCCCTGCGAGTACGCTCATAGAAGCGGTCGTAGTACCTGTCATAGAAAGCGCCGTCATTGATGCGGGTATCGGCGCTGCTGTAGTCGGTATACTCATAGGTGGCACCCAAAGCCAGGTTCTTGCCTATGGTGTGTCCCAGTGAGAAGCCGAACTTCCATGGCGTATAGAGGCTGAAGTCATAGGTCTCACCCATTCTGCCCCCTTCAGTCATCGTGGTGGTGTTGGATGTGGTCAGACTGTACCAAGTAGGAGTATGCACGTATGCACCGATACGGAAGGGAGAGTCACCTACGGGGCGCACGATGACACCCGCCTTGATGCCGAAGCCGGTACCTGTTATCTCGCGGTTGTCGCTGACATCGACGACACCGTCGTTGGCAAGAAGCTCGGTATACAGACCGTTATGCTTGTATCTGACATCCTTGACTCCGAAGGTGATACCCAGGAAGACGCGGTCGTGGATGTTGCCGTTGATGCTGAAGTCGAAATTAGAAATATATCCTTCATGCTCACGGTTCATCTGGAAATCCGTTGCATTGAGGTATGTCAAGGTGTTGGTTGTCTTGTCGTAGAGCGACGTGTTCATGTACAGGGCGTCTATCTGGCTATAGGTCAGGTCGGTGCTCTTGGTGAACACTTTATTGTTCAGCTTGTCGAAGGTCTGCTTGTTCTGCGACGCATTCTGCAAGCCGTTGGTGGCAGCGAGAATGTAGTTGAAGTCCTTGCTCTTGTGATAGTTGACCGCCAGGTTCAGCCAGGAGTTGGGACGGGTACGCATGGAATAGACAAATCCCAGTTGGTCGAAGCTGACATGCGACTTGCTGCCATTGGCATAGGAGGGTGCTCCCGACTGGAACTTGACACTTGCAGACCCCGCAACCATGGAGTGGCGGAACAGTCCCAGACCGGCTGGGTTGGTGCTGATGGTAGAGATGTCGGCACCAAGTGCCTCCATAGCTCCACCCATACCTACATAGCGGGCAGTACCATTGAGGTCGTCACCCATCAGTTTTGCGTTCTCGTAAGTTTCTTGTGCAGCCATTGGCATTACCGCCATGAACGCAGCTGCTGCTAACATATACTTTTTCATTGCTATTGTTGTCATTTATATATAGGTGTATTGCATTCGGTTTGCACGATAATTATCAATTGTCAATTATCAATTGTCAATTATCAATTGTCAATTATCCCATTATCTCCGTCCTCCGAACGAGCCGCCGCCACCGCGTGAGCCGCCGCCGAACGAACCGCCACCGCCGCCGAAGCCGCCACGGGAGCCACCGAAGGAGCCGCCTCCGCCGAAGGAACCTCCACGGGAACCGCCGAAGGAACCGCTGCCGAAGGAGCCACGACTGCCGAAGGAGCCGTTGTCGAAGCGTGAGGAGTTACCGGAATGGCTGCCGAAGGAGCCCGAACCGGGCTTCACCATGCGCGTGCCTGAGAAGTCGCGCACGCTGCCGCGATTGCCGCGACCGCCACCATACGTATAGGAGTGGTTGCGCGTGCCGGTCAGTCCACCGCGGCGATAAGTGTAAATAGGACCGTGCCAGTAGCGGTAAGGACGGTGCCAGCCATAGTACCACGGATCGTACCAGCTGCGCCATCTCCAGCCATATCCGTAGTACCAAGGATCGTACCAGGGGTCATACCAAGGGTCATACCACGGATAGTAGCCGTACCATCCACGCCAGCCGTAGAACCACGGGTCGTACCAGCCGTAGAAGTCGTCGTAGCGGCTCATGCGGCGGGTGTACTCAAAGTCTTCTGCCATCTGCTCATACTTCCTGAGCAACGAGTCGTTGGCGGCGGCGTGGCGCTTGCTGTCATAGGTGTCAAACTCGATGATGTCGTTCCCAAGAGAGTCAACACCAATCTTGCGATACACACCACGACGGTTGTACTCGTCTACATCACGGTCGCTGCCGACATAGTATGCCGGCTCGTCAGTGAAGACCGTGGGGTCGGGCTCTACCACCTTTGTCGGGGTGAAGTAGAGGTCGTCCTGAGCCATCAGCGACCATGGCATCAGCCCCATCAGCGTAAAAAGAAATACTAACTTTTTCATCTTTCTATCTGTTTATATCATCTGTCTGTAACGATAATCCGTAACTGTGCTTGTTGCATAAATGCTTTTCCACAGTGCAAAATTATGATTTCTTTAACTGCAAAAATACGGAAATTCCCTAATACATGATAGGTTTTTCCCTATTTTTTATATATTTGCATCGAAATTTTAACATAACCATGAGATATTACGAAATCTATTTCAAGATAACGCCCAAGACGCAGGACGCCTGCGACATACTGACGGCACTGACGGCAGAGACGGGTTTCGACTCGTTCATCGATGCCGAAGACGGCATGAAAGGCTATGCACCGCTCGACCTCTTCGACAAGCAGGCCTTAGACGACGCCCTGCAACAGTTCCCCATTGCCGGCACCACCATCACCTACGACGTCACGGAGATGGAAGACAAGGACTGGAACGAGCAATGGGAGGCTGAAGGCTTCGCACCCATCGTCATCTGCGACCGCTGCATCGTCTACGATGCACTGCGCGAACCGCCTGCCGACGCTGCTGCCGACGCCTTGCTCATCGGCATAGAGGCACGCCAGGCCTTCGGAACAGGCAACCACGAGACCACACGCATGGTCGCATCGGCCCTGTTCGAACACGACATCAACGGAAAACGGGTGCTCGACTGCGGCTGCGGAACGGGCATCCTCGGCATCATCGCCAAGAAATTAGGTGCCGAAGAGGTGGTGGGCTACGACATCGACGACTGGAGCGTGAAGAACACCCAGCACAACGCCGAGCTGAACAACGTGGAGATTGACGTCCTGGAGGGCGACAAGAGCGTGCTCTCACATATCAACGGCATCTTCGACATCGTCACCGCCAACATCAACCGCAACATCCTCCTCGACGACATGGATGCCTTCCATAGCGTCATGCAGCCTCACGGCATACTCATCCTCAGCGGCTTCTACGAGGACGACGCTCCCCTACTCCTTCAACGGGCTGCCGAACTCGGACTGCAAGAGCTCAGCCGCAAGACCGACAACAACTGGTGCTGCCTCATCCTCAGCAACACAGGCGGCTGAGAGATAAAACATATCTTACAATCACACCTTATCGAGCGTCAATTGCATGTATCTCACGGTACGAAACCTATATGATGAAGGGACAAAACCAATGTGATGAAGGGATAAACTCAATGTCATGAAATTAAAAACCTACAGGTTTTCAAATGAAAACCTGTAGGTTTTTATATGTTAACCTGCAAGTTCTTATATGAAAACCTATAGGTTAACGATACCATTCTTTTTATTTCTGCATTCCTTCTTGGATGGAATTTCGAAGTCAAAGTTACAACATTTTTCTTGAAATTCCAAATGTTTCAGCATTTTTATTCCAGGGGGTAATTGCGTTACTACGCTTGAAAGTATTCGCTTATTATTTTGTTTATTGGTATTTTTGTTGTAACTTAGCCGCCGTAATTAAAAACATTAGAGATATGACTACTTTAGCGAAAAGAATAAAGGAAACTCCGATGGCACCTTATTTAGGGGTGCTTGATGGTATGACCCGTGAGCAGAAATTGATAGTAGTGACTTATATCACAGAGTCCATGGAGGAACCTAAACCAAAGAGAAGACAAGTTTCTGCTGAGTTTAAAAAGTTGCGCGGTATGGTCAACATTACTAACGAAGAAATATCACAGGACGAACACTTAGCACATATCATGGGGAGATGAAGAGGATTTTTCTTGATACAAATATATTGATAGACTACATCGACAATCGTATTGGTGCTGATGATGCAGAGCAGATTTTTGCTTGTAGCTTTTCGGGTGAGGCTTTACTTTACGCCTCTTCACTGACGTTTGCTAACGTGGCATATATTATAAAAGGACGTACTCAAGAAGAGAAATATGATGCCTTACGGCAAATGGCAGAGAGAGTTGAAATTTTACCAATTGGTAAACGGGAAGTAATGGATGCCATTGACCGTCCGGTAAAGGATTTCGAGGATATGCTTCAATACCAATGTGCCAAAGCTGCCAGTTGCGATTATATTGTGACCAATGACCGCCGGCATTATGACTTTTCTGATATTCCGCATTATTCGTCAGCGACTTTTGTGGAAATGCTTGATGAATTACTGGCTTAACGGACTGTTTCGCCTTACTTCACGATACTGTCTTCCTTGATGCATAGCTGCTGCAGGTCGTAGTAGCTGCCGTTGTAGACATTGAAGTCAACGTATCCGTTGATGCCGGGCAGCTTGCCGGCATCGGTATGTTGCCAGAACTTCCACTCCCCCTTGTACTCCATCTTGTCCACATAGTAATGTGCTATCCAGTAGGGATAGTCGTTGAAGCGCTCGTCAGAGAGGTAGCGTTCCTTAAATTTATAATAGGTGTAGATCATCGGCTTGACATGGTAGCGGTCTTCCACGATGTGCAGCCAGGTGAGAATCTCACGCTGGAAGTCTGCCGTCGACATCTCCTGCGGCTTATGCTCCACGTCGAGTATGGGCGGCAGGTCACCCTTCTCCAGCTTCACATGGTTGAGGAAGTAGTTAGCTTGCTCGCGTGCCGACGACGAGTTGCTCCAGAAATGGTAAGCACCTCTTATCAAACCAGTTTCCCATGCCTGATAGAAGTTATCCTTGAAGTTCTCATCGATATGGCTGGCTCCCTCTGTCGACTTGATGATGACAAACCGGATGGGCGAACGCTGGATGAAAGCTGTCCGCAACTTGTCCCAGTCGATCTCTCCCTGATGATGGCTGATGTCGATACCATGAATCTCATAGCCCTCCGGATAGCTGGGGTCGCCATACAACGCACGCCAACGGAAGCCGGTAGGACCGACAAAGAAGGTATTGAACGCCCACACGTATGCCACGATGACGACAATCGCCACCACCCACCAGGCTACCCTTGTGCGACGGGGCAACCTGAATTTATGGAATGGATAGGTGTGAAGCATGAAGGATGAGGGTTAAGGGGTGAAAGGAAAAGGGTGTGTCACCATACCCAAAAGAGCAGATTGACACACCCCAACGCTAGTTGCCTATTTCTGTTCCAGTGCCAAGGTCTTGGTGGTCTGGTCGCAGACCTCCGTCGGTCCCCAATACTGGATTGGTCCGGGATAGATGTATGCCGTCTCCTTAGCCCACTGGTCGCGAACGGCAGCAAAGGCCTTGAACGGCTTGCCGTCGAGTTCGACGAGCGCTTTGCGGATAACGGGCTTCATCTCACCGTTACGACGCTCCATGTTCATCATCATCGTGATAGGCACGCCGCCTGCAACCCATTCGTCTGCCGATGCTGTCGTGTTCTTGACGATAGCCATGTAACCCGTCTTGCCGTTGGCAATGAGCTGGGCAGCACTCGTTCCGAGCGCATAGCAGTAGTCGGCATCGAAGTTGGACGGTGCAGCACAACGACCTTCGTAGCCGAAGAAGTGGTGCTGGGCAGCAAACTTGCCATTGTACTTGCCTTCCTTCTTCCACTCTGCCAACTTAGCTTCGCACATTTCTGAGAGCAACTTCTCGGTCTCGATGAGCGATACCTGTACGTTGCCGTGCGGGTCGCGGTCGAGGGATAGCTGGCGGGCAACACCTTCGGGCAGCGTAGCAAACGTTGCAGCATTCTCCTTGGAGAGGTGAGCCAGGATATATTCACGCTGTGCCTGCTTGTCCAGGTCTTTATAGTCAGCACCATGGGCTGCCAAGAGGTCGTTGAGTTCCTGGATGAGCCGTCCGATGGCAGGGATGAACTCGATGAGTCCTTCGGGGATGATGACCGTACCGAAGTTATTGCCCTGGGCAGCACGCGCCGCGATGACCTCGCAAAGCTGTTCTACCACCTGGTTGAGCGTCAGGTCCTTCTGCTGGATTTCCTCAGAAATCAGGCAGACGTTTGGCTGCGTCTGCAAAGCACACTCCAGCGCGATGTGGGAAGCCGAGCGTCCCATCACCTTGATAAAGTGCCAGTACTTGCGTGCCGAGTTGCAGTCGCGCTCAATGTTGCCGATAAGCTCTGAATAGGTCTTGCACGCTGTGTCGAAACCGAACGAGGTCTCAATCTGGTCGTTCTTCAGGTCGCCGTCAATGGTCTTCGGGCAGCCGATGACCTGCACGCCGTAATTCTTGGCAGCATAGTATTCCGCCAGTACGCAGGCGTTGGTGTTGGAGTCGTCGCCACCGATGATGACGATAGCCTTGATGTCGAGCTGGCGGATAATCTCCAGTCCCTTCTCGAACTGCTCCACCTTCTCCAGCTTTGTACGTCCTGAGCCTATCATGTCGAAGCCACCTGTGTTGCGGTATTCGTCGATCAGGTCGGCTGTCAGTTCCATATAGTTGTGGTCTACCAGTCCGCCAGGACCGAGAATGAAACCGAAGAGGCGGTTCTCCGGGTTGAGTTTCTTGATGGCATCGAAGAGTCCGGTGATGACGTTATGTCCGCCGGGAGCCTGACCACCACTAAGGATGACACCGACGTTCATCTTCTGGCTGGCCGACTGTTCGCCCGGTACGAACTCAACGAGCGGCATACCGTAGGTGTTGGGGAATAAAGCCTTGATTTCTTCCTGGTTGTCTACACTCTGCGTAGGAGCACCTTCCTTCACCTTTACGGCACCCTTGAGGCCTGCCGGCAACTTAGGCTGGTAGGAAGCCCTTGCCATTTGCAATGCACTTTTTTCCATAGTAACTAATTCTGTTAGGTTTATTGTTTAATTGAACTTATTTCATACTAAGGTGCAAATATACTCTTTTTCTCGGAGAATAGGAAAGATTTGGTTAGAAAATGCTCATTCCAAACATTTTTTTTGGCTTTCATTCGTCTGTTTGCAGAATAATCCTTAACTTTGAACGGAATTAAAAACATAACCAACTATGATGAACAAGAGGGACCTGAAGAAATCCATCAATTACATCTGCAGCGAATTGTTTGCAGAATGTGTCGCAGTCTCGCTGTACGAAGGTAATGCCAAGACTGAAGATGTAGACGCTGTGCTGGCGTCTATCGTGCACACCCACTGTCATTACATCCGGCGGATATCGCACATTGAACCTGGCATGAAAGCCAAGGCATACTACAAAGACCTCATTGAACACTTCAACAAGGAGGTAGACAACATCATTGACCACATTAGAAATTTAATCGGATGACACTGAAGAAGTTTTGCAATTGGTTACTCTACAAACGTTTGGGATGGACAAAGGAAATTACCGTTGACCATCCCGATAAGTTTATTATCTGCTTAGCACCACATACCAGCAACTGGGACTTCCTTATCGGAACACTATACTCACATGCGGAAGGCATCAAAGGCAACTTCCTGATGAAGAAGGAGTGGTTCTTCTGGCCTTTAGGACCTATCTTCCGCAAGATGGGGGGCATACCCGTCTATCGTTCCAAGCACACCAGCATGACCGACAACCTGGCACAGGCAGCGCGCGAAGCCAGCCACTTCATGCTCTGCATCACGCCCGAAGGCACACGCTCACGCAACCCGGAATGGAAGAAAGGATTCTACTACATCGCCTTAGGTGCCCAGATTCCTATCCACCTCTACGGTCTCGACTACGACAAGAAACTCATCAAGTGTACCAAGAGCATCATTCCTACCGGTGACATCGACAAGGAGATGCACGACATCAAGCAATACTTCAAAAACTTTAAAGGCAAACATCCTGAACTATTCACGACAGGAGAAACAGAATAACAGCATGAAAAAGATTCTTATCATTCTCATTGGCGTATGCCTACTGAACAGTAACGCTTCTGCACAAAGCAGAGACAACAAGAAAATCGAGAAACTTGAACGGAAACTCAACCGCTACTTCGAGGACTACAAAGCAAAAGACACCCAACTGGAGAAGCAACCGCGAATGGTCAGCTACGACCTCAACGACGAGGCAAGGACGCTGACCATCAAGGCTGATGAGACTTTTGCGCATCAAGACTTCTCGCCGAAGGTCGTCGAGAAAATCTACAAGAAGATTTCCAACGCCATACCCTCACCCTACGACGACTACAAGATAACGGTCATCACCAATGGCATGAAGATAGAAGAACTGATACCCAACCGGCTGTCGTCAAATACAGACAGCAGCAGAAGCTGGGGAAGCATCAACTACAAAGGAGAGCCGTGGGTGAAAAACGTATCAAGACCCAACGACATCACCCACGGACTACAGAACAGGCACATCTCCCTGTGGGCAAGCCACGGCAGATACTACGATAAGGACAAGCTGACCTGGAAGTGGCAGCGCCCTAACCTGTTCTGTACGACGGAAGACTTGTTCACGCAGACCATCGTCATACCCTACCTCATCCCCATGTTGCAGAACGCAGGAGCCATCGTATTCACCCCACGTGAGCGCGACTGGCAGAAGAACGAGGTCATTGTGGACAACGACGACCAGTATGCTGCACCTTATTATAAAGAGGTGAACGAGTCGAAAGCATGGACGAGTACGTCGGAAAGTGGATTTGCACAACACAGCGGCACCTATGCCGACGGCGAGAACCCGTTCATTCAGGGCACGGCACGCATGGCGAAAGCATCCAGCAAGAAGGATGCCAGCCTCGTTATCTACCAGCCCAACATCCCCGAAAGCGGACGCTATGCCGTCTACGTCAGCTATCAGTCGCTGCCCAACAGCATCGACAACGCCCAATATACCGTCTACCACAAAGGGCAGGAGACCACCTTCCACGTCAACCAGCAGATGGGTGGCGGCACATGGGTGTACTTAGGAACGTTCGACTTCGACAAAGGATACAATGAGTTCAATAGGGTTGTGCTTTCCAACTACTCTAAGAAACATGGTGTCGTCACCGCCGATGCCGTCCGTTTCGGCGGTGGCATGGGCAACATCGTCCGCGGCGGAACCACCAGCGGGGTGCCACGTTGTCTGGAAGGGGCACGCTACTACACCCAGTGGGCAGGTGCACCGCGTGACATCGTCAGTGCCAGCAACGGCAAGAACGACTACAATGACGACGTCAATACGCGCTCACTGATGACCAACTGGCTTGCAGGCGGCTCCTGCTACCTGCCTGGGCAGGACGGCAAGCGTGTGCCCTTGGAGATGTCACTGGCAGTACACAGCGATGCCGGCTTCCGACCTGAAAATACCATCGTTGGTACTCTTGCCATCTGCACGACCAACAACAACGGCATGAGCACCTATCCTTCTGGCATCTCACGCATGGCATCACGCGACCTTGCCGACGGCATTCTCTCCGGAGTGGTCAGAGACCTGCGCTACAAGTATGGCAACTGGGTGCGCCGTGCCTTGTGGGACCGCAACTATAGCGAGACCCGCCGTCCCGACATACCGTCGTCTATCTTGGAAACGCTCTCCCACCAGAACTTCACCGACATGCGTTATGGTCTGGACCCCAACTTCAGGTTCACCTTGGCACGCTCGGTATACAAGAGTATTCTTCGCTACATCAACTACCAACACAATACCAATTGTATCGTACAACCGTTGGAACCTACCGACTTCCACATCGAAATGTCCAGCAGTGGCAAGGCTACCTTGAGGTGGACTCCCGTCAACGACCCACAGGAGGCAACAGCCCGCGCAACATCATACAATGTCTACATGGCGACAGGTACCAGTGGTTTCGACAATGGTACGACAACGAAGAGCACCCACTACTCGATAGAACTGGAACCGGGCGTCCTCTACCATTTCAAGGTGACCGCCTGCAACCGTGGCGGCGAGAGCTTCCCCACGGAGGTGCTCTGCGCTGAATATCTGCCTCATGCCAAGAAAACGGTGCTCGTCGTCAACGGCTTCCACCGTCTGTCCTCGCCTGCCGTTGTCGAGAATGACTCGCAGAACGGCTTCAACCTGGATGAGGACCCGGGCATCAGCTATGGTCCCATGGCAGGATGGGCAGGAAAGCAACTCATCTTCGACCGCACACAAATAGGAAAAGAAGGTCCCGGTGCATTAGGATATGGTGAGAACGAACTGGTTGGTAAGTTCATTGCCGGCAACGATTTCAACTATGTATCCGAACATGCGGAAGCCATCCACTCGGCACAACGCTACAACATCGTCAGCTGTTCAAGCAAAGCTGTTGAGGTAGGCAAGGTCAAACTAAAGAACTACCAATGCGTTGACCTGCTCTTGGGAGTTGAGAAGAACGACGGCCACTCGCTGGTCTACTACAAGACGTTTACGCCTACCCTGCAGAGACTTCTTACCGACTACACGCGCAAGAACGGGCGGCTGCTGGTCAGCGGTGCCTATGTCGCCTCCGACATGCAGGGCTCACAGGAACAGTCCTTCCTCGCCAATACCCTGAAGCTGAACTTCGGTGGCAGCGACCGTAACAATACGGGCAGCATGGTGTCGGGCTTGGGTATGCAGTTCAACATCTACCGAGACATCAACGAGAAGCACTATGCCGCCACGTCACCCGACATCATCCGTCCGCTTGCTCCTGCCTATTGTGCCATGACGTACAGCAACGGACAGCAGGCATGTGTCGCATACAGAGGCAACGACTACCGCTGTCTGACCATGGGATTCCCCTTGGAGTGCATCACTGATGCCAAGGCAAGGAACAGTGTCATGCGCGGCATCCTCTCCTTCTTGATGGAGTAAGCCCCCTCAATCCCCCCTAAAGGGGGAAGGAAGTACCCATAAACCCCAAATGCCCATAAACCCCATAAAAATAAAAAAACATGATTTATAAAATTCAAGCCAACGCTTCGGGAACAAGAAGCATAGAAGTCAGCGACGAACACATGCATACGATCAGGCAGTATGCATTGTTCAAGAACCTCATAGACAGCAACGGCATCATTGACGAAGCCGTATTAGACAAACTGAAGTTCAATGTCCGTTCGTTGTTAGAGACAGAGGCAGGCAAAGACAAGTCGCTGCTCGACCTCTGCCTGGATGTCATCTACAACCCGAACATGAAAGCCATCGGACTGCACAACCTGGTGTTGCAGTTCGTGAAATGGGAAGGTCAGGACGAAACGACAAGCGACCAGACAGCATTGTCTGAGTAGTCCGACTTGTCAGAATTGTCAGACTTGTTCGACCTGTCAGACTCGTCCGACCAATCCACCAAAAATCCCTACACCATGGCACAACTCACCGACTTCCTGCCAACAACCAAAAAGGAAATGGAGCTACGAGGATGGAACGAATTGGACATCATCCTCTTCTCTGGCGATGCCTACGTTGACCATCCCTCCTTCGGAGCGGCTGTTGTCGGAAGAACACTCGAAGCGGCAGGCTACCGTGTAGCTATCGTACCGCAACCCGACTGGCACGGCGACTATCGTGACTTTAAGAAGTTAGGTAGGCCGCGCCTCTACTTCGGCATCGCCCCTGGCTGCATGGACTCGATGGTGAACAAGTATACAGCCAACCGGCGGCTACGGTCAGAAGATGCCTACAGTCCTGACGGCCGCCACGATTGCCGACCGGAGTACCCCACCATCGTCTACACCAAGATTCTCAAGCAACTCTTCCCTGACGTTCCCGTCGTCTTGGGTGGTATAGAGGCTTCCATGCGACGACTCACCCACTACGACTACTGGCAGGACGCACTGCGCAAGTGCATCCTCTGCGACTCAGGTGCCGACCTCATCATCTACGGCATGGGCGAGAAACAGATTGTAGAGATCGCGCGTAAGCTGGAAAGCGGCATACCCATCAGCCTGATCAGGGATGTGCCACAGACGGTCTATCTGTCTAAAGAGCATGACATCCCGGGTGGCATCAGCGCCGACGACATCGTACTGCATTCCCATGAAGAGTGTCTGCGCAACAAGAAGGCACAAGCCGAGAACTTCCGACACATCGAAGAGGAGTCGAACAAAGTGCATGCCCAACGACTGCTGCAAGCCGTCGACGGTGTCTATGCCGTTGTGAACCCGCCCTACCCTACGATGACGACTGCCGAGTTGGATGCTTCTTTCGACCTTCCTTACACACGGCTTCCCCATCCCAAGTATAAGAACAAGCGCATCCCTGCCTACGAGATGATACGCCACTCGGTCAACATCCACCGCGGATGCTTCGGAGGCTGTGCCTTCTGCACCATCTCCGCCCATCAGGGCAAGTTCATCGTGTGCCGCTCCAAGGAGAACATCCTCAAGGAGGTAAGGCAGGTGGTACAAATGCCCGACTTCAAAGGCTATCTCTCTGACCTTGGCGGTCCGTCTGCCAACATGTACGGCATGGAGGGGAAAAACAAGAAGGCATGCGAACGGTGCAAACGTCCATCATGTATCCATCCTGCCGTCTGTCCCAACCTGAATACCGACCACTCCAAGCTACTCGACATCTACCATGCCGTAGATGCCCTGCCTGAAGTCAAGAAGAGTTTCATTGGCAGTGGTGTACGCTATGACCTGCTCTTGCACCATTCTGACGACGAGCAGGTAAACCAAGCTGCACGCGAATATACCAGAGAACTGATTACCCGCCACGTCAGCGGACGACTGAAAGTGGCACCCGAACACACCTCCGACCGCGTGCTGCAACTGATGCGAAAACCGTCGTTCCGGCTCTTCGAACAGTTCAAGCGCACCTTCGACCGCATCAACCGAGAAGAGAATCTTCGCCAACAACTCATACCTTATTTCATTAGTAGCCATCCAGGATGCCGCGAAGAAGACATGGCTGAGCTGGCGGTGCTGACGAAGAAGATGGACTTCCACCTGGAACAGGTACAGGACTTCACACCTACACCCATGACCGTTGCCACAGAGACATGGTATACGGGCTACGATCCCTACACGCTTGAACCCGTCTACAGTGCCAAGACACCACGCGACAAGCTGGCGCAACGGCAGTTCTTCTTCTGGTATAAACCCGAAGAGCGAAGAAACATCGAGCGCGAACTCAGGCGAATCGGACGCGAAGACCTCATCAAGGTGCTCTTTGACGGACAGCCCCCAACAGGAAGGACGCCAGCCTACGGTCCGGCAACAGCCAAGGGCCGTCAAAAGAAAAGAAAACCCTCAACGGCAGAAGACCGCCATCATACCATAAACAGACATGACCATCATCGAGAAAAACCTAACGGGAAAGAAGAGTCCACAGACGTGCGAAGACGGCATCGTCGTCACCCATGACTTTGTAGCCGTCATCGACGGAAGCACCAGCAAGACTCCCCGACAGGTTTGTCTGGGGACGAGCAACGGACGGCTGGCAATGCTACTCGTCAGTGACTACATCAAGGAGGCGGCTGCCGACGTGTCGCTGTCCGGCTTCTGCAAGGGAGCCTCAAAGGTGCTACGTGACGTTTCTGCCTCCAACGACTATCCTTTGCCCGAACAGCTGCAACCCCATGAGCGCATGGCTGCCAGCGTTGCCGTCTATAGCCGTCACCACAGGGCGGTATGGATGATAGGCGACTGCATGGCAATGGTCGATGGCAAACTCTACGAGAACAACAAACCCGCCGAAGCCATCAATGCAGCCAAGCGCAGCCGTATCATCAAGGCGACGATGGCAGAAGGACACTCTGTCGAGGACTTCCAGACCGACGACAGGGGCAGGAGCGCCATCCTCTCCGACATCATAGCATCAATGGCAGGACAAAACCGGGACTATGCCGTAATCGACGGAACGACGGTAGCCGAAGACAAAGTCGTCACCATCCCCCTGTCTGCCGATGATGCCCACGAAATCATACTCGCCACAGACGGATACCCCTTCCTCTGCACGACACTCGCCGAGAGCGAAAGGCGCCTTGCCGGACAGCTGAGCCGCGATCCGCTCTGCATAGACACCTATCAGGCAACGAAGGGACTGATGAAAGGCAACTTGTCATTCGACGACAGAGCCTACATACGCTTTCAGATACCTGCCCTGACGGAAAAGAATCATCAGATACCGGCAATAACATCACCGGCACAATCATAACAAACTACAGACTGAAATGAAAAGAGCAATCGTCATAGGAGCATCATCGGGAATTGGCCGACAGGTGGCTCAACTGCTACTGCAAGACGAATGGCATGTAGGACTGGCTGCACGCCGCCTCGATGCCTTGGAAGAACTGAAAAGGATTGCGCCCGAAAGGGTCGTCACCGCACAAATCGACATCACCGACGCTGATGCAGGAGAGCAGTTGCTGACACTCGTCAACCAACTGGGCGGCATGAGCCTGTACTTTCATGCGGCAGGCGTGGGATGGCAGAACCAGACGTTGGACGAAGAAAAGGAACTGAAGACGGCTGAGACAAACGCCACTGGCTTCATTCGCATGACAGGGACGGCATTCCGATACTTCGCACAACACACGGGCGGACACATCGCCATCATCTCCAGCATCGGAGGAACGAGAGGCTTAGGAGCAGCTCCCGCCTACTCAGCAACGAAGGCGATGCAGAACACCTATATAGAAGCCCTCGAACAGCTTGCACACATGCGTCATCTGAACATTCGCTTCACCGACATACGACCGGGATTTGTCGAAACACCACTGCTCAACGGTGACCGCTTCCCCATGCTCATGTCGTCACGCCATGTTGCCAAGCACATCATCAAAGCCGTATACAAACGTCGCCACGTCGTTGTCATCGACTGGCGCTGGGTTGTCGTCAACGCCCTGTGGCATTGTGTTCCGCATTGGCTTTGGAGGAGGCTGAAGATACAACATCCTACAACGACTTAGTCATTCTTCCTCCAACCACTTCTCGACCACCTTCTTGGTCTTCATCTTTCCGATACCGGCAAGCCGCTCATACTTATCAAAGTCGAAAGTGTCATAACGGTTCATGGGGATGTCGATGAGGATGTCGGGCGGCGTCAGCCGTGCTGACAGCTGTGCATTCTTGTGAATCATGATAGAGACCGAACGGTTCATCAACGTATAGTAGTTGACTCCCGCATCATCGGGAAGCAGCCGGTTGATGAACGACATCATGCGCGAACGCTCTGCTGCCGCCTCCCTGACCTCACGCCGCAACTCCACCTGTCCGCGATAGTCATGACCACTCACGTTCACCGCCACGAGCAAGTCGTCCTTACTGCGCTTCACACGGTTCAGCGGCAACGGGTTGACCAGTCCGCCATCAACGAGCAGGCGACCGTCGCGCTTGACAGGGCTGAAGAAGAGGGGCAGCGAGATGGATGCCCGGATAGCTTCGTAGAGGCTTCCGCTCTTGAAGACCACCTCGTTTCCGGTGATGGCATCTGTGGCGATGGCACAATAAGGTATGGGCAGGTCTTCGATGTTCATGTCGGGCACCACCTCCATCAGGGCGTTGATGATGCGTTCACCTTTTGATATATGGCTAAGACTCAGCGAGAAGTCAATGAGCGACAACATCTTACGACGGTCTATGCCCATCATCCACTGTTTGAAATCCTCTAACTTTCCCGCGGCATACATTCCTCCTACGAGGGCACCCATCGATGTACCGGCAATGGCATTGATGCGATAGCCCATCGACAGCAGCTGGTCGATGGCTCCGACGTGCGCCAGTCCACGTGCGCCACCCGTCGAGAGCACGAGTGCCACGTCTTTTCTTTCCTTTTTGTTGTCTTTCAGAAACTCAAACATAGTGCTGTTCCTACTTTTATACAATCAACTGCCTGCTGATACGGTTTTCATATCATCAGCCATTCTCAGTCCATCCTGCTTTTATAGTCGTCATACCCGTATTCGCGAAGCATCTCCAACCTTCCGTCTTCATGGAGCAACGCAATGGAAGGATGTCCCACGCCGTTGAACATGTTGGTCTTCACGGTGGTGTAATGAATCATGTCTTCAAAGATGATGGTCTCCCCTACTTCCAGCTCGTGGTCAAACTGCCAAAAGCCCATATAGTCACCACTCAGGCAACTGTTGCCACCCAAGCGATAGACATGGGAAATGGAAGATTGTCCATCGTCCATTGTCAATTGTGAATTGTCAATTGTCAATTGTGAATTGTCCATCGTCCTCGCTCCTCTCACTGTTGGATGGTAAGGCATCTCCAGGCAGTCGGGCATGTGACAGGTGAAGCTGACGTTGAGAATGGCGGTACGGATGCCCTTGTCTTCTACGATGTCTGCCACCTGCGCCACCAACGGTCCCGTCTGCCAGGCAAAGGCACTGCCCGGTTCAAGGATCACATGCAAGTGGGGCCAACGGCGATGAAAGTCCTGAAGGATGCTGACCAGCAAGTCCACATCGTAATCAGCACGGGTCATGAGGTGTCCGCCACCGAAGTTAATCCACTTCAATTGGTGGAACCACGGCGAGAACTTCTCTTCGATGTGGGCAAGACTGCGCTGAAACTCATCGGCACCGCTCTCACAATGGCAATGGCAGTGGAATCCTTCGACGGCTTGCGGCAGTTCGGCAGGCAGTTTGTCTGCCGTGACGCCGAAGCGGGTGCCGGGTGCACAAGGATTATACAGCAGCGTTTCCACCTCTGAATACTCCGGGTTGATACGCAGTCCTATGCTCACCTGTGGCGGCAACTGCTGCCAATAGCGTCCCAGCTGCCCCAGCGAGTTGAACGTCAGGTGACTGGAATAGCGGGCTATCTCGTCTATCTCGTCGTCGACGTATGCTGGTGAATAGGTGTGGGCAGGTGAGCCGAAGGCTTCGAAGGCAAGACGAGCCTCACAGAGCGAGCTGGCTGTCGTCGAACGGATATACTCGCGGAAGATGGGGAACGTCTTCCACAAAGCAAACGCCTTGAAAGCCAGGATAATCTCTACGTCGGCACGCGCTGCCACCGATGCGATCAACGCCAAGTTACGCCGCAGCAACGTCTCTTCCACCACATAGGCTGGTCGCCGCAGCGAACGATAGATTTTCTCTTCTTCTGTCATTGCCTTTCCGTTTTAGCTCCTTTCCATTCTTCCCTTTTGCGGAATTATCTTATGCAAAGGTAAGTTTTATTTTGAAATATCATTGCGTGTTTCATAGAATTTTCATAATTTTGCACGTGAAAACGGAAGGGACTATCTCCGACCGTAGCCAAAACAGCAAAGATATGAAGCTCGTCATCATGACAAAGTCCACGTTCTTCGTGGAAGAAGATAAGATTCTGACAGCCCTCTTCGAAGCTGGCATGGACAACCTGCACCTGTACAAGCCCAACAGTTCGCCCATGTATGCAGAAAGACTCTTGTCGCTGCTACCCAAGGATTTGTACAGCAAGACTACCGTACATGAGCATTTCTACCTGAAGAACGAATACGCCCTGAGCGGCATACACATCGACCATCCTGCCGACGGCATTCCCACAGGATATAAAGGAAAGGTGGGAGTCACCTGTTCCGACATCACACAGTTGAAGACGATGAAGAAACAGGCAGACTATGTCTTCCTGAAAAACATCTTCGACTGCATAGAGTTCCCTGAAGAAAAGGCAGCCTTCTCCGACGGCGAACTGGAACAGGCAGCACGACAGGGACTCATCGACAAGCATGTGTTTGCACTTGGCGGAATGACGATCGACAACGTGCGCTACGCCAAAGACCTCGGCTTCGGCGGCATCGTCGTCTGCGGAGACCTCTGGAACAGGTTCGACATCCACAGTCAGGTAGACTACAAGGCTATCATCGCCCACTTCGAACGACTTAGAAAAGCAGTATCATAAACCATTAAACCACCAATAAAAATGACAGAGAAAGACTCTTTCTTGGTTTTTTCAGGAACAAAGACAAGGTATTTGGCTGAGAAGATTTGCCAAAGTTTAGGATGTCCGCTCGGCAACTCCGTGATGACACGATTCTCCGACGGAGAGTTTGCCGTCAGCTACGAACAGTCCATCCGCGGACGCGACGTCTTCCTGGTGCAGAGCACCTTCCCCAATTCCGACAACCTCATGGAACTGCTGCTCATGATTGATGCAGCAAAGCGGGCTTCGGCACGCAACATCATTGCCGTCATACCCTACTTCGGATGGGCACGCCAGGACCGCAAAGACAAACCACGTGTCAGCATCGGAGCCAAGCTCGTGGCAGACCTGCTGAGCGTTGCCGGCATCAACCGCCTCATCACCATGGACTTGCATGCCGACCAGATACAGGGATTCTTCAACGTGCCCGTTGACCACCTGTATGCGTCGGGCGTCATCCTGCCCTACCTCCAGTCACTCCAACTGGAAGACCTCTGCATAGCCTCACCCGACGTGGGCGGCTCGAAACGCGCCAACACCTACGCCAAGTATTTAGGATGCCCGCTCGTGCTCTGCAACAAGACCCGTGCACGTGCCAACGTGGTGGAGAGCATGCAGATCATCGGCGACGTGAAAGGTAAGAACGTGGTCATCGTCGACGACATGGTAGACACCGCCGGAACTATCACCAAGGCTGCCGACATCATGAAGGCTGCCGGAGCCAAGAGCGTACGTGCCTGTGCCAGCCACTGTGTCATGAGCGGACCAGCCACCGACCGCGTCCAGGAGTCTGCACTCGAAGAGATTGTCTTCACCAACTCCATTCCTTACACCGACCGTTGCGACAAGGTGAAGCAGCTGTCTGTTGCCGACATGTTTGCCGAGACCATCCGCCGCGTCGTTGAAAACGAAAGCATCAGTTCGCAATACTTGGTATAACCCGACTTGACGCTGAATGCGTCAACGAACCGCTTACATCAAAAAAAGTCGCATAACCAATTCCATGTAGGTTATGCGACTTTTTTTATAGGTCTTTCCTTGAAGGGATATGCCTTGCTTTACTTGATAATCCCCTGCTCTTTGAAAATCTTCTTGAGTGCCTCTACCGAGCGGTCTACCTGCTCCTCGGTGTGCGTTGCCATGAGTGCATAGCGCACGAGGGTGTCCTGCGGAGCACATGCCGGCGGGATGACGGGGTTGATGAAGACACCTGCCTTGAAAGCCAAAGCCGTAACGAGGAAGGTCTTCTCAATGTCACGCACATAGAGCGGGATGATAGGACTCTCGGTATCGCCTATCTCGAAGCCTTCTTCGCTGAAGCGCTTCAGCGCATAGCGTGTCACCTTCCACAATGCCTCGATGCGTTCCGGCTCCTGCTGGATGATGTGCAGCGCCTCCATAGCGGCAGCCGTGGCAGCCGGCGTGTTGGAAGCAGAGAAGATGTAGGTGCGGCAGGTGTGGCGCAGGAAGTTGATGGTATCGCTGTCGGAGGCAATGAAGCCGCCGATAGATGCCAATGACTTCGAGAACGTACCCATGATGAGGTCTACCTCGTCGGTCAGCCCGAAGTGGTCGCAGACACCACGTCCGTGGTCGCCGAAGACACCGATGCCGTGAGCCTCGTCCACCATGATGGAGCAGTTATACTTGTGCTTCAGCTCCACAATCTCTGGCAGCTTTGCCAAGTCGCCCTCCATCGAGAAGACGCCGTCGACGACAATCAGCTTGACAGCCTCGTAGGGCAGCTTCTGCAGCACGCGCTCCAGGTCTTCCATGTCGTTGTGCTTGTAGTGCAACTGACGGGCAAACGACAGACGGCGACCGTCGACGATGCTGGCGTGGTCGCGGTCGTCGCAGATGATGTAGTCATCCTTGCCGACAACCATTGCCAAGACACCTTGGTTGACAGAGAAACCCGTGGAGAAACACAAGCAGTCATCCTTGTGGATGAACTCTGAAATCTCTTTCTCTAACTGCACATGGATGTCGAGCGTTCCGTTGAGGAAACGGCTGCCGGCACAACCAGAGCCATACTTGTCGAGGGCTGCCTTGGCAGCATCGATAATACGCTGGTCACCTGTCAATCCTGTGTATGCATTTGAACCGAACATCAGAACTTTGTGTCCACCCATTTCCACTTCCGTGCCTTGCTTTCCGTTAATCGTACGGAAATAAGGATAGACATCCGCTTCCATGTACTTCTGAGGTTCACGATAATGTTTGTATCTTTCTTGTAACTGTCCCATTACTATATAAATAATAAGGTGTAGCCCAAACTACTTTTTATTTTAGGCTGCAAAGATACAAAAAATACCTTAATAGTCAACGTTTTTTAAAAGAAATATCGCTTTTCTTGAAATTTTAGCGAATAATTAGCCGTCTTTCAAGACTTTTTCGTACTTTTGTCTTCTATTCAAGACGGATGCAATGAAAAAAGTGGCCTTCATCATGAATCCCATTTCCGGAACCACCAGCAAAGCCGGAATACCCCAACTCATAGAAAACAAGTTGGACAAGAACTTGTTCGACTATGAAATCAGGGAGACCGAACGCGCAGGACACGCGACGGAGATAGCCGCCGAGCTTGCCGAAAAGGGGGTTGACCTGGTGATGGCGGTAGGAGGCGACGGCACGGTCAACGAGGTGGGCAGGGCCTTGATCAACACCGAGACGGCGATGGGCATCATTCCCTGCGGCTCAGGCAACGGGCTGGCACGCCACCTCATGCTACCGATGGAGCTGGGGAAAGCCATACAGGTCATCAACCGCTACGAAATCCACGACCTCGACTACGGAACCATCAACGGCATGCCCTTCTTCTGCACCTGCGGCATGGGCTTCGATGCCTTCATCAGCATGAAGTTCGCTGAAGCCGGAAAGCGAGGACTCGCCACCTACGTCGAGAACGTCCTGAAAGAAGGACTGAAATACGAGCCGGAGACCTACGAGATAGAAGACGAGACGGGCACGAAACACTACAAGGCATTCCTCATATCTGCTGCCAACGCCTCGCAATACGGCAACAACGCCTACATCGCTCCCCAGGCATCGATGAGCGACGGACTCTTGGACGTCATTATCATGGAGCCCTTCGATGTGCTGGAAGCACCCCAGATCAGCATCGACATGTTCAACAAGACGCTCGACAAGAACTCGAAAATCAAGACGTTCAAGGCGAAAAGCCTGCATGTGCACCGAAAGGAGCCGGGATGGATACACTACGACGGCGACCCCGTCATGACCGATGCCGACATCGACATACAACTGCACGACAAGGGCATCAAGGTGCTCGTCAACCCCGATGCAGACAAGAGCCTGAGAAAGCCTAACGCCATGCAGACCGCCTTCGCCGAATTCTTCAACGACATCAACATGGTGCGCGAAGACCTCACACGACAAGGGCGCAAAGTGCAAGCCATCAACAAACTGATACTGAGAAAACTCAACATATAAAAATATGGCTCCGTCTCACCCCAGGCAAAATAGTCACCATAACCTTCAGGCGAGGTGATAGAAATCCTGGGTGAGCTCCTGATACCACGGTGAGCGCTCACCAGACTGCATCATCACCACTTCTTGTTCTTCAACACTTTCCGGTCGCTCCTTTCTGAATGCCAAAAGATAACGCTTTGCCGGCTTATGCGGAACCGTCTTGACGGCAAAGCAACGGGAAAGGAACAATCCCTGTATGACGGCTTCTGCCATCAGCGGCTGCCGCATGTTGAAGGGTATCACAACACTGAATTCTCCTGTCGGAGCTAAAAGACGGACTGCTGATTTGACGAGGTCGCGGAAGGAAAGGCTGTCGGTGTGGCGTGCCAGCGTCCGCTGAGGGTCGGGATTCTTCAAGGAACGCTCAAAGAACGGAGGGTTGCAAACGATGGAGTAGCCCCCCTCAATCCCCCCTGAAGGGGGAAACTGTTGAATGGCTGACTGATAAACCGCAATGCGTCCGGCGAAAGGACTTGCAGAGATATTCTCCTGGGCTTGGCGTGCAGCATCGGGGTCTATCTCTACGGCATCGACAAGGGCATCAGGATAACGCTGTGCCATCATGAGGGCGACCAGTCCGGTACCTGTACCGATGTCGAGGATGCGCTTCCCTCCCCTCGCCCATGCTCCCAGCAAGACACCGTCGGTTCCTACCTTCATGGCACAACGGTCCTGCCGAATCAAAAACTTGCGAAACTGAAAGCCGCTTTCGCTTACTTTCTGTTTCGCAAGTTCATATTGTTTCATGCTGTCCATCAGCCTGTTATTCGATGACAACAGTTGTCCAACCGTGCTTGTCTTCGATTTCTCCATACTGGATGCCGCGGAGCGTGTCGAAGAGCTTCTTGCTGACAGGACCCGGTTTCTCGCCGAAGTCGTAACGCTTGCCGGTCTTCAGGTCGTCGATATAGCTGATAGGAGAAATGACGGCTGCCGTTCCGCAGGCACCGGCTTCCTCGAAGGTGGTCAGCTCTTCCTCCGGAATAGGACGGCGCTCCACCTTCAGTCCGAGGTCTTCAGCCACCTGCATCAGGCTCTTGTTGGTGATACTGGGCAGGATGCTCGTCGACTTCGGGGTGACGTAGGTGTTGTCCTTGATGCCGAAGAAGTTGGCAGCACCACACTCGTCGATGTATTTCTTCTCCTTGGCATCGAGATAGAACTCGCAGGCATAGCCTTTCTCGTGGGCGAGGTTGTTGGCAAAGAGCGAAGCGGCATAGTTGCCACCCACCTTATACTTACCCGTGCCGAGGGGAGCCGAACGGTCGTAGTCGCGGACGATGACGTAGGGGTTGCTGCTGAAGCCTCCCTTGAAGTAGGGACCTACCGGCGTAACGAAAATCATGAACAGATACTCCTTTGACGGATGAACACCCACCTGGGCACTCGTACCGATCAGCAACGGACGGACGTAAAGGGTGGCACCACTCTCGTAGGTGGGGATATACTCCTGGTTCAGGCGCACCACCTTCTTCACCATCTCCTCGAAGAGCTCCGTGGGAACCTCCGGCATCATGATGCCTCGGCAGGTGCTCTGCAGGCGCTCGGCGTTGTCCTTGACACGGAAGATACGCACCTTACCGTCAGGACAGCGGTAAGCCTTCAGACCTTCGAATGCTTCCTGACCGTAGTGCAGGCAGGTTGCCGCCATGTGCAGTTTCAGATACTCGTCGGAGCAAGTCTCTATCTCGCCCCATTTTCCGTCGCGATAGTAGCAACGGACGTTGTAATCGGTCTTCATATAACCGAACGACAAGTTAGCCCAATCTAAATTCTTCATAATTGTCTATGTTTTTATGCGCTTTGTCTGCTTTTGATTTCAGCCGACAAAAGTAATCAAAAACTTGCGCACATGCAAATTTTTATGAAACAAATGCGAATAATCGGAAAAGAAGACCTGACATTACGGCAAGCAGTGAAGACACTTTCGCTCGACAATGAAAGAAAAGCGAGCTTTTCTTTTGCATTGTCCTCGCTTAACCGTATCTTTATAGAAGATACTTTCGCTCGACAATGAAAGAAAAGCGAGCTTTTCTTTTGCATTGTCCTCGCTTAACCGTATCTTTGTACATCAAAATGAGACCAACAACCAATTACTTATCAGAAAGGAACAAGATGAAAAAGCTATTGATGATGTCGGCACTGGCTGCTACGATGACCGCCTATGCGCACGAACCTGCCGACACGACATGGATTGAGAATGCTGAGAAAGTCGTGATCGTCACCAGCGATACGACGCAGCAAATCCAGATCATCGGACAGAAAGGCGACTCCAACTTCCGATTAGAAAAGAAGGTGCCGATCAACACATGCAAGATGCACAAGGACGGCTGCGACAAATACAGGGCATGGAAACCGTACTTCGACTTCGGCGTCGGCGTGAACACCCCCCTCAACGTCTCCGACGGCTACGGCTTTGCCACCTTCCGCTCGTGGGAGATCTATGTAGGCTTCAGGTGGGGCTACACGCCCGAAAAGGCTCTGCAGACCTACTCAATCGGTCTGTGGGCAGACTGGAAGAACTACGGGCTCTCTACCGACAAGATGCTGGTGAAGGATGGTGACGGCGTGACCTTCCTGACAGACTATCCGGCAGGTGCCACCCACCGCCACTCGCGCGTCAAAATCTTCAGTCTCGCCGTGCCCCTGCTGTTCCACCAGAAGTTAGGGCGCAACAGCAAGTGCAGCTTCGCAATCGGTCCGGTGGTCAACTTCAACCTAAGAGGCCGGCTGAACAGCGAGTACGACATGGGTGATGCCGAACAGCAGATGAGCATCAAGGACATCGGATACCGCCCCGTCACCATAGACCTCATGGCGATGTTTAACTATAAGACCCTGGGCATCTATTGCAAGTTCTCGCCGATGACCGTCTTCAAGAAAGACAAGGGACCGCAGTTCAAGTCACTCACCTTCGGCTTGTGCCTGTAAGAGTTCCGCCTCAGTCTTGGACAGCTTGTCCTTGCAGAGTTTGAGAAGTCGCTGTGCAGCTTTCAGTTGCACAGCGAGTTCGTCTATATCATACTCGTTGTTCTCCATTTTCCTGACGATGGTTTCCAGTTGTGCCATCGCCGCCTCATATTTCATTTCTTTTTCCATCTTTTTTTTGTTTATTCTTAACCACTGACCACCGAACGCACGACACCCTTCTCCACACGTGTTTCTATCTCGTCGCCACGCTGCAACAGGCTGGGGTCACGCACCGCCTTGCCGTTGTGGAGGGTGATGCTATAGCCACGGCTCAAGAGCAGTTGCGGGTTGTGGCTGTCCAGTTGCAGCTGCAGGTGTTCCAGATGCAACCGTTCTTTCTCCAGCAAGTGCCGGGCTAACGTGTGCAGCCGGTTGCCCATGAGGAGCAGCCGATAGCGGTCGTCTTTCATCCTGCCCTCTGCCGCCGCCCGCAGTTTCCCTTCTGTCAGCAAGAGCCGGTGGCGGGCATCCTCTACCAGTTGTCTGGGTAGCTGAGGGATAAGTGCCGAGAGCCGTTCTATCCGCATGCGTTCATACCGAAGTCTTTCGTTCACCTTATTATATATGTCGTGCTCGGCGTCTGCCAGCCTGTCGCTAACCTCTTTGAGATGGGCGATGAGGAAGGCAGCCGCTGCCGTCGGTGTCTTCACCCGCAGGTGGGAGATCATGTCGAGTACACACTCGTCGCGCTCGTGCCCGATGCCGGTGATGATGGGCAACGGGAAGTTGGCTACATTCTCAGCCAGTGCCAACGTATCGAAACCGCTGAGGTCGGCGGTGGCTCCACCGCCCCGGATGATGACGACTACGTCGAAGTCGTCGGCACGACAGTTGATGCTGTCGAGGGCTGCTATCAGCGACTGCTCTATCTGTTCGCCCTGCATGACGGCTGAGAAGAGTTCCGTACGGAAGGTAAAGCCATACTCGTTTTCGCGCAGCTGATGACAGAAGTCACCATAGCCTGCCGCCGTAGCACTCGACACGACAGCTATGCGCTGGGCGAAGAGTGGCAAGGCGAGTTCTTTCTGCAGGTCGTAGACTCCTTCTTCCTGCAACTGCCGGATAATGTCCTGCCGCTTGCGCATCATGTCGCCCATCGTGAACTCAGGGTTGATGTCGGTGACAATCCACGAAAAGCCGAAAGTTTCATGAAACTGAGGATAGACTTGCAGCAATACCTTCAAGCCTGAATGGAGCCGTTGACCCGTAACACGCTCGAAATGAGAACGAATCAACGCCCAGGCAGAAGCCCAGCACTTGGCAGAAGCACGGGCGATGGGAGTGGAACGTTGGGCATGGAATGCTGGACGGTGAGGGTTGTATGACTGGTCGGACTTGTCGGACACGTCCGACCGGTCATACTGCACAAGCTCCATGTAGCAGTGGCCGCGGCTCTCCCTGACCTCAGAGAGCTCTGCCTCCACCCAATAGTGTCTGTCAAGCGTCAATTCGATGCTCTCTCTGACGAGCGAATTGGCTTCATAGAGCGTCATTGTCTTCATCATGCTGCAAAGGTACAAAATAAATTGTGAATTGTGAATTGTGAATTGTGAATTGTTTCGTACCTTTGCAGCTGATTATGGACAACAAGCAAGCAACACTGGAATTAGGAACGAAACCGGTAGGCCGGCTGCTGACGCAATATGCCATGCCCGCTATCGTGGCTATGACAGCTTCAAGCCTATACAACATCATCGACCGCGCCATGATAGGACAGATGGTGGGACCGGAGGCGATTGCAGGCTTGGGCATCACGTTCCCCTTCATGAACCTCAGCGGAGCCTTTGGAGCGGCTGTAGGCGTGGGAGCGTCAACGTGTATTTCCGTGAAACTGGGACAGCGCGACTATAAGACTGCCGAATATCTATTAGGCAATACGGTTACGCTGAATCTTATCATCGGATTCCTTTTCATGGCGGTATGCCTCATCTTCCTGAATCCCATCCTGCGGTTCTTTGGTGCCAGCGACATCACGCTGCCCTATGCACGGGAGTTCATGACGGTCATCCTGCTGGGCAACATGGTTACCCACATGTACTTTGGCATGAATGCCGTATTGAGGGCAGCAGGAAAGCCTCGCCATGCCATGTATGCCACACTGTTCACCGTAGGGTGTAACATCCTGCTGGTCATTGCCTTCGTGTGGTGGTTCAGGTGGGGCATTCGTGGGGCTGCGTTGGCTACCATCACTTCGCAATCGCTGGCTCTCTGCTGGCAGATGTGGGTATTCTCAGACCAAAAGGAATTACTGCACCTGAAGAAAGGCATCTATAAGCTAAAGGCAGACCTGGTACGCAACATCATCTCGATAGGCATCTCGCCCTTTTTGATGAATGCCACGGCGTGCGTAGTGGTCATCTTCATGAACAATCAATTCGTCCGATACGGAGGCGACATGGCTGTTGGTGCCTACTCGATAGCCAACTCCGTGGTGATGGTTCTGTTCATGTTTGTCATGGGTATGAACCAAGGTATGCAACCCATCGTGGGCTACAACTATGGAGCCGAGAAGTATGACCGCATGTTCCGCTGTCTGTGGCAGACAATAGGTGTCTCAACAAGCATCCTGTTGGTGGGCTGGTGTCTGTCCATGCTCTTTCCAAGCCAAATTGCACGCGTCTTCACTGCCGATGCCACGCTGATCAGCATGGCTGCCCGCGGCATCCGACTGAACATGATGGTGTTCTTCGTCGTAGCATCCCAGGCCGTCATTACCAATTTCTTCCAGTGTATCGGCAAAGTAAAGATCAGTATCTTCCTGTCGCTGTCACGCCAGCTCATCCTGCTCATACCGTTAGCCTACGTGCTACCGCTGTTTCTCGGTCTTGACGGTGTATGGTACTCCATGTGCATCAGCGATTTCTGCTCGTTTGCAATGACCCTGCCGTTGCTATTCTGGTATATGAAGAAAATCAAGAACGATGGAAAATAAGAATATCATCATCTGCATTGGTCGCCAGCTGGGTGCCGGCGGTCATGAAATCGGACGCATGCTTGCTACCGACTTTCATGCGAAGTATTATGACCGCGAGTTGCTGAACCTTGCTGCCAAGGAAAGCGGGTTCAGCAAGAAAGTGTTTGAAAGAAACGACGAGCAGAAAGGATTCTTCAAAACACTGTTCGGCGTACAGACTACACACTTCGGCGGCGGACTGTACCGTTCAAACATATCGCAGGACAGCCTGTTCCAGTTCCAGAGTGATGCCATCCGCAAAGCTGCCGAAGAAGGGAATTGCGTCTTCGTAGGGCGCTGTGCCGACTATGTGTTGCGCGACAATCCTCATGTCGTGAAGATATTCATCACGGCATCCATGTATGATCGCATTGAGAGAATCAGTACCAGTGAGCGCAGGACCAGAATCTTTCCGAAAAGAGACATCACCCCGAAGGAAGCCAAGCACTTCATTTTGCAGGCTGAAGGCCATCGTGCCTCCTATTACAACTACTATACGGGTAAGAAGTGGGGGGCGGCAGAAAGCTACGACCTCTGCATCAATTCATCTTTGCT
Organism: Prevotella sp. UBA2746; assembly: GCA_002353555.1. Classification (GTDB taxonomy): domain Bacteria; phylum Bacteroidota; class Bacteroidia; order Bacteroidales; family Bacteroidaceae; genus Prevotella. Next base: position 22,687 of record DEJO01000010.1, on the reverse strand, counting down.
CGGATTGGAAGATACGGAACGATTCATCGCTGACTTCATTCGCAAGAGGTTTGGGATATGAAAAAGATTGGAATCATCAGCGACACCCACGGTTATTGGGACGACAAATACCTGCACTATTTCGAACCTTGTGATGAGATATGGCATGCCGGAGACATCGGTTCAACAGAAGTTACCGACCGATTGGCGGAGTTCCGTCCCTTACGTGCGGTCTGCGGCAACTGCGATGGTAATGACCTCAGACTCATGTTCCCAGAAGTGTTGCGATGGAAATGTGAAGATGTTGATGTGCTGATGACGCATATCGGAGGCTACCCCGGCAATTACGATGCCCGCATCCGCTCACGCATCTACGCCTCGCCTCCCCAACTCTTTATTGCCGGCCATTCACACATCTTGAAAGTGAAATATGACAAAGCCCTCGGCTTGCTGCACATCAACCCCGGTGCTGCCGGCATGCAAGGATGGCACAAAGAACGAACATTAGTCCGACTGACCGTTGAAGGCAATAAATTTACGGATTGTGAAGTTATTACATTAAGGAAATAAGAATAAAATAAAACAAAAACATAACGCGTATATGAAAACTATTGTTATCACCGGCGGTGCCGGCTTCATAGGCAGCCACGTTGTTCGCCTCTTCGTCAACAAGTATCCTGAATACCATATCATCAACCTTGACAAGTTGACGTATGCAGGTAACTTAGCCAACCTGAAGGACATCGAAGACAAGCCTAACTACGAGTTTGTCAAGATGGACATCTGCGATTTCGACGCCTTCTACCAACTGATGCAGGACAAGAAGGTAGACGGCATCATACACCTTGCCGCCGAGAGCCATGTAGACCGCAGCATCAAAGACCCGTTTACGTTTGCCAAGACCAATGTGATGGGTACGCTCTCACTGCTCCAGGCTGCGAAACTCTACTGGGAATCTCTGCCGGAGAAGTATGAGGGCAAGCGCTTCTACCACATCTCCACCGATGAAGTCTACGGTGCACTGGAGCTCACTCATCCCGAAGGCATCGAACCACCGTTTACCACACAGGCTTCATCAGCCGAGCACCACTTGGCCTACGGCGAGAAATTCTTCCTCGAAACGACCAAGTACAATCCGCATTCGCCCTATTCTGCATCCAAGGCATCAAGCGACCACTTTGTACGCGCCTTCCACGACACCTATGGAATGCCTGTCATCGTCACCAACTGCTCCAACAACTACGGTCCCTACCAGTTCCCGGAGAAACTCATCCCACTCTTCATCAATAACATCCGCCACCGCAAGCCGCTGCCCGTCTATGGCAAAGGTGAGAACGTGCGCGACTGGCTGTTCGTCGAAGACCACGCTCGCGCCATTGACCTCATCTTCCACCAAGGCAAGATCGCCGAGACCTACAATATCGGCGGCTTCAACGAATGGAAGAATATCGACATCATCCGCGTCGTCATCAACACCGTAGACAGACTGCTCGGACGCAAGGAAGGCGAAGACATGGATCTCATCACCTTCGTCACTGATCGCGCCGGACACGACCTGCGCTATGCCATCGACTCTTCCAAATTGCAACGCGAACTCGGATGGGAACCCAGCCTGCAGTTTGAGGAAGGCATCGAAAAGACGGTACGCTGGTATCTCGACAACCAGGAATGGCTCGACAACGTCACCTCCGGCGACTACCAGAAATACTACGACAACATGTATAAGGACCGGTAATCCGCCACCTGTTGGGATGCGGGGCAATGCCCGTCCTGTAAGATGTGGCATGCCACATCAAACACAACGAGAAATGGATAAGTTGACAAAAGAACTGCAAAGCTTCCTGGTGCGCCTGCATTACAATCCTGACTGCGTGTCGAACCAGGTAGCCCACTATATCGAGCACCTCACCCATCTGCTGACCGTAGATGATGAAGAGGCATTGCTCCATTACTTCGGCATTCTCGGCCATGAACAACTTTCCTTAAAAGAGATTGCCGACGACCGGCATATGTCTACCGAGGAAATGATGACACAAATAGACTCATGTCTGCACAAACTTGCCATCACCCCGGAATGGCAGATGCTTAAACAACTGATAAAATAATACCATTATGAAGAAGATATTGCTTTTAGGCTCAGGCGAACTGGGCAAGGAGTTTGTAATTGCTGCCATGAGAGCAGGCCAGTATGTCATTGCTTGCGACCGCTACGACAATGCACCTGCCATGCAGGTTGCCGACGAACGAGAGGTGTTCAACATGCTCGATGGTGACGCTTTGGAAGCTGTCGTACGCAAGCACCAGCCCGACATCATCGTACCTGAGATTGAAGCCATCCGTACTGAACGCCTGTTCAAGTTGGAGGAAGAAGGTATACAGGTAGTACCCAGTGCGCGTGCCGTCAACTATACCATGAACCGGCGTGCCATACGCGACCTGGCAAGCAAGGAACTGGGGTTGCGAACGGCAAAGTACTTCTATGCCAAGACCTTCGACGAGTTCAAACAGGCTGCCGATGAGATTGGATTCCCCTGCGTGGTGAAGCCGTTAATGTCATCGAGTGGTCACGGACAGAGCTACGTCCATAACGATGACGAACTGGAACAGGCGTTCCGCGAGGCCATGGAAGGCAGTCGCGGCGATGTGAAGGAAGTGATCATCGAAGAGTTTATCGACTTCGAATCGGAATTCACCCTGCTTACCGTCACACAGAAGAACGCCCCTACCCTTTTCTGTCCTCCCATCGGTCACGTGCAGAAAGGTGGTGACTACCGCGAAAGCTGGCAGCCCTACCAGCTCAGCGACGAGGCACTGAAGCAGGCACAACACATGGCTGACGAGGTGACGAAGGCTCTGACGGGTGCAGGCATCTGGGGGGTAGAGTTCTTCCTGACGAAGCAAGGCGAGGTCATCTTCTCCGAACTGTCACCCCGTCCGCACGACACGGGTATGGTAACACTCGGACATACCACCAACCTCAGTGAGTTTGAACTGCACTTCCGTGCCGTCATGGGGCTCCCCATCCCTGCCATCCACCTGGAACATGCCGGTGCATCGGCGGTCATCCTCTCACCCGTCGAGGCCAACACCCCCGTCGACCGTTCGCTGCTGCCCTACAACCTTGAGGAAGCCCTGAAGGAAGACCGCACCCGCATCCGTATCTTCGGCAAACCTGAGGCACACAAGGGGCGCCGCATGGGAGTCGTCCTCTGCTATGGTGAGGTCGGAGACGACGTCAATGCCTTGCGCGATAAAGCCAAACGACTTGCAAAAACCGTGCTGGGGACAGAACCTTACATGAAGAAATAACATATCAAGAAACAGCATGACTGATAAATATCGGATAGGAAGGATTATTGAGCTGCCGAAGATTACCGACCCACGCGGCAACCTGACCGTAGCGGAACAGATGAAACATGTTCCCTTCGACATCAAACGGGCCTACTGGGTGTACGATGTGCCGGGGGGAGAGAGCCGGGGCGGTCACGCCCACAAGCGGCTGAAGCAACTGGTCATCGCCCTCAGTGGTTCCTTCCACGTCACATTGGACAACGGCAAAGAGCGTGAAACCATCCTCTTGAATCATCCCTGGCAGGGATTGGTCATTGAGACAGGCATCTGGCGTACGCTCGACGACTTCTCATCGGGAGCCGTCTGTCTGGTATTGGCATCCGAACCTTATGAGGAAGAGGACTATATCTACGAATATGAAGACTTTCTAAAATACGTAGGATGTTCGAAATAGTCAGATACACACCAGCTCAGTTCCATGCCTGGAACACATTCGTGGCATCATCGAAGAACGGAACGTTCCTCTTCGACCGCAACTACATGGACTATCATGCCGACCGGTTCAAGGACTTCTCGCTGATGGTTTACCGTCGGGGGAAGCTGTATGCCCTGTTGCCATGCAACATGCAGGAAGACATGACGGTAGTTTCGCATGGCGGACTGACCTACGGCGGACTCATCATGAACGAGAAGGCGACAGCTAAAGACGTCCTTGATGTTTTCCGTATGCTGCAAGACTACCTACGGCAAGCTGGGTGCAGACGCATCATCTACAAGCCGACACCAGCTATATACCACCGCCAACCGGCGGAGGAAGACCTCTATGCCATCGTGGAACTGTTCGGTGCACGACTGAAAGAGCGTGCACTGTCGTCAACGATATACCGTGACCAGCTGAACAAATGGTACCGCATCAGGGCATGCGGCTGTAAAAAAGCAGCCGAAGCAGGCATCTCCATCAAGGAATCTGACGACTTTGCCACCTTCTGGACGATACTGACGGACAACCTATCCCATAAGTACGGGCTGAAACCTGTCCACACAACAGAAGAAATCAGCCGACTGCAAGCTGCCTTTCCAGACAATATCCGACTCTTTGCTGCGTACAAGGAAGAGAAGATGCTGGGTGGAACCGTGTTGTATATCACACCACAGGTCGTTCACTCGCAATATATCTCTGCCAATGAAGAGGGAAAACAACTGCATGTCCTCGACTTATTGTTCCATAACGTTATCAGTATGTCGCTGAAAAAACATCCTTACTTCGACTTCGGCATCTCTACCGAAGAGCATGGCACCATCCTTAACGAGCAACTAATTTACCAAAAAGAAGGTTTTGGTGGCAGAGGTATATGCTACGACATCTACGAATGGGAGATATATGAGGGGAAAGCCAAACAATTGTTGTAGAATTGCCAAAAAACAACTACCTTTGCATACTCAAACAGGATATAAGCATGATTGTTTGCATAGCAGAGAAACCAAGCGTGGGACGCGACATTGCACGCATTTTAGGTGCTACCCACGACCATAAGACATACATGGAAGGCAACGGATACCAGGTGACATGGACGTTTGGTCACCTGTGTGAATTGAAGATGCCAGAAGACTACACCCCCATGTGGAAGGCGTGGAGCCTGTCGGCACTGCCCATGATACCACCTCGGTTCGGCATCCGGCTGAAGGATGACCAGGGGGTACGCAACCAGTTTTCCACGATAGAGAAACTGATGCAGGCTGCCGACGAGATCGTGAACTGCGGCGATGCCGGTCAGGAGGGAGAACTCATTCAACGTTGGGTGATGCAGAAGGCACAGGCAAAATGTCCGGTAAAGCGGTTGTGGATCTCTTCGATGACTGACGAAGCCATCCGTGAAGGTTTCCAGAAACTGAAAGACCAACAGGCCTACCAACCACTGTACCTTGCCGGACTGTCACGTGCCATCGGCGACTGGCTCCTTGGCATCAATGCCACACGCCTCTACAGCATCAAGTACGGGCAACCGGGTAAGCCGTTGAGTGTTGGAAGGGTACAGACCCCAACGCTTGCGCTTATCGTGAACCGGCAAAAGGAAATCAACAACTTCAAGCCCGAACCCTATTGGGTGCTTGCCACCATCTACCGCGAGACACAGTTTACTGCCACTACCGGCAAATTCACCAGCAAGGAAGAGGGTGAAAAAGCCTTCTCGCTGATAGAAGGAAAACCGTTTGTCATCACCGACGTTCAGAAAAAGAATGGAACAGAAGCCCCCAAGCCACTGTTCGACCTCACGTCGCTACAGGTAGAGTGCAACAAAAAGTTCGGTTACTCGGCAGAGATGACACTCAATCTGGTGCAAAGCCTTTACGAGAAGAAGTTCACTACCTATCCGCGTGTGGACACCCAATACCTTTCAGACGACATTTACCCTAAATGTCCGCAGACCATGAACGGCTTGTACAAGACAACTTTCGGCGGCATCGCCCCATACGCTGACATCGTCAAAGCTCTGAGCGGGAAGCCACTGAAGAAAACCAAGAAAGTCTTCGACAACTCTAAGGTCACCGACCACCATGCCATCATCCCCACAGGTGTGCCACCAACGGGACTGAGCGACATGGAGAGAAACGTCTTCGACCTGATAGCCCGTCGCTTCATTGCAGCATTCTATCCTGACTGCAAGTTCTCGACGACAACGGTAATGGGTGCCCCATCGGAGGCAGAAGAGGAAGCAATCTCCTTCAAGACTACGGGAAAGGAAATCCTCGACCCTGGATGGAGGGTTGTCTACGACGATTCCTCCGAGGACAAAAAAGACGACGAAGAACGCACACTTCCCACCTTTGTCAAGGGTGAAAGCGGTCCACACACACCTACCCTGACTGAAAAAATGACAACACCCCCGCCTTATTATACGGAAGCCTCTCTGCTGCGGGCAATGGAAACTGCCGGAAAGTTTGTGGAAGACGAAGAACTGCGTGCCGCCTTGAAAGAGAACGGCATCGGACGGCCTTCTACACGCGCAGCCATCATAGAGACACTTTTCAAGCGACACTACATCCGCAAGGAGCGTAAACGGCTCATTGCCACTCCCACCGGCATGGAACTGATCGACATCATCAAGGAAGAACTGCTCAAGAGTTGTGAACTGACAGGCATCTGGGAGAAGAAACTGCGTGACATTGAACACCAGCAATATGATGCCGGACTGTTTATCAACGAGTTGAAAGAGCAGATTGTGCAGATTGTCAATCAAGTACTTGCCGACAACTCCAACCGACGCATTGCCATTGCCGAAGAAGAACCGACGAAAAAGCGCAAGAAGAAAGAAAAAAAGGAGTCGTAAGTCAACGCCTTTTATATTGTCATTGCATAATAAAACGGCAAGAATTGCGTTTCTTTTTAATAAGACAACACTATCAATGCAAAACAAACTCCACATCATGACTCTTCTGGCGGCATGCTGCCTTCTCGTTGCATGCGGTGCAGAAAGCAATATGAAGAAGGGCGAGAAGTATCTTGCCCTTGGCGAATACTATGATGCTGCCTCACAGTTTCGTAAAGCTTACCAAGGGACGGCGCCGAAAGACCGCGAACTGCGCGGCAGGCGTGCAGCTAAGATGGCATACTGCTATGACAAAATCAATGAGAACCAGCGTGCCATTGCTGCCTACCGCAACGTCATCAGATACAAGCAAGACGATGTGGAGACACACTTGGGACTGGCTCAGAACCTGATGAAGACAGGCAACTACAAAGAGGCTGAAAAGGAGTTCATGCTGGTGATAGACTCACTGACCAACGAACGGCCTGTAGTTGTCAGCGAAGATACTACGGAGGCAACTATCGCTGCCACCAAGAAATTGACTGCTAAAGAAAGGAAAGCACTCAAAAAGATAGCCAAGAAAGAAGCCAAGGAGAAGAAAGCGAGAGAAAAGAAGAAGGCTAAGAAAGAAAAGAAGCAGAAAACAGCAGCCAAGGCATCGGTAAGAAGAGAAAGAAACCTCGTCTCATCATCCAAGAAAGCGAAGAAAGAAAAAGCCAAGAAACGGAAACAGCAAGAAGAGGAAACAGTTGCTGAAGTGACAGAGACGAAACTGATAGAGACACCTGCAGTACAACCCGTCAAGCGGACCAACAAAGAAATAGAAAGAAGACAGGAGATGCTGGCTGCTGCACGCGCCGGACTACAGTCGGCACAGGCAGCACCAGAACTACGAAAAGCCGGTTCGCGCTATATTGTCAAGAAGATGGACCTCTTCAACTCGCGCCGTTCCGACTATTCGCCCATGCTCTTTGGTGACCAATACGACCAAATCTACTGGACATCGACCCGCAACGAAGCACAAGGCGACGAGCTGAGCGGTATCACAGGAGTGAAACCTGCCGACATCTTCATGAGCGAGAAAGACGACAAAGGCAAGTGGAGCAAGCCTCAAGAGATTGGGTCAGGACTGAATACCGAAGCAGAAGAAGGTACACCGGCATTCTCGGTAGACGGACGGGAGATGTATATCACCCAGTGCCTAACCGATGCCTCTTATCCGCGTTACGCACAAATTGCCGTCAGCAAGCGTTCAGATGCGGCATGGAGCAAGGCTACCAAGCTGGAAATCTCCAGAGACACCCTTTCATCGTTTGCCCACCCTGCCCTCTCACCCGACGGCAATTGGCTCTACTTCATCAGCGACATGCCAGGCGGTAAAGGCGGTAAAGACATTTGGCGCGTGCGCATCACAGGCGGAAGCCTTGGCGGAGTACAGAATGTCGGCGAACCTATCAACACGCCCGGTGATGAAGAGTTCCCCACCTTCCGTCCCAACGGAGACCTTTACTTCTCCAGCAATGGACATGCCGACGGACTTGGTGGCTTGGACATCTATGTTGCCACGGTGGGCGAAGACAAACGCTATCATATCGAACATCCTGGTTATCCGCTGAACTCTCAGGGCGATGACTTCGGATGCACCTTCGAAGGCGTTCACAACAGAGGCTTCTTCTCCAGCAACCGCGGTGACGGCAAGGGATGGGATCATATCTACTCCTTCGAATGCCCGGAGATTATACAGACCGTCAAGGGATGGGTATACGAGATGGAAGGCTACGAACTGCCTGCCGCACAAGTCTATATGGTCGGCGATGACGGTACTAACCTGAAGCTTTCTGTCAAGGGTGACGGTTCGTTCGAACAAGTCATCAAGCCGGGCGTCAACTACATCATGCTAGCTACCTGCAAGGGATACCTGAACCACAAGGAGGAACTGAAGGTTGGTCCCGTCAGCGATTCCGAGGAATATGTCTTGCAGTTCCCATTGGCAAGCATCCGCGTGCCGGTGATGATCGATAACATCTTCTACGATTTCGACAAGGCAACCTTGCGACCGGAATCGGAGAAAGCACTCGACGACTTGGTGAAGCTGCTGAACGAGAATCCGAATGTGACCATCGAACTGAGTGCACACTGCGACTTTAAAGGTTCTGCCGAATACAACAAGCGTCTGTCACAGCGAAGGGCTGAGTCGGTAGTCAACTACTTGGTGGCTCACGGCATTTCTGCCGACCGCCTGTCACCTGTAGGCTATGGAAAGGAGAAGCCGAAGACCATTCGTAAGAAGCTGACAGAGAAATACCCGTGGATGAAAGAAAACGACGTGCTGACGGAAGAGTACATCAAGAAGCTGAACGAGGAACAGCAAGAAGTGTGCAACCAGCTGAACCGCCGCACCGAGTTCATCGTCCTCCGTACCACCTATGGCATGTTCGACGAGAAAGGCAACCTGAAGAACCCACCCAAACCGAAAGTGGAAGAGAAGGACGAACTGGACGAGAACAGTTTCGACATCGTCATCGAATAGTCAGCCTTCCGCCAACTCCACATTCATCCCTATCAATCAAGAGCATGACGCTACCAGAGGAATTCATCAAAGAAACACGCACCGTCATGGGAGAAGAACTCTTCCAACGGTTCTGCGCAGCCCTTGACGAAGAAGCCCCGGTCAGCATCCGCCTGAATCCGTTCCGTTGCTCTCTCGGAGACATTTCCATTGGTACGAAGGCCGGCAACGTGCCTTGGTGCGAAATGGGATGCTACTTGACAGAGCGCCCCAACTTCACGTTCGACCCNNGTATACTACGTTCAGGAAGCCTCATCGATGTTTGTCTATCATGCCCTGAAGCAATACGTCCATGAGCCCGTGCAGATGCTCGACCTCTGTGCGGCACCAGGAGGAAAGACCACCTGCGCCATGTCTGCCCTGCCGGATGGCAGTGTGCTCTATGCCAACGAACCCATCCGCAACCGGGCACAGATTCTGAGTGAGAACATCCAGAAGTTCGGCCACCCTGATATCATCGTGACCAATAACTATCCGAAGGATTATCGCAAGTCTGGCATCATGTTTGACGTTATCCTCTGCGACGTGCCCTGCTCTGGCGAAGGCATGTTCCGCAAGGACGGGAACGCAGTCAGCGAATGGAGCCTCCAACATGTAGCCCAGTGCCAGCAACTGCAACGCTCCATCGTGGCAGAGGCGTGGCAGGTATTGAAGCCGGGCGGACTGCTCATCTATTCTACCTGCACTTTCAACCTGCATGAAAACGAGGAGAACGTGGAATGGATATGCAAGGAGATGGATGCAGAGATGCTTCCCGTTCATACGGAAGAAGACTGGAACATCATCGGATCGTTAAAGCAGGATTTCCAACAACCCGTCTACCGCTTCATTCCCGGCAAGACCAAGGGAGAAGGTCTCTTCATGGCGGTGATGAGGAAAAGGGATAATGAGAAAAAGGGAATAAGAGAACGAGGGAATAAGAGAACGAGGGAACGAGGGAATAAGAGAACGTGGGAACGAGGGAACGATTCGTGCCGCCCATTCACCCCCAAACACCCAACAAACCCATCCCTTCACATCGTGCGCCCAACTTTCCTTGAGGACCTTGCTGCTTCAGGAGTATATGTGGATGTAGATTATGCACAAGCCATCAACTACCTGCGCCGTGAAGCTATCACCCTGCCTACAGACACCCCACGCGGCATCGTCACCATCTGCTATCAGGGACATCCCCTCGGACTGGCTAAGAACATCGGCAACAGAGCCAACAACCTCTACCCGAAGGAGTGGCGCATCAAGAGCACACACATACCGGAAGAAAAGAACATCATCATATCACTCAAAACTCTATGAAACAATATCTTGACATCTTAGACCGCATACTGAAAGAAGGGACACAGAAGGGTGACCGCACAGGGACGGGCACCATCAGCATCTTCGGAACACAGTCGCGCTATCGGTTGGAAGACGGCTTCCCGCTACTGACGACGAAGAAACTCCACCTGAAGAGCATCATCTATGAACTGCTCTGGTTTCTCAAAGGCGACACCAACGTGAAGTACTTGCAGGAACACGGGGTACGTATCTGGAACGAATGGGCTGACGAGAACGGTGAACTCGGTCCTGTTTACGGTCACCAGTGGCGCTCATGGCCTGACTATAACGGCGGAACCATAGACCAGATACAGTATGTCATAGATCAGTTGAAGAACAACCCAAACTCGCGCCGCATGATAGTCAGCGCCTGGAATGTGGCAGAGGTCAACCAAATGGCACTGCCTCCCTGCCATACCATCTTCCAGTTCTATGTAGACTATCCCGATGGTACCGATGCACAGGGACGGCTCTCCCTGCAGCTCTACCAACGCAGTGCCGACACCTTCCTCGGCGTACCGTTCAACATTGCGTCCTATGCGTTGCTACTCCAGATGATGGCACAGGTGACGGGACTCAAAGCCGGTGACTTCATTCACACCACCGGTGACACCCATCTCTATCTGAACCACATCGAACAGGCACGCCTGCAGCTGACACGCACGCCCCGCCAGCTGCCCACGATGCGCATCAACCCCGACGTAAAAGACCTGCTGGACTTCCAATACGAAGACTTCCAACTGGAGAACTACGACCCGTGGCCGCACATCAAGGCTGAGGTGAGCGTGTAAACGTCTTTTTTAAAAAAGCCTTCTAACCGAAGAAAACAAAAGAAACGAAAAGAAGATGAACATCAACATCATAGCTGCTGTAGCAGAAAACCGGGCGATAGGACACGAGAACAAACTGCTCTACTGGTTGCCGAACGACCTGAAACGGTTCAAGGCACTGACCACAGGCCACACCATCATCATGGGACGGCGCACCTTTGAGTCGCTGCCGAAAGGAGCTCTACCCAACCGACGAAACATCGTCCTGAGCCGTTCGACACGCGAATTCCCCGGTTGCGACACCTTCCCGTCCTTGGACGAAGCCTTGAAACACTGTCGGGAAGATGAAGAAGTATACATCATCGGCGGTGCAAGCGTCTACGAACAGGCCCTCCCGAAGGCCGACCGACTGTGCCTGACCGAGATAAAAGACACGCCGAAGGCTGCCGATGCCTTCTTCCCTCCCTACGATGACTGGCAGGAGACAGCAAGGGAAGATCACGGAAAGGATGAAAAACATGCCTTCGACTACGCATTCGTAGACTATACTAAAAAGCAGCCTTGATGCCAATAGAGCATCAAGGCTGCTTTTGCAGAACTGCTGACAGACGGTACTTAGTCTGCTATGTCTTCTGCCTCATCTTCCACCTCCTCCGGGTCCTCATCTTGAATGCACACTACAGGCAACGAACGGTCTATGACAGCATTGAACGAGATGATGGTCTCGCTGCGTGAAAGCCCCAGTGGTTGCAGCTTGTCGTGGATGATATTCAGCAGATGATGGTTGTTCAGCGCGTAAATCTTGCAGAACAAATCATACTCACCAGTCGTGTAATGGCATTCCACCACCTCAGGAATTTTCTTCAAAGCAGAAACGACATCGTCGAAATCCTCCGGGTTCTTCAGGTACAAACCCACGTATGCACAAGTCTCATAGCCTATCTTCTCCGGATTGATGATGAACTGTGAACCTTTCAGTACGCCAAGGTTGGTGAGTTTCTGAATGCGCTGATGGATGGCAGCCCCGCTGACATTACAGGCACGAGCCACCTCCAAGAATGGAATACGAGCATCCTCAGCTATCAGACTGAGAATCTTTTTGTCTAATTGATCTAAACTTCTATGTGCCATTTTTTCCTTTTTTATTTTCTGCAAAGGTACGGTTAAGCGAGAGAAAAACCAAATTTATTTGGATTTTTCCGAGCGGAAGTACCTTAATGCGTAACAAAAGCAACAAAAAACATTCAATTCAACAAATAGAGGATTGCTTTTTCTCACGGCTAACATACGGTAGCCCGGCTTTCTCAAGCAGCCAAAGCTATTGTTTCTTGGGTGGTTTGACCGCCGAATAGTTGATGCGCAACGCTCCCACGCGCCTCAAAGCCTGCTTGACATCGGTTACCGTTCCCATGTCTGTCCTGCGGTCGGCCTTGATGCTGACGGTCATCGCCTGCGCATCTGCCGGCGACATCCTGTTGCGTTCGGCGGTTACATAATCCATCACCTCTGGAATGGTGACCAGTTTATCGTTCATCTGGATAAACATCCGACCACTTGTGTCGCCACTCGCCTGCTCGCGCTCACCTATATATATATAGCTGACGGCAGACTTCTTGGTGAGTCGCGTCAGTTCCGTACCTGCCGGCACCTGATATTTCACCTTCAAGGTCACCTTACGCATGTGGGTGACAATCATGAAGAAGAACAGAACGGTGAAGATAAGGTCGGGCAACGACGCCAGATTGAGCGAAGGCACTTCCCGTCTGCGATGCTTGAACATGCTCATGGCTCACCTCCTTCCCCGCCCTCAGCGTAGACTTCCGAGATGCGTTGCGGTATCTCTTCACGCAGTTTCTTCTGAGCCACGTCGTCACAAAGTGCGTAAACCTTCCCATATCGGCGGCGTGCCTGCTGGTTGCGCAGTTCGTGGTAGGCTGCAACAATCTCGTTCTGCACCTTGAAATAGGTATCGTAGGACGAATGACGGTCTGCTTCCAGCTGAATGATGTGTTCCTTTGGCGAACGTTGGATATGCTCACGAACCATCTTTCGTAAGCTGTTAATTGACAAGGGCCTGTCATCGCACGTCAAAACGTTGCCAGAAGAGATTTCCAAGCGCATCACCAACCCCTCCTTCACCATCGTGGGATGCTGTTCCTCCGTGTCGTCTACGGGTGGCAGCTGCCTCGACAGTCCCTTGTCTGTGTCCATCGATGTGGTCACAAGGAAGAAGATCAGCAACATGAACGATATGTCTGCCGTTGCCGTCGTGTTGAGTTCGGGCACTTTTCTTTTCTCTCTGCGGAACAACATGCTATACTTTCTCCTTTCTGTGCATCTTCACATAATGCCAACCGACAATGGCAACAGCAACAATAACCAGCACCACCGTCGTCCATACAAACATGTCTGCCACACGCAACCAGAAACCATCGGCAAAAGGATGTCCGTTAATCTGTATCGGAGTGGCAGAGCCTAACAGATAGGTGAGCAACAACAGGGCTGCGACACTGCCCGAAAGCAGGTAGGCATTGCGCACGACGGGAATGCCGTTGACCACCTTTTCGTCGTGGACGTGCACCTTTCGGGCTCTGCCCATCATCCACAAGCCGATGCCTACAGCCCCCATGACCACCAGCAACATGAATACAAGCAGCACATCGGTAAGAAGAGGGGCGTTGAAGGTGGGCGCATCGGGATACGGTCGATGATAGCCGATGGCAAAGAATGCCAGAAAGAGCAGCACGGAAGATGCTACCAACGCCATCAGCACCACGCGCGAGATGCGCTCTGCCTGCCAATGACTGAAGCCGTGTAAGCCTTTACTGTCTTTCATCGTTCTTCAACTTTGCTGCCACATCCAAGAATAGCAATGCCGCGTCTTCCATCTGTGCCGTCAGACTGTCTATCTTCGTAAGGATATAGTTGTAGAACAACTGCAAAATCAGCGCTGCAATGATACCAAAGATGGTCGTAATCAGTGCCACCTTCATACCTGCTGCCACGATGGTGGGACTGATGTCACCGGCATTCTGTATCTGGTCGAAAGCCATCACCATACCTATCACCGTGCCCAGGAAGCCTAACGACGGCGCCATAGCGATGAACAGCCGGATCCAAGAGCAGCCTTTCTCGAAGTTTGCCGTCTGTACTGTTCCCGAAGAGACGATGCTGCGCTCTATCTGGTCGAGGTTTTCGTGCAGACGCATCAGCCCTTGATAGCAGATAGAAGCTATCGGTCCGCGAGTCTCCCGACAGAGTTTCTTCGCCCCTTCGGTATCGCCTGCCACCATCTTTGCCTCCAAGTCATCCATAAATTTCTTTGAATCAATCTCCGAGAGACTCAAGTAGATCATCCGCTCGATGCAGAACGCCAATCCCAAGACCAGCACCAGAGCCACAAGCGACATGAAACCGGCGTTGCCCTCGATAAACTTCCGCTTGAGCGACTGGTGGAAGCCTTCGCTCTCCACCTCAGCTGCCAGCACGTCAGCACTGTCTGCTTCAGCCATCAGCAGGTCTTCCCCCGATGCGTCAGCAACCGAAGTCCCGTCACCGGCTGCCGCCACTTGCTCCGTTGAGTCATTGACATCCCCCGGCTGTCCGTAGGCAGCAGCCGACGGAGACAGTACAAGCGAAGCCATCATCATATACGTAATAAATACTTTCTTCATGAACGCTTTCTTTTTTCCTTGCAAAAATACAACATCTATAGCTATTACACAACAGAACGCATCATTTTTTGTTCGCCATCAAGTCCAGAACTCTTTCTCGCCAGTATCTTCCATCACACCCTGACACTTGGGACAAGTACGCTTGTCCCAAATCCGGATATTATCACTGCCACAATGAAGGCACAAACGCCCCACCTCACTTCTGAACGACGGAGCAACCTCGGCGATGATACCGCCTACGACAATGTGCTGGACGCTATGGCAGTCGGGGCACGTCATCGCAGTAATCTGCTGACGGAACAGTCCTCGACCTTCATACACGTCGGCTTCATATCCGCACGCCTTGCAGCGATATTTCCGTTTCCAAGCCATCAGGCTAATCGAACAGTTTCTGCCAAATCCACAATACAACTACCGCACCGGCGACACAGAACACGAAGTTCGTCAGATAGCCCTTCCCCATCAGTTCGATGTCCAGCAAGTGACTGATGAACGTGCCGACATAGCTGCCGATGATTCCCATAATCAGGTTCATACAACAACCCTTCCCCTCACCACTCATCAGGCGGTTGGCAATATAACCGATAAGTATACCTGTCAGTATCGGCCACGCCGTAAAGTCTGCAATGTGTTCCAACATAATGATTTCTCGTTTTATTGATTCTTATTTAAGTTAAAACTTTCGCTCTACTTCCTTGTTGTGAAGGAGTTTTTCTCTTGATACACCTGCAATAACCATCTATTATTTGCAAAAAAGACGAAGCTTTTGCCTCGTCTTGCCTTATCCTCTTCATCCTGCGGATTCGCTTTTACCTCAAAAGCTTTGAATCCTCTTCATCCTGCGGATTCGCTTTTACCTCAAAAGCTTTGAATCCTCTTCATCCTAAGGATTCGCTTTTACCTCAAAAGCTTTGAATCCTCTTCATCCTGCGGAGAGAACAGGATTNNCCACTCGAGCACCTCTCCTTGCTGTGTTTGCGGGTGCAAAGTTAATGGAAAAAGAGCGAACAACAAAATAAAACAATGACTTTTTTTCAATTCACAATTGAACTATTCACGATTCACAATTTGTTAACATTCCCCTAATGTACTCCCCCTTTAGGGGGTTGGGGGGCTTTTGGGAAGGCTTTCCATTCATAGCCCGAAGACGCGGAGGGCGTTCATGGTGGTTTCTTGTGCGACGGTGTCTATGGAAACGCCATAGCTTTCAGCCAACTTGTGAGCCACCTCCACGACAAAAGCACTCTCGTTGCGCTTTCCACGATGGGGCACCGGAGCCATATAGGGGCTGTCGGTCTCCAATACGATGCGACTGAGAGGTACGACCTTGGGCAACACCTCCGGCAGATGTGACTTCTTGAAGGTGAGAACTCCACCGATACCCAGCACAAATCGGTCGAACTGCAGGAGCTCTTCGGCTTCCTTCTCGTTGCCGGTGAAGCAATGGAAGACACCACCCGGCAGGTCGTCCTGGTATTTCTTCAGCAGGTGTACCATCTCGTTCTGCGCCTTCCGGCAATGAATCATCAGGGGCAGACGCGTCTCTATGGACCAGCGCACCTGCTCCTCGAAGGCTTCCAACTGTTCCTTCTCGAACTCGCGGCTCCAATAGTAGTCCAATCCCACCTCTCCGATGGCAATGGGACACTCGTCCCCTGCCCTCCCGGAGAGGGTGGGCAGATAACGGCTGCGCATTACTTCCAGTACCTCACGCCAGTCTGCCCGCACCTCTTCCGGATGCAATCCTACCATGGGATAGGCATAGCCAGGGTACTGACGACAGAGCGTAAGCACCGCTTCTACCGACTTCAGGTCTATCGCCGGTACAAAGACTTTCGCTACACCAGCGTTTTTCGCCCGCTGGACAACCGCTTGCAGGTCATCGCGAAACTCCTCACCATCCAGGTGAGCGTGGGAGTCTATTAGTTCATAGTTCATAGTTCAGAATTCACAATTCATAATTCCTTCTCTTCCCCCCTCCCTTTGGGAGGGGATGGGTGTAGGCTTTATAGTTTGAAGACGATGGGGATGCCGATCATGGCACGTGCAGGCTTGCCGTTAGTCACGCCCGGATTCCACTTCGGCATCATGTTCACCACCCGCAGCGCCTCCCTGTCAAGGCTCGGCTCCACCGACTTCTTCACCGTGACCTCGCTGACCGAGCCGTCAACATTCACGATGAAGGTGACAAAGACCGTACCTTGTATCTTCTGCACCTTAGCCGTAGGCGGATACTTCAGGCTCTGCGAGAGCCACTTCATAAAGGGAATCCAGCCTATCGACGGCTCCGGCGTGTTTTCGACGACACGCAGTTTCAGCGGATTGTCGTCCAAGTCGAGCGGCATGGGCGGCACCTTCATCAGTTCTTCCGTGATGTCTGGCGGCACCTCTACCGGCACCAGAGCCTTCGGAGCTGTTGCTGCCGGAGCCTCAGCCGCCTGTTCCTGTTGCACGTCAGCCTTCACCTCCTGCACCTGTTGCGACACGGCAGCCACCTGTTGCGGTTGCACCGCCGCCACCATGTCCTTCTGGTCGAGTGCCGGCAGCTGCTCCATGTCCTGTGCGATGTCCTCCAGCAGTTCTTCATCCATGTCTTCATCGCTCTGCGGAAGCGTATACTCCAGTGCTGCAAAGCCCAAGGCAAGCGCCACGATGAGTCCGAGCAGGAATCCCGTCCCCCTCTTACTCTCCAGATCAGCTGCTGTTGTCTTCCTTGTTTCTGCCATTACTCAAACCTTTCTCCCCAACAAGTTTTCATCCATTGGTACATCTTCTCTTCCGACGGACTGTGCTGCGGATGCCAGAAGCGGGCCTCCTGCAGCTGGTCGGGCAGGTATTGCTGCTGCGTGAAGTGTCCGGGGAAGTCGTGCGGATACAGATACCCGTCGCTGTAGCCCAGCTCAGCCATCAGCTTCGTCGGCGCATTGCGCAGATGCAGCGGCACTGGTTGGTTGCCACTCTGCCGTACCTCAGCCAGTGCCGCGTCTATGCCCAGATAGGCAGAGTTGCTCTTCGGGCTCGTTGCCAGGTAGACGGCACACTCCGCCAACGGTATTCTTCCCTCCGGCCATCCAATCTTCATGACCGTGTCGAAGGCAGCATTCGCCAGCAGCAACGCATTCGGGTTTGCCAGTCCGATGTCTTCCGCCGCACTGATCACCATTCTGCGTGCGATGAACTGCGGGTCCTCGCCCCCCTCTATCATGCGTGCCATCCAGTAGAGCGCCGCATCTGGGTCGCTGCCCCGTATGCTCTTGATGAAGGCAGAGATGATGTCGTAGTGCATTTCGCCGTCCTTGTCGTATGCCAACGGGTTTTGTTGCAGCCGCGAGACCACCTTCTCGTCGGTAATCTCCACGTCGCTGCCCTCCTCCGAGGTCACCACCAGCTCCAGGATGTTCAGCAGCTTGCGGGCATCGCCACCGCTATAGCGCAGCAGCGCGCCCGTCTCGGTCAGCCTGATGTTGCGCTTCTTCAGCTCCACATCCTCTGTCACCGCCCTGTGAAGCAGTTCCAGCAGGTCGTCTTTCTCCAGCGACTTCAGCACATAGAGCTGGCACCGCGAAAGCAAGGGACGTATGACCTCGAACGACGGATTCTCTGTCGTGGCACCAATCAACGTGACCACCCCCTTCTCCACAGCGCCCAGCAGCGAGTCTTGCTGCGACTTCGAGAAGCGGTGAATCTCGTCAATAAACAGAATAGGTGATGCCGAATTGAAGAACCGGTTGCTCTGTGCACGCTGGATGACGTCGCGGACATCCTTCACACCCGATGTCACGGCAGAGAGCGTGTAGAAAGGTGTCTCCAGCTCGTGTGCGACAATCTGCGCCAAGGTGGTCTTGCCCACACCCGGCGGTCCCCACAAGATGAACGACGAGATGCGCTTCGATTCTATCATCTTACGTATCACTGCCCCCTCTCCCACCAAGTGTTTCTGCCCGATATACTCGTCCAGCGAACGCGGTCGTAGTCTTTCTGCTAATGGTTCCATATTCTGCTTTTAAGCGCAAAAGTAGGAAAACTGTAGCAGACAACAAAAAAATATCGGTGAAAAAGTTGTGAAATAGATACAAACTGATTACTTTTGCACCGCTCCACCATAGGGGGTAAGAATCACGATTATACGATACATGATAACAATACTAAAAGAGAATATGGCAAAAAACACCAAAAAAGCACTGACACTCAAGACATTGAACAAAAGCAACGTGTGGGACGTACAGGAAAACGACATCTTCCGCATGTGGGATGCGGCTGAGAAAGATGCCGACCTTGCCGACAACGCACGCCACTATACTGATATCGTCAAGAGTGCCTTCGATGTTGAGGTCATCACCGTAGACAAGCCGGAGGTCATCAAGAAGTATGAAGCACGCGGCTGCAAGGTCGGACAGGTGCGACTCGACGAGAGCACGAAGGTGAAGTGGGCTATCAAGAAGAAGCCTATCCTTCGCGTCACCGACCTCACCTACGAGAACATCAACCACATCTCTGCCGTGAAACTCATCGAAGTGCTTGAGCGCAACTTCGGCAGCGGCTGGGAATCGCTGTCTCAAAGCATCCGAGACATCATCGAGAGCGGCTTCGACATCAGCACCACCACCCTGCCCAAGGACCGACTGAAGAAGAAGGGCGGCATGTACGAGAAGAAGATTGCCGACGGGTTTGAAGTGTTGGAGATTCCGAAGGGCACATGGGTGGAAGCCATCTTCGCCAAGGAGAAGCCCGAAATGGAGAAACCTCACTTCAAGGTAGAGGAAGAACAGCCGGAAGAGAAGAAGTTCCTCGGCGACGAAGACGAAGAGGACGACGAGGACCTGCCGGAGATGGACGATCGTTACGACGATGATGACGACGATGACGACCAGTTCGACGAGGACAGGCTGACCGAAGAGAGCTACCGCACCACCTTCGAAGACGCCGATGACCTCGACCTGGAGGCGGCTGACGTGGCAGACGATGACGACTATTAGTCCTTGCCAATACCTACATGTAGGTATTTTATCATCTAATCGCAGCCTTTTTCTGTAAGGTTGCGATTATTATTTGTATCTTTGCAGGGAGGGGAAGGAGGACGAGAGGAAGAGAGAAAGGGAGGAAGGGAAAAAGAGAAAAAGGGAAAAGGGAGCGAGGGAGAAAGAGAAAAACAAAAGTAGAAGCATGAAACTTTCAGAACTGAAGACAGGAGAACACGGCATCATAGAGAAGGTATCGGGACACGGCGGCTTCCGCAAGCGCATCATCGAGATGGGATTCATCAAGGGACAACGCGTGGAAGTGCTGCTCAACGCCCCGCTGGAAGACCCCGTGAAATACAAGGTCATGGGCTACGAGGTGTCATTGCGCCACAGCGAGGCCGACCAAATCAGCGTCAGGCGTGCCGACACGGGCTTGGCGGAAGGCAACGGCAGCAGCGACAGCCGCGACCGGCACTCGTCGTCTCCTTTCCTTCACCACGCCGATGAGCTGCCCGTCATCAGCGTGGCGCTCGTCGGCAACCCCAACTGCGGCAAGACGTCGCTCTTCAACTTCATCTCCGGTGCCCACGAGCGCGTTGGCAACTACTCCGGTGTCACCGTCGATGCTAAGGAAGGCTATGCCGAGGTGGGCGGCTACCGCTTCAACATCGTAGACCTGCCCGGCACTTACTCCCTCTCTGCCTACTCCCCTGAAGAGCTTTACGTGCGCAAGCAGATTACGGAAAAGACGCCAGACGTCATCATCAACATCTTAGACAGCAGCAACCTGGAGCGCAACCTCTACCTCACCACCCAGCTCATCGACATGAACCTGCGCATGGTGTGCGCCCTGAACATGTATGACGAGGCCGAGAAACGCGGCGACCACATCGACTACGGGAAGCTGAGCGAGCTCTTCGGAGTGCCGATGGTGCCTACCGTCTTCCGCACAGGACGCGGTGTTGACGAACTGTTCCAGACCGTCATCAGCATCTTCGAGGCATCCAACGCGCAGGCAACTGCCGACGGACAGCCACAAGAGAAGCCTTACCGACACATCCATATCCACCACGGACACGAGATAGAGAACGGCATCACCGAGATACAGAAGTACCTGAAGCCAAACGAACTGGTGAGACAGCGCTACTCTACCCGTTTCCTTGCCATCAAACTCCTGGAGAACGACAAGGAGGTGGAGCACTACATCGCCACCCTTGCCGACGGGAAAGCCATCACGGAAGCACGCGACAGGGCGGCACAGCGCATCAAGGAAGAGACCAAGGACGACAGCGAGACCGCCATCATGGATGCCAAGTACGGCTTCATCCACGGTGCGCTGCAAGAAGCCGGATATGCCATGGGCACCGAGGAAGACACCTACCAGATGACACACCTCCTCGACCGGCTCATCACCCACAAGTGGCTGGGCTTCCCCATCTTCATTGCGCTCATCTGGCTGATGTTCGAAGCCACCTTCACCCTCGGCCAGTACCCCATGGACTGGATAGATGCCGGCGTGGGATGGCTCGGCGACCTGCTCAGCACTACCATGCCCGAAGGTCCTGTCAAGGCGATGCTCGTCGACGGCGTCATCGGCGGCGTGGGCTCAGTCATCGTCTTCCTGCCCCAGATTCTCATCCTCTACGGCTTCATCTCCTTCATGGAAGACAGCGGATACATGGCACGTGCCGCCTTCATCATGGACAAGCTGATGCACAAGATGGGGCTGCACGGCAAGTCGTTCATACCCCTCATCATGGGGTTCGGCTGCAACGTGCCGGCAATCATGGCGACACGCACCATCGAGAGCCGCCGCTCACGCCTCATCACCATGCTCATCCTGCCGCTGATGTCATGCTCGGCACGCATGCCTATCTACATCATGATCATCGGAACCTTCTTTGCCGCGCAATGGCGCTCCACGGTCATGATCTCGCTCTATGCCGTCGGCATCCTGATGGCGGTAGTCATGAGCCGCCTCTTCAGCCGCTTCGTCGTCAAGGGCGAAGACACTCCCTTCGTCATGGAGCTGCCTCCCTACCGCTTCCCCACGTGGAAAGCCATCTTCCGGCACACCTGGGAGAAGGGCAAGCAGTACCTGAAGAAGATGGGAGGCATCATCCTCGTCGCCAGCATCATCGTCTGGGCACTGGGATACTTCCCACACAACGACCAGCTGAGCAAGCAGCAGCAACAGGAACAGAGCTACATCGGACGCATAGGCAAGACCATCGAGCCCGTATTCCGGCCGCAAGGCTTCGACTGGAAGCTCGACGTGGGCATCGTCTCCGGCGTAGGTGCCAAGGAGATTGTAGCCTCTACGATGGGCGTACTCTACAGCGACGACGACAGCTTTGCCGATGACGACAGCTACAGTGACGACAGCGAGAAGTACACCCACCTCAGACAGCAGATGCTGCGCGACGGCATCACGCCCCTCACCGCCTACTGCTTCCTGCTCTTCGTGCTCCTCTACTTCCCCTGCATAGCCACCATTGCCGCCATCAAGGGCGAGACCGGCTCGTGGCGGTGGGCACTCTTCGCCGCCGCCTACACCACCATCCTGGCTTGGGTAGTCTCTGCCGCGGTTTATCAGTTGGGGAGTATCATGTAGCCACACATAGTAGTTGCATTCCAAACACATAGTAGTTGCATTCCAAAGGGATGTTTTCGGAAAAAACAGCCCTATTTGTTAACAACCTAAAACAAACGTATAAGTGTACAAAAGCCTGTTTTGTGCCATGAAGGGTTTTGAATGAAGAATATAGAGGTATTCTCGCTGCGATGAGAATATAAGAAGTAATAATAAAAAATAAAAAGA
>DEJO01000055.1:49205-49531 GCA_002353555.1 Prevotella sp. UBA2746 | reverse complement strand
ATGACATTTAACTTCCTAAGGCCTAAGGCCGATAAATTCTTCTAACTCCCTCTAACTTCGGAAGCGGAGCGAATGCGAAACTTGAATTATTGTAATAAAGGGGAAAGAAAAAGCCCACTCCTGTACTCCTTCCCTGAGGGAGAGTGGAGTGTGGAGTGGGGGGGAGGGAGTCTTTTCAGAGTGGGCTTTATAGTGGGGACAGGGCTGTTATGCAGCTTTCTTGGTTGTCTTCTTGGTCGTTGTCTTCTTCTCAGCATCAGCCTTCTTGATGAAGCGTCCCTTCTCGTCGCGTGCGGGAGTAGTCTTCTTCTTGGCGGTCTCCTTCT
>DEJO01000055.1:41066-49092 GCA_002353555.1 Prevotella sp. UBA2746 | reverse complement strand
TCGCGTGCCGGAGCAGCCTTCTTTGTCGTCTTCTTGGTTGCTTTCTCCTTGGCAATAGCCTTCATGGTCTTGTCCTTCAGCTCAGGATAGCAGCGTACACAGGCGTGGCGCCCCATGTCCTTGGCTTTGGCAGTCGTGATGGCAGTAATGTTGACAGAGTTTCGCAGGTAGCTGCAGTCCTTGCTCTTGTGGTAGGCGATAGCGCTGTTTGACGGCGCAATATAGACATTTTGTGCATCGACGCTTGCCACTGTGACAAGTGCGAAAAGTAACATGATTAGTTTTTTCATATAGAATTGGTTTAAAAAATTAACATTCTGTGGGCAAATGTACGATTTATTTTTTATTTTGACAATAATTTGTCGAATTATTTTCAAAATTGTTTTCCAGCCAATCGTCAATCAGCCGGCGGGCAATAGACAGTTTTTCGGGTATCTGTGGCAGGTGGTCGCGTCGAAACCAGGCACCCTTTGACAACTCTTCCGCCTGCAGGTGGATGTCGCCCGACTCGTAGTCGGCATGGAAACCCACCATCAGACCGCACGGGTAGGGCCAGGGCTGGCTGCCAAAGTAGCGGAGGTTGCGGATGGTGATGCCCGTCTCCTCCATAACCTCACGGTGTACGGCTTCTTCCAGCGTCTCGCCAGTCTCCACAAAACCAGCCACCAGCCCGTAGAAGTTACCTCTGAAGTTGCGTGCATGGACGAGCAACACCTCGTCTACCTCCTCGCGTGTCGACACGTCTATGCGCTTGCGGTGGACCAGTACGATGATGGCTGTTGCCAGTTGCGGCCACACTTCCCTGCCACATCGGGTACATCGTTTTGAGATGTCGGTATGGAGCTCCATCGGTGCGCCGCATACTCCGCAATATCGGGTGTGGCGATCCCAGTAGAGAATCTCCTGACATTTGCCTGCTTTCAGGTACAGGTCAGTGGGCAGTTTGTAGTAGGAGCCTCTGAGCTGGCACCATTCAAACGCCTTGTCGTCAACATTCCTTTTGCCGTCGATGCCTGCTGCCATCACGTTGGTGCCGTCGTCCATAGGTGAGATGTGATGAGGCTGGACGTCAGGAGGCAACACGATGGGCGGCTGTTCACCGGCAGGTATGGTATAGGTGCCGTCATCATGCTTCTCCAGCAACAGTTCGCCGTCGGCAAAGACAAACCACAGATATTTCTCCATCTTTTACTTTGCTCAGGCTTGGATATTCTTGGTCATTGTCAACACGTTCCTGCCGTCAACATATTCGTAGCTGACATCATCCATGACGGTACGGATGATGTGAATGCCCAGTCCCCCGATGGGCCGTTCCTCGGCGTTCAGGGAGATGTCTACCTGCTCTTTCTTGGTCGGGTCGAACGGCTTGCCGGAGTCGGTGATGATGAAGGTGAGCTTGTTGTCGTCGCATACGGTCTTGATGTTCACCTCTCCTTCCACGTCGGAAGGATAGGCATAGTTCATGACGTTCACGACAGCTTCTTCGATGGCAAGGTTTACCGTCATGGTGTCTTGCTCGGCTAACCCTGCTTTGTTACAGATGTCCTGGATGAATATCGCCAGTTGCGGTATCGTCTGTACATCGTTGGGCAGTTTGATGCTTGCTTCGTGTTTCATATTGCTACGATATGGTTGTTCTACTTTTTCCTTTCC
The DNA here is from genome assembly GCA_002353555.1 of Prevotella sp. UBA2746. Classification (GTDB taxonomy): domain Bacteria; phylum Bacteroidota; class Bacteroidia; order Bacteroidales; family Bacteroidaceae; genus Prevotella. Next base: position 47,439 of record DEJO01000055.1, on the reverse strand, counting down.
CCGGTAGATCAGGTGCATGATGGTGATGTCGTCGCTTTGTATGACTCCGTCGGCATGTTGCTTTACGTGGCGGTACATCTCTTCGACGTAATCTTTCGGAGTGGGGTCTTTCCGTTGGCGCACGCTGGCGAGCACCTCCATCATCCGTTCCTCGCCAAACAGTTCGTGGCGGCTGTTCTCAGCCTCGGTTACTCCGTCGGTGTAGAGGAACATGCAATCGCCCGGCCGCGCTTTCGTATAGTCTATCTTGAAGGGGTAGTCTTCGATGATTCCCAACGGCATGTTTACCTTCGGTTCGCTCATGCCTATTCCTTCCTTTGCGATGATGACGGGAGCATTGTGACCGGCATTGCAGTATTCGAGCGTGCCGTCACGAAGGTCGAGAATGCCGATGAACATGGTGCAGAACATGTTGTAGTCGTTGCCGTCGCAGAGTGCGCGGTTCAGCGACGTGACGATTTCTGTTGCCGACGACAGCATGACCGTGAAGTTGCGGAAGAGTGAGCGTGTCATCGCCATGAACAGGGCGGCAGGAACACCCTTTCCGCTGACGTCGCCGATGCAGAAGAAGAGTTTCTCGTTGTGGATATGGAAGTCGTAGAGGTCGCCTCCGACATCCTTTGCCGGCTTCAGCCGTGCATAGAGGTCTATGTCTTTGCGGTCAGGGAAGGGGGGCATGGTTTTGGGCAGCATGCCCATCTGTATGCTGTTGGCTACCTTCAGCTCGTTCTCCAGGCTTGCCTTGTGTGCCGTCGATGCCTTCAACTCTTCGACATAGCGTGCCAGCGAGTGCTGCATCCCTTCAAAGGAGTCGCGGAAGAGTCTGATTTCATCGTTGGTGCTGATGACAGGAAGGCTCACGTCAAAATTGCCTTCAGCCACTTGCTGCGCCTTTTCTGCCAGCACCTTCATCACCCTCAGCTGTCCCTTGATGACCTTATGAAGGACTATCGAGACAATGATAATCATGAAGACCAGCAGGATAATCATGTTTCGGCGCAGTCGGTTGGGGCGCTCCATGATCTTCGATTCAGGAAGCGTGAAGCTCACCGACCACTTCAGGCTTTTCACGGGTGCATAATAGACAATGGTTTTCTCTTTCTGGCTCTTGCCCTTACCAGACAACAGATACTGGTTGTCAACGGTGTCGCTACCGGAGTCCCACTTGAGCATGCGCTCGGTAAGAATCAGCTGGTCGGTGTTGTTCTCCTTGGTGGCCAGCTCCAGGGCGTTCACCGTCATGATGTTGCTGGAGTCAGGGTTGTAGACATATTTGGCATCGCGACTCAGTACGCTGACCAAAGAATATTCGTATGGCTTGTTGGTTTCCATGATGTCCTGTACCCACTCCAGTCCCACATCGGCACAGAGAACGGCGTAAACTTTACCATTACTGTCGTGCAAGGGTGCCGAATAAGTAACCATCGGACGTTTGGTAGACAAGGAGTCCATGTAGGGCAGGCACCAGTAGCCGTCATCCAGTTTGTTGGTATATACCCAGTTGCTGTCAGTCTCTAAGTATCGATACGGGTCTTCTGGTGTGCCTATGATATGGCTGACCAGTTTACCTGATGCTTCACGATACATGGTCGGCGCATAGTATCTGCCGTGTTGCGGAAAGTAGTCAGCTCTGTAGAGTAGGGTGACGGCATCAATATCTTCGTTGGCGTTGATGAGTTTCTCTAACAGGATATTTGCTTTCGTTTCGAAAGGTGCATAGATGTCAGCATAGGCTGCTGCCGTGTTGACGGCAGACTCCACGTTGATGGCTTTGTTGTCCAGCATCTTGATGGCACCATCCATCGAACGGCTTGCCTGTGCATGCATGTCTTGGGCAACCTGCCGCTTCATCATCTTGATTTCGATGAAGCCTCCGACGACCATGATGAAAGCAACCACGCTGACCACCAGTACGGTGACGCGTTGGGTAACAGATCTGAAATGTATGTCTAAAAATCCCATTTATAGTTCATAGTTCATAATTCATAGTTCATAGTTCATGAAGGATTACTTTTTCAGCCTTGCCAGCGCCTCACCCATGAGTTGGTGTTGGTAACCGCCTTCACCGTCGGGCTTAGACAGGAGATTCACTTCGACACCTTGCTGGAAGATGAGGATGACGTCGGATCCACCAAACTGAAAGAATCCCATCTCGTCACCCCGCTTCAGTTGCTGACCGACATGAAGGGAAGGTATCCAGTTGACGCTGGCTATCTGTGACATGCCGACAGGCAGCATCGCCACCAGTCCATACTCCTCGGTCCTGATGATGGCACAGGCGCGTGTCTCCACCATCTGGAAGCCCATGTTGTTGATATAGTAGTAGCGTTTAGCCTTGTCATCCCACAGGGTATATCCACCTCCGGCCGCTACGCCGGGTATGTTGCGCAGCTCCACCAACTCGCCGTCGACAGGCGAATGGTAACGGTGGTAGTCGTTGACATCGAGGAAGGTGTGCATCAGCGTCCCGCCGGCAAATGCCGTAGCATACTTGCTGTCCTTGCCAATCAAGGCTCCTATGTCCGACAACTTGGCGGTCTTCACGTAAACGTTCTCTGGATAGACCAGCTGGTTGTTGCTGTCTATCTGCCACAACCCCTTCGGCCATGAGTCTACGGGCATCACCACCTCAGCCTCCGTGTCTATCGGACGCATGGCGGGCGAAGCCAGGCTACGGCTGAAAAACTCGTTGAACGTCTTCCATCGGTTGCCCTCTCCATACCATCCCTTGGTGAGTCCCCAGTCGGGATCTGTGGCAACCATATTATAATAGGTGTCGTTCCAGCTGGCAGTCGTCGACAGCCAGTCGCCCCATGAGTTGGCGTATGTCGTCAGCCAGTCGGAAAACGGCTGCACGAACTCTACGGTGGGATAGTAGTAGCCACGGCCTTTCAGCTCGTCCAACGGCTGGTCTACGACAAACCAGAAGTAGCCGACACCCTGATCGGTACGACTATAGAGTGAGCCTCCGTCAGCTTTCGTGCCATCTATCACGTCCCACGGCAGGCGACGAACGTTCCAGTCGATGAAGTCATAGAACTCTTCCAAGCTCTGTGCCGGGTTGTAACGCTTGTCGGGATTGATTTCGGCAGCCTGACTGATAGACTTTCTCAGCAGACGTTCTATCTCTGGATGCTGTTGGCAGATGTTGATGAGCGCCTGGGTAGCCTCTGTATGCTGCTCTTCAGGATGATAGACAGGTATGTCCTCGTCGTGACATGCGGTCACCGCCGTCAGCAGAAGCACGCCCAGCAGCCATTGCCATGCTTGCTTCATCATGAGCGTTTGTGGTATGTCGGTATGACTTTTCATCGCTTACACTCTCCAGACACCGTCATCTTCACTTGCCGATAGGGTGGTTCAGTACCAAGTCATCGTAGTCGCCCAGCTGCAAAGCCGTTCTCAGCGTCTCCTCATCCATCGTCATGCGAGGTACGGTCTTCAGACCTAATGCCGTACAGACGAGGCAGATGTTCTCCGAGACGTAGCCCGCATCGGCAAGCCCCATGCGCTCACCTCCGTTGCTGCGGTTGCCTAACTTGTCGTGGTCGCTCACCAGGACGAGCGACAACGGAGCCTTGGCCGCAAACTCCTGCCTGCCGGCAACAGCCTTCCGCAAGTCGTCAGCGCATACCTGTACCAGCATGTTGCCATTGGGTTCGTAGCGCCAGGCACCATCCTTGCGGCAGACATACACCTTGATGTCTTGTGCGTTGATGGCAGAAGGCGCCGTAATCTTCTTTTCTGCCGGGCGGTTGATGCCACATGCTGCCCACAGCACCTGCGAGAGGGTGGCATCGCTAATCTCCTCGTCAGAGAAACTTCTTGACGACTGCCTGTTCTGTAGTGCTTCCATCAGCGTCATCTTCACGTTCTTGTCTGGCTCAGGCAGCTGTATGGTCTTCTGAGCCGACACACATGCTGTCATCATCAGAGCAGCAATCATCATTATCCATTTAGTTTTCATCCTTTTCCTTTATTTTAATTCTGTTTCCATATTTCTTCTTTTGAGCGGCACAAAGCTACAAATAATTTCCCGATTTGCCAAATCCAGACACGGAATATCGCAAAACCAACCGATGGAAGACTGCCGTAGCACGTGCTATCTCACCTCGTCGAGCACGATGTCGCGGCCTTGTACCAGTACTTTGACATAACGGAAGAGGCTGCCCTGTGCGCTCACCAGCTTCACACGATACCAGTCGCCGCTGTCATGAAATATCTGTAACCGTTGACGCATCAGCTTGAGGTCTTGCGAACTGCAGCCGGGCAGCCCGAAACGCACGTTCTGTTTCAGTGGCTTCTCCACGAGAACGGAGTCCAGGTAGAACATCTTCAGGTCATGGATGACATCGGCACAGAGCCGTTCCTCCGACTCCCGGGCACGTTCCTGCTCGTCTTGTGCCGCCCGTATGCGCAGCAACGAGTCGGCATGTGCCTTTCGCCGCTCCTCATGCTGGCGTGCTTCCGCCTCCTCCAGCTTCCGTTCCCTGTCGAAGGTGTCGTAAGCCATGAACGCTCCACCTCCTACTATCGTTCCCAATACACCTCCTATGACGAGTTGATAAGCTGTCTTCATCGTTCAATCATCATTTGTCCATTAAAAATTGTTCTATCTCTGCCAGCTGTTTCATACATGTATTACGTCCTTCCTTATACACTTCTTCCATCAGGTTCTCGTCGTGACAGAGATGACCGATGGGCAGTTTCCGTTCGGGACGGATGACGAGTGTGCTCTGTTTGAGTTCTTCTTGAGCTACGTATGCTAACTGCTTGTTATACATGATATGTCTCGTATCGAGCGCATGTATCATCTTTGGATATTTCCTCAGCGACAGGCGCATGAGCGGCATCAGCTTGTTATGCTCCTTGACGTAGCCTTCGGGCTGTGTCAGCACGACCAGATTCTTCTCATACCCCATGCGTTGGAAGAACGCCAGAGGTATAGAGTCGGACACGCCGCCGTCGAGCAGCTTGCGCCCTTCTACCTCGACGACCTTCGAAACCAGTGGCATGGATGCCGATGCACGTATATATTCATAGGTATCGCTACTGCATTTCATCAGCTTCTGATAGACAGGTTCGCCCGTTGTCACGTCGGTACAGACGGCATAGAACTCCATCGGGTTCTCGTCGAACGCCTTCGTGTCGAACAAGTCCAGCTGTTCCGGCATTACATGGTAGCAGAACTCGCCGCCGAAGAGGTCGCCCGTGGTCAGCCACGACCGCCAGCTGCAATAGCGCCAGTCGTGGGCAAAGCGCTTGTTGTAGCGGATGGCGCGTCCCGGTTGCCGCGACTTGTAGTTGCATCCGAAGGCAGCACCGGCAGAAACACCTACCAGTCCGTCGAAGCTAATGCCGCGTTCCATCAGCACATCTATCACCCCTGCCGAAAACAATCCGCGCAGGGCGCCTCCTTCCAAAACTAATCCTTTCTTCATATCAGTCGGCAAAGGTACAATTAAGCGAGAACAAAGCAAAAGAAAAACGTGTTTTTCTTTACGGAGGATGGTGTAGGGTGTAGTTCAGAACCTGCAGACGTGATGATGAATCAGATGCAAAAAACTGGCGATTTCATCGAAAAAAGGACTGGTATGACATCAGCTTCTTAAGAAGAATAAATGCTTTTACTCAACCATTTACAAGATACTTAACAAATTGATTGATAATTTGATAAGTGTGAATGGTTCGAGAATGCCATGAGTTCTGTTTGGATGGGTCAGTCAAGGAAGTCGAGCGTGCCTTCAACCCAGTGCGGATGACCGTCTTCTTCGCCAATGGCATGCGACACAGAGAGCCCCAGCAGCCTGATGGCACGCTCTTCTTCCTGCCTTGTGGTGCGAAAGAGTTGCTTGGCAAGGGGCAGCAGTTGGTCTTTGTTGGTGAGCATGTCAGGGCTGGTGATGCTGCGTGTAATCTGCGTAAAGTCGGCATATTTCACTTTCAGGGTGAGCGTCCTGCCGCGAAAGTCAGCCTTTCGGATGCGCTTGACCAGTTCTATGACAAGATGATAGAGCGCAATGGTGAACTGAGCGGGGCGCGTGAGGTCTTCAAGGTAGGTCTGCTCACAGCCCACCGACTTGCGTTCGCGCTCCACGATGACGGGGCGTTCGTCTATGCCGTTGGCAAAGTCGTGATACAGGGCACCTGCCTTTCCGAAGACCTCCGTCAGGTGTGTGCGTGAGGTGTGTCGCAGCTGCCCGCCGTTGAAGATGCCCATCTTGTGCATGCGCTCGGCAGTCTTCGCCCCCACACCCCAGAACTTCTCTATCGGCAGGTCGGCTATGAAGTCGAGTGCGCGGTCAGGATGTACGACAAAGAGGCCGTCTGGCTTGCGCCAGTCGCTGGCTATCTTTGCCAGGAACTTGTTGTA
>DEJO01000055.1:0-41037 GCA_002353555.1 Prevotella sp. UBA2746 | reverse complement strand
GCCAGTCCTATGTCTGGCTTGTTCTCCGTGACGTCAAGGAACGCCTCGTCGATAGAAAGCGGCTCGATGAGATTGGTATATTCGCGGAAGACCTCGTGCACCTGACCGGACACCTTCTTGTAGACCTCGAAGTGGGGAGGCACTATCAGCAGGTGGGGACAGCGGCGCTTGGCTGTCGCTACCGACTGGGCGGAGTGCACCCCATAGCGGCGTGCCTCGTAGGAAGCCGTCGAGACCACTCCCCGCGGACCGTCGAAGCCCACGGCAATCGCCTTCCCCCGCAGTTCTGGATGGTCTCTTTGCTCGACGGCAGCAAAGAAAGCGTCCATGTCGATATGTATGATTTTGCGATACACGAGCGCAAAAGTACGAAAAAATCCACGAAATTACCTTCTCCGTCTGTCTTTTTTGGTACTCGTCGTGCCATAAGCAATCCCCCAAAATAAACCGAACTCACGTCGTGTATGGTATCATACCGACACCTTCAGCCGCATAGCGGCTAATTGCCGCAACTTAAATAATAATAAAAGCGTGCTTTCATTTTGTATTTCGCTCACTTAATTGTAACTTTGCAGCCCAATATGGTAGAGAACGCCGCCGCAAAGCGGCTAACTCCCGAAAACAAAAGTAGAAACAATATGAAGCAAAATAACGGAATACAGATGATTGCCGACTATGAAGGCGACATCAGCAATCTTTTTCAGGTAAACTTTGAAGGCGAAATACCCATCCTCGCCACCCGTAACTTAGTGATTTTTCCAGGTGTCATCACCCCTATCATCGTGGGACGTACCGCCAGCATCAACCTGATGGAGCAGGTGGCACAGCACGACGACGCCATCTTCGCCGTCGTCTGTCAGAAGCGGCCGGACGTGGACCATCCCGGCTACGACGACCTGCACCCTTTAGGCGTCTTTGCCAAGCTCATCCGAATTCTCGATATGCCTGGTACAGAGAACAAGACAGCCATCGTCCAGGGGCTGGGACGTTGTGAGGTGAAGAGCATCGAGCGCAAGCGGCCGTTCCTGACGGGCCTCACCGTAGCCGCTCCGGAACGCTTCCCGGCTGCCGACGACCGGGAGTTCGCCACCGCTTACGAAGACATGCGGGCACAGGCTATGGAGTATATCCAAAAGAACGAAGAGATGCCCGATGAGGCACAGTTTGCGTTGAACAACATCTCCAACAACATCATCACCGTCAACTTCGTATGTTCCAACATGCCGTTCAGCGTGGAAGACAAGATAGACCTGCTGAAGGAAGACACCGTGAAGGGGCGTCTGTTCAGGTTGCTGAAGGTCTTCAACCGCGAGACCCAGCTCTTGCAGCTGAAGCAGGACATCCGTCTGAAGACGCGCGAAGACCTGGACGAGCAGCAACGCGAGTACTTCCTGCAACAGCAGATCAAGAACATCAAGGAGGAACTGGGCACGGGTGGCAACTCTCCTGAGCGCAAGGAACTGGAAGAGAAAGCAGAGAAGAAGCTGTGGGGGGATGAGGTGAAGGCGGTCTTCTACAAGGAACTGGACAAGCTGGACACGCTGAATCCGCAGAGTCCTGACTACAGCCTGCTGCTGAACTACTTGCAGACGATGGTCTCGCTGCCGTGGAATGAGTTCACGCCTGACGACCTTGACCTGAAAAGAGCACAGAAGGTGCTCGACCGCGACCACTACGGCATGGAGAAAGTGAAGGAGCGCATACTGGAATATATTGCCGTCTTGCAGCTCCGGGGCAACATGAAGTCGCCCATACTCTGTCTCTACGGCCCGCCGGGAGTGGGAAAGACGAGTCTCGGAAAGAGCATTGCCGAGGCGCTCAGACGCAAGTATGTGAGGGTTTCGCTGGGTGGCGTTCACGACGAGGCTGAGATTCGCGGTCACCGGCGCACCTATATCGGAGCCATGCCGGGCAGAATCATCAAGAGCATACAGAAAGCTGGCTCGTCAAACCCCGTATTCATCCTCGACGAGATAGACAAGGTGACGCAGCATACCATCAACGGCGACCCCTCGTCGGCACTCCTTGAGGTGCTCGACCCGGAACAGAACTCGGCATTCCACGACAACTATCTCGACGTAGACTATGACCTCTCGAAGGTGCTCTTCATCGCTACAGCCAACGACCTGAATACCATTCCGCGTCCGTTGCTCGACCGTATGGAGATTATCGAGGTGAGCGGATATATCACGGAGGAGAAAATAGAGATTGCCAAGCGCCACCTGGTGCCGAAAGAGTTGGAGAATACGGGTCTGGAAACATCGAAGCCGAAAATCAAGTTCAACAAGGCTGCGCTGGAGAAGGTCGTTGAGCAGTACACCCGTGAGAGCGGTGTGCGCCAGCTGGAGAAGCAAGTGAACAAGGCGATGCGCAAGCTTGCGTTTAAGAAGGCGATGGACGGTGAGCTCGACACGTCGACCATCACGCCCGACAAGTTGGAAGACCTGCTCGGAAAGCCGCCTTTCTATCGCGACATCTATCAGGGCAACGACTATGCCGGCGTGGTGACAGGACTGGCATGGACGAGTGTGGGCGGCGAAATCCTCTTCATCGAGACGTCGCTGTCGAAGGGAAAGGCTGGCAAGCTGACGCTGACGGGCAACCTGGGTGACGTGATGAAGGAGTCGGCTGTCATCGCCTTGGAGTATGTGAAGGCTCATGTCGACGTCCTGGGCATCGACTATCGCATCTTTGAACAATGGAACATGCACATCCACGTGCCGGAAGGAGCTACGCCGAAAGACGGTCCTTCGGCTGGCATCACCATCGCCACGTCAATAGCCTCTGCGCTGACCCAGCGCAAGGTGCGCAAGAACACCGCCATGACTGGCGAAATCACGCTTCGCGGAAAGGTGCTTCCCGTTGGCGGTATCAAGGAGAAGATTCTCGCAGCCAAGCGTGCCGGCATTACCGACATCGTGATGTGCCGCGAAAACAAGAAAGACATCGACGAGATACCTGAGAAGTATCGCAAGGGTGTAGACTTCCACTATGTCGAGAATATCCAGGAGGTATGGGAGTTTGCCCTTACCGACGAACTGGTAGAACACCCTGTTACGTTCAACATTGAAGAGGAGAAGAAGGCCGAATGAAGTTTCAACTGCAACATACCGATTCGGCTTCTGATGCCCGCACGGGACTGATTACTACGGCACACGGACAGATTAAGACTCCCATCTTCATGCCCGTGGGGACGTGTGGTGCCGTGAAGGGTGTACACTTCAGCGAGTTGCGTGAGCAGGTGAAGGCGCAGATCATCCTGGGAAACACCTATCACCTCTACCTCAGACCGGGGCTTGAGGTGCTGAAGGCAGCAGGCGGCCTGCATGGTTTCAACGGATGGGAGCGTCCGATTCTGACCGACTCCGGCGGCTTTCAGGTGTTTTCGCTGACAGGCATCCGCAAGTTGCGCGAAGAAGGTTGTGAGTTCCGGTCGCACATCGACGGCTCCAAGCACATCTTCACGCCGGAGAACGTGATGGAAACGGAGCGTATCATCGGTGCCGACATCATGATGGCGCTCGACGAGTGCCCTCCCGGACAGAGCGACTACCAGTATGCCAAAAACAGTCTGATGCTCACCCAGCGCTGGCTGGACCGTTGCATCAAGCGATTCAACGAGACGGAGCCGCTCTATGGCTACGAGCAGTCGTTGTTCCCTATCGTCCAGGGATGTACTTTCAAGGACTTGCGGCAGGAAGCAGCCAAGTATGTCGCCGACAAGGGTGCCGACGGCAACGCCATCGGCGGACTGGCGGTGGGCGAACCTACCGAGGTGATGTACGAGATGGTAGAGGTGGTGAACGAGATTCTGCCGAAAGACAAGCCGCGTTACCTCATGGGGGTGGGCACTCCGCAGAACATCCTGGAGGCGATAGAGCGCGGAGTGGACATGTTCGACTGTGTGATGCCGACACGCAACGGGCGCAACGCCATGCTCTTCACCTATGACGGTACGATGAACATGCGCAACAAGAAGTGGGAGATGGACTTCTCGCCGATAGACCCTGCCGGTTGTGAGGTAGACAGAATCTATACCAAGGCGTACCTGCACCATCTGTTCAAGGCACAGGAGTTGCTCGCCATGCAGATAGCCAGCATTCATAACCTGGCGTTCTACCTGCGGTTGGTGACCGATGCCAGACAGCATATCGAGCAGGGCGACTTCGTAGCATGGAAGCGTGGCGTTATCGAGCAGTTAGGCAGGCGCGTCTAAGGTCGTCATCCAGCCGCCGTACAGCCTGAACAGAGTAGTATCGCCCAACAAAAAGAAATGACAATGGATATCAAGAAGTTGAAGAACAAAGCCACATGGATTGCCGCATGGAACGCCATCAGACAGAACCCGCTTCTGCTGAAGGCGGTTTCCTGGTGCATGAAGTTGGCTCACTGGCTGAAGAAGGGGTGGGACTTCATCAGCCCGAAACGCTTCTTCACCATCCTCGACTGGTATATCATCAAGAAGTTCATAGGTACGTACATCTATTCCATCCTGCTGATTATCTCAATAGCCATCGTCTTCGACTTTAACGAGAACCTGTCAAAGTTCACGCAATATCATGCTCCCTGGCGTGCCATCATCTTCGACTACTATGCCAACTTCATTCCTTATTACTCCAACTTGTTCAGTCCGCTGTTCGTCTTCATAGCCGTCATCTTCTTCACGTCTAAGTTGGCAGGCAACTCCGAGATCATAGCCATGCTGGCAGCAGGCGTTTCGTTCAAGCGGTTGATGCGGCCATACATGTTCTCTTGCGTGCTTATCTCGCTGACCACCTTCTATCTGAACAGCTTCGTCATCCCCCACGGCACGGTCATCCGCCAGAACTTCGAGATGCTCTACCGCAATTCCAAGAAGAATACGGCGGCAGAGAACGTGCAGTTGATGGTGGGCAAGGGTACGATTGCCTACATTCAGCACTATGACGACAAGTACAAGCGCGGCTATGGCTTCTGTCTCGACAAGTTTGAAGACAAGAAACTGGTCAGCCACATGACGGCAACGGAGATACAATATGATACCATCTCCGACTCTAAGTATCACTGGAAGGCGCGTAACTGGAAAATCCGTACGCTAAAAGGACTGAAGGAGCACATCGTCAGCGGTAATGTCAAGGACACGCTCATCCTCATGGAGCCTGCCGACTTGGTGTATTCTAAAGGACAGCAGGAGACATTCACAAGTCCGGAACTGCTCGACTACATCTCCAAGCAGACGTCACGAGGTTCGGGAAATGTCGTCCAGTATGAGGTGGAGTTCCACAAACGCATCGCCATGTCGTTTGCCTCGTTCATCCTTACCACCATCGGCTTCTCACTCTCCTCGCGTAAACGGAAGGGCGGCATGGGACTCTATCTCGGCATAGGACTCGCCCTGAGCTTCGGATACATCATGTTGCAGACCATCAGCTCCACCTTCGCCATCAATGCAGACACGCCCCCCATCCTGGCAGCATGGATGCCTAACATTATTTTTGCTGTAATAGCCTACTTCTGCTATCGCAAGGCACCGAACTAATAATTGGAAAATTGAAAATTGAAAACCGTTTATCGTAAATAAATCGTGAAATTGTATAATCAGTAAATCCTCAATATGTATTTTGACGAATTAAACTTAAATGACAACGTGTTGGATGCATTGGAAGACATGCACTTTGATACATGTACTCCGATACAGGAGAAATGCATCCCTGAGATATTAGATGGTAACGATGTGCTGGGCATCGCACAGACAGGAACGGGAAAGACCGCAGCCTATCTGTTGCCGGTGCTGAGTATGCTCGACGACGGTTATGGCTTCCTCCCGGATGGTAGCCAGATAGACTTCCCGAAAGATGTCGTCAACTGTGTCATCATGGCTCCTACCCGCGAGTTGGCACAGCAGATAGACCAGGCCATGCAGGGTTTCAGCTATTACCTCAAGGGTGTGAGCAGCATAGCTGTCTATGGCGGCAACGACGGTAACCGTTACGACCAGGAATATAAAAGCCTGACGATGGGTGCCGACGTGGTGATAGCCACACCGGGAAGGCTCATCTCTCACTTGAGTCTGGGTAATGTAGACTTTAGCAAGGTGTCGTTCTTCATTCTCGATGAAGCCGACCGTATGCTGGACATGGGTTTCTCTGAGGACATCCTCATGATTGCCAAGGAGTTGCCGAAGACGTGCCAGACCATCATGTTCTCTGCTACCATGCCCGACAAGATAGAAGAGCTGGCAAAGACGTTGCTGAAGAATCCTGTAGAAGTGAAGATTGCCGTGAGCAAGCCGGCAGAGAAGATACAGCAGAAAGCCTACGTCTGCTACGAAACGCAGAAGTTGGGCATCATCAAGGACATCTTCAAGGCTGGCGATCTGAAGCGTGTCATCATCTTCTCTGGCAAGAAGACGAAGGTGAAGCAGATCAGTACCGCCCTGATACGGCAGGGTATCAACAGCGGAGAAATGCACTCAGACCTCTCACAGGCTCAGCGCGACGATATGATGTTCAGGTTCAAGAGCGGTCAGATAGACGTTCTTGTAGCCACAGACATCCTGGCACGTGGCATAGATATCGACGACATCGCTATGGTCATCAACTACGATGTGCCGCACGATGCCGAAGACTACGTCCATCGCATAGGACGTACCGCTCGTGCCGACCGCAATGGTAGTGCCATCACCTTTGTCAATCCGGAAGACATCAATTACTTCAAGCAGATAGAGCACTTCCTTGGAAAAGAAGTAGAAAAGGTTGAAGTGCCGGAAACATTGGGTGAAGCACCGGAATATAAAGGAAAGAAAGGCTCAAGTGCGAAGAACCGGAGGAAGAAGGATCGCGACCAAAATGCCCACCGCCGTAAGCCCACCAACAAAACGGAGCGGAAAGAGAAGCAAGCACCTGCCAACACTTCGGACCAGCAGAAGGAGCAGACGGAACAGAAAAGTCAGACCAGTCCAAAGAGTCAGAAGAGTCCTAAGAAGCCCAAGCAACCCAAACAGTCCAAGCAAGAATCCCCCTCTCAGGATGCTGTCAAGCAGCAGCAACCGCAGCCCGCTCAGGCTGAAGGAGCCAAGAAAAAGAAGAAGCGTCGCAAGAAGCATCCTCGTCAGACGCCAGAGAGTGCGCTCCCATCAACTTCTTCAAAGTATGCCGTGCGTGAAGACTTTGCCCTTCCCAAGAAGACGCAACAGGAAAGCGGCTTGAAGGCGTTGGTCAAGAAGCCGTTGAACTGGCTGAAGAGCTTTGGACGTAAAAAGTGACACGAGGCTCCATCGATTCGGAATCATACAAACAAGGACTTTCCATGAAGTACGTTCACATACTCAGCAACAGGGCAGGGAAGGGAACCGCATGGTTGTGGCTCCTCTTCCTCGTGCTGACCTGTCATGTCGAGGGCATGGCGCAGCGTCATGAAATCTACAAAGACCACATCAGGTCGCTGAAAGTCATTGCCAACAACGACTGGATGTCGCTGCCTATATGTGAACTGGGCAAATGTTCGTTCAGCATATCCTTTGACGACCTGACTCCTGAATACCACCGATACATGTATAAGGTGGAGCATTGTGAAGCCGACTGGAGCGTCTCTACTGAGCTGTTCCCTACAGACTATATCGCAGGCTTCGATACAGGAAACGTCATCGACAACATACAGGAGTCGCTGCTGACCACAACGCTCTACACCCATTACCAGTTCAACATTCCGAACGAGAACTGCAGGCTCACCATGAGCGGCAACTATAAGGTCACTGTTTATGACGACAACAACAATGAAGAGCCTGTGCTTACCGTCTGCCTGATGGTCGTCGAGCCGCTGATGGGGCTTGGTATGGTAGCTTCGACGAATACGGACATCGACATCAATAACACCCATCAGCAGCTGTCGATGGAACTGAACTACGGCAACCTGCTTGTCGTCAACCCTCAGCAGCAGCTCAAGACGGTGGTCATGCAGAACAAACGGTGGGACAACGCCCGATGGAACGTACAGCCTCAGTATGTCTTGTCTGACAGATTGCGGTGGGAACACTGCCGTGACCTGATTTTTGAAGGCGGAAACGAGTATCATAAGTTTGAGATACTCAGTACAAACGTTGCCTCTATGGGTATAGAGTCGCTCAGTTGGGACGGCAAACGCTTCCATGCCTATCCCTATGTGCCGGAACCCAGAAGGAACTATCTCTATGATGAAGATGCCAACGGTGCCTATGTCTTCAGAAACTCAGACAACTATGAGTCGACATTCACCAGCGACTACATAGATGTGCACTTCCACTTGCTGGCAGACGAGAAGCTGAATGGTGAGGTATACCTGAACGGCGATTGGACGTTCGACCGCTTCCTGCCGCAGTACAGGATGCAATACGACGAAGTCTCGAAATCATACGAGGCGGTGCTGCCCCTGAAGTTGGGCTACTACTCCTACCAATTCCTTCTGGTGGGTGCTGACGGAAGAGTGGGCTTTGTTCCTTCCGAGGGCAATTTCTATCAGACCGAAAACGAGTATCAGGCACTCGTCTACTATAGAGAGCAGGGGGGCAGAACTGACAGGCTCGTAGCCTATCAGCATATCTCTACCCGTCCCCGTTCACGCAAATGATAGTCCATTATCTCATAAAATAAAAGTGAAGAAACCCATGAAGAAAGTATTGATCAGCATAGCCTGCATAGCCTCGGCAACCCTGCTGTGGGCGGTTTCGCAAGGCAGCATGCAACAGCAAGAGGAGCCGTATGTCCGGAAGACGGGCTACCAGGAAGTGAGCCATCCCACCCCCAACATCGACCACGATGCCGTCAACGACGTCCAGGGTGTCATCCTGCACCATACGGCAGAACCCACGGCACAACGTTCGTTGGAGGTACTGACCTCATCGAAGAGGAAGGTAGGAACCCACGTGATGATAGATACTGACGGAACCCGTTACATCATGTGTCCGCCAGAGGCGGTCACTTATCATGCCGGACGTTCCGTATTAGGCGACAGGGAAGGTTGCAACCACTTCACCATCGGCATCGAGTTTCAGGGCAACACGCTCGTAGAGCCCCTGACGCAAGACCAGATAGACAGTGCCATCGAGTACTTGCTGCCGCTGATAGAGAAGTACAACATTCCTGTGCAGAACATCGTGACCCACGAAATGGTGCGCAACAACTATAAGGCGCGCTATCCCCATAAGCGATGCTTCGGCAAGGTGGACATCACACAGACGGAATACCAGCGGTTTATGAAGTGTCTGAGAAAAGCGATGAAGTCCTAAAGAGATAAAGAGAGCGGGGATGCCAAAAGGCATCCCCGCTCATTCTTTATTTCCTGATCTTTATTGCTTTGTTCGTGTCGAAGTCGCGAACGATGTAGATGCCGTGCTTCAGGTTCAGCTTGTCGATGTTGCCGTCGCTGACCATGCCTACCAGCTTGCCATTGGTGTCGTAGATGTTCAGCCGGCGTGCACCTTGCAGCGAGGTGACATCCTTGTCGATGCTGGTGGGGATGACGCTTCCGTCGTATTCCTTCCATCCCAGGTCGGGTTTGCTGCCCTTATAGTCGGAATAGCCGGTGATGACCTCTCCTGCATCGATGAACTTGCTGCCGCTTGCCAGCCGCAATGTAGGTACGTTGAAGTTGCCGTCAGCATCGCGGGCAGCAATGCTTGAAGCCGGTACCAGACTGACAAAGTCTTCATTCGTAGGCTTCATGCCTTCCATGTCCCATGAGTTGCTGCTGTGGGTATAGTTGGCGGTGGTGATGATGTCCTTCCACCATTCGTTTTTATCGTTGCTGTAGTCAGCCTCTTGCGTGTAGTGGCTGATACAGTTCTTGATGTCCAGGCTGCGGCACTCAGCACTGCCGAAGTGGAAGTTGTTCTTGTTGTCATAGCCCGTACAGTTGTACAGCTTCACGTCGCCTTGTGTGTAGTTCTGGTCGAAGCCCTTCACCGTGTTGGCAATGGCAAGGCATCGGTACATCGTCACGTCGGTAGCCACGCCGGCACCGCCAATCTTGAATCCGTTCTTGTTGCCGTTGTTGTAGTAGTGGGTGCGAGTCCAGGTGTCGGTATGCTTTTTTGTCGTCGTTGCGGTCTTTCCTTCCATTTGGTCGAACCAAGCCTTGTCAACCTCCAGGCGCGGATTACCCGTGAAGTCATAGTATTCCGGAGAGTTGGCGTATGTGATGCAGTTGATGAAAACGATGGGCGTATTCGTCCCCCGTTTGTATAGGTCCCATCCGTCGTCAGAGTTGTTCCAAGCGCGGCAGTTGATGTAGGTATTGCCGTTGCCCGTAAACTGCTTGTCGCAGAAGCCGTCGGCGTTGCCGCCAAAGTCAGGCTTTTCAGCACCTCCCTGTTCATAGTCGAAGTTGTCGTAAGAGTCACAGTTGATAATCTTACAGTCGCCGGCATTGCTGATTGCGATACCTGAATCCACACAAGCCTGAGCCGTACAGTTCTCTAAGATGTTGTTGTTTCCAAGAAGATAGAAGCCCTTGAAGCCCGCATATCTTACTGTGATGCCGTAGATGTGAACATAAGCTACGCGAGTGCGGAAGCCGTTTGTCTGTCCGCCGTAAGGCATCTTGCTGCCGTCGATGATGGGGTGAGCCCCCGGATAGGCACCGATGAATGTCATCTTGTCTGCTGTTCCCGCTTGTGTCTTCACGTCAAGTGTAGCAGTGATATAGTAAACTCCATCCATGAGGAAGATAGAGTCACCACCAACAAACGACTTAGAAGAGATGAGAGAACTGATGTCGCCAGGGTCGGAGATGCTCTTACCGCTGCCTTTGGCACCAGGTGCAGCATAGTAATTGGTTGCAAAAGCAAGTGAGCTCATACACAACAGAGCCGCGCTTAGAAGTAATTTTGTTTTCATTTGCTGTTAGGTTTTAATGATTTGTTTGTAGTTTTATGGCTGCAAATATAATTTGTTTTTGGCGAATATGCAATAAATGTGCACTTTTTTTTTAAGCACATCCGTAAGTTACCGCGGCTAACTCCCGAATGCAAAATAAAAACAAGTTTTCTCTTTGCTTTGTCATCACTTAATCGTACCTTTGTGGGCATGAAATTCATAGGAATCATACCAGCCCGCTACGCATCGTCGCGCTTTCCGGGCAAGCCGCTTGCCCGTTTAGGTGGCAAACTGGTTATCGAGAGAGTTGTTGAACAGGTTTCAGCTGTGTTGGAAGAGGTCTATGTCGCTACCGACGACGAGCGCATACGGCAGGCTGTCGAGGCGTTCGGTGGCAAGGTTGTCATGACGAGAAACGACCACCAGAGCGGTACGGACCGCATCTGCGAGGCATTGGACAAGCTCTACCCTCAATCTAACCCTCAACCTTCAACCTTCCTTCCCGACGTTGTCATCAATATTCAGGGTGACGAGCCGTTTATCCAGCGCTCACAGTTAGAGGCGGTGATGCGTTGTTTCGATGACGACACCACACAGATAGCCACCCTCGGCAAGCCGTTTGAGAGCATGGAGGCTGCAAAAAGTCCCAATTCACCGAAGATTGTCGTCGACAACCGAGGCTATGCCATGTATTTCTCGCGCTCCGTTATCCCCTTCGTTCGCGGCAAAGCGCAAGAGGAGTGGCTCACCTGCTATCCATTTCTGAAGCATATCGGACTCTATGCCTACCGCACAGAGGTGTTGCGTGAGGTTACGCGGTTGCCGCAGTCCTCGCTGGAGTTGGCTGAAAGTCTTGAACAACTGCGTTGGTTGCAGAACGGCTACCGCATCAAGGTGGGTATGACCGACGTGGAGACGGTAGGCATTGACACGCCTGAAGACCTCGAACGCGCTGAGCAATTCCTTGCCCAGCGTGGCTGAAGTCGCTTCAAAGAAGATGTTGGAATTTGTCACTAAGTCACTCTGCCCAAAAACAAATATAAATAATATAATAAGGTACGCGCGAGTAGATTAATTTATATATATATATAAGTAATAAAGTGACTTCAACCCTCAACCATCCGCTTGACCTTTGGTCGCTTACAAGGCAAGAACCTTCAACCTTCTCATGTTGGGTATTTAAAAATAAAGTTAAAATGGGAATTAAACTCTGCGATTGCCGTCCCCTCTCGTTTTTTTTTTGTAATTTTGGGCTGAATTTAAAGAAGACATCAACAGTGAAGACACTATTTATATCGATTATATTTGCCTTATTGCCTGTATGCTGTATAGCCCAGAAGATTACCGTCGGAACGTGTACGACCCGTGACGGCGGGCAGTATGAAGGCGAGATGGCGGGCAGCAAGCCCTATGGCAAGGGCGTTTGCGTCTACAAGAACGGTGATCGCTACGAAGGAGAGTATGTCAAGGGCAAGCGTCAGGGGCATGGTGTCTATACCTTTTCGGACGGCGAGAAATATGACGGTGAGTGGTTTCAGGACCAGCAGCACGGCCTCGGCACCTTCTACTTCATGAACAACAACAGGTATGAGGGACTGTGGTATCGCGACTATCAGGAAGGTCACGGCACGATGTACTATTACAACGGTGACGTGTATGAAGGCGGATGGTCTAAGGACAAGCGCAACGGGAAGGGAAAGTACACCTTTGCAGGCGGTGCCTACTATGACGGCAACTGGAAGAACGACATGAAGAACGGGCAGGGTGTGTTCGCCTGGGACGACGGCTCGTCGTACAGCGGCACGTGGGTAGATAACCGCAAGGAAGGAAAGGGTGTCTACATGTATGCCGACGGTGACAAGTATACCGGCGACTGGCGCAACGACCTCCAGAACGGCAAGGGCATCTACAAGTTTTCCGACGGCGATGTCTATGAAGGCGAATACCAGAACGGTGAACGCACGGGTCAGGGACTGTTCAAATACAGCAACGGCGATACCTATAACGGGCACTTTCTCAAAGGTGACAAGTCGGGGTTTGGCACGATGACGTGGAAGAACGGCGACATCTATACCGGCTACTGGGAGAACGACAAGCAGAACGGACAAGGCAAGCTGACGCGCAAGGAGGGCGACATCTATGAAGGTCAGTTCCGCAACGGCACCGTCGAGGGCGACATCATCATCCACTACAGCGACGGCTCCAAGTTCCGCGGCGTTTACTATCATGGCGTACGCAACGGCAAAGCCATCGAAGTGAGCAAGGACGGCACACGCTTCGAAGGCTATTATCGCAACGGTAACCGGGACGGCAAGTTTGTAGAGCGCGACCGCAACGGACAGGTCATCGCCCGTGGCAGGTATGACAACGGGCGGCGCATATTGGAATAGGGGAGGAGAGGAGGAGGCTCTCCCAAAGAATGAAAGCGAGATAAATTTATTGTATAACCTTATAAAATGAAACATTATGATTGTAGACACATTAGACAATCTTGAGAAGTATGTCAGCGTGAACCCGCTGTTTGCTGACGTGGTGAAGTTCATCAAGGAAAACGACCTTAACACCCTTGAGGAAGGCAAGCACTTGATCAAAGACAAGGACTTGTTTGTGAACATTCAGGTGGCAAAGGGCAAGACCGAAGAGGCTGCCAACTTTGAAACCCACAAGAACATGCTCGACATCCAGATTCCCCTCGACGCACCGGAGAGCTATGGCTACATGCCACTTTGCGACATGCCCGCCGCAGAATACAATGCTGAGAAGGACGTGACGAAATATCCCGGACTGAAAGCCGAGACGATGGTCAACTGCAAGCCGGGTGAGTTTGCCATCTTCTTCCCCTGGGACGGACACCAGCCCTGCATCGGCGAAGGCAACATCCGCAAAGCCATCTTCAAGGTGAAGTCAGTCTGACACTAACACCTTTCCCGTTTCATCTTTAATCCTTACCCCCCATCAAGGTTCTGATTATGGCTACAACAAAGAAGACAACCGCCACCAAGAAGGCGGCCACCAAGAAGGCGACAGCGGCGAAAGCCCCGAAGACTCCCAAGGCTCCTAAGCACATCGGGCTGGTGCAGAACGACGGATGGCTGGAACCTTTCGAGGATGCTATCCGCGGCCGCCACGACCATGCTCTTTGGAAGCTGGGACAGTTGACGCAGAACGGCAAGCAGACGCTCTCCGACTTCGCCAACGGACATGAGTATTTCGGACTCCACAAGACTGCACGTGGGTGGGTGTTCCGCGAGTGGGCACCCAACGCTACGGACATCTATCTCGTTGGCGACTTCAACAACTGGACGGAAGACGAAGCATATCGCGCCAAGCGCATCGAGGGTACGGGCAACTGGGAACTGAAGTTGCCAAACAAGGCCATGAAGCATGGCGACCTGTACAAGATGCACGTACACTGGAACGGTGGCGAGGGCGAACGCATACCCGCATGGGTGCGCCGCGTGGTTCAGGACGACCAGACCAAGATATTCTCCGCTCAGGTGTGGAATCCCGCCACGCCCTACGAGTGGAAGAAGAAGACATTCAAGGCCAAGAAAGACCCACTACTCATCTATGAATGCCACATCGGTATGGGCGAAGATGCAGAGAAGGTGGGCACCTACGATGAGTTCCGCGAGAACGTTCTGCCGCGTATCGTCGAAGACGGATACAACTGCATACAGATCATGGCGATACAGGAGCATCCCTACTATGGTTCCTTTGGCTATCACGTCAGCTCTTTCTTCGCTTCCAGCAGCCGCTTTGGTACGCCGGAAGAACTGAAACACCTGATAGATGCTGCCCATCAGAAGGGCGTTGCCGTCATCATGGACATCGTACACTCCCATGCCGTGAAGAATGAGGTGGAAGGTCTCGGAAACCTTGCTGGCGACCCCAACCAGTACTTCTATGCCGGCGACCGCCATGAGCATCCAGCCTGGGACTCGCTCTGCTTCGATTACGGCAAGGACGACGTCATCCACTTCCTGCTTTCCAACTGTAAGTATTGGCTGGAAGAGTTCCACTTCGACGGTTTCCGCTTCGACGGCGTGACTTCCATGCTCTACTATAGCCACGGACTGGGCGAGGCATTCTGCAACTATGCCGACTATTTCAACGGTCATCAGGACGACAATGCCATCTGCTACCTGACACTTGCCAACAAACTGATACACGAGGTGAACCCGAATGCCATCACCATCGCTGAAGAGGTGAGCGGCATGCCGGGGCTGGCTGCCAAGTTCGAAGACGGCGGCTATGGCTTCGACTATCGTATGGCGATGAACATTCCAGACTACTGGATCAAGACCATCAAAGAGCAGAGCGACGAAAACTGGAAGCCGTCGAGCATCTTCTGGGAGGTCAAGAACCGCCGTCCCGATGAGAAGACCATCTCTTATTGCGAGTCGCACGACCAGGCATTGGTGGGTGACAAAACCATTATCTTCAGGCTGATAGATGCCGACATGTACTGGCACTTCTCCAAGAAAGACCTCAACGGCGTGGCTGAGCGAGGTATTGCCCTGCACAAAATGATCCGTCTGGTCACGGCAGGTGCCATTAACGGAGGCTATCTGAACTTCATGGGTAATGAGTTCGGACATCCGGAATGGATAGACTTCCCGCGCGAAGGCAACGGATGGAGCTACAAGTATGCCCGTCGTCAGTGGAACCTGGTAGACAACAAAGACCTCTGCTACCACTGGCTGGGCGACTTCGACCGTGAGATGCTGAAGGTGATCAAGAGCGAGAAGAACTTCAACAAGACTCCCGTTCAGGAAATCTGGCACAATGACGGCGATCAGGTGCTGGCGTTCATGCGCGGCGACCTCGTGTTTGTCTTCAACTTCTCGCCGACCCGCTCGTTCACAGACTATGGATTCCTTGTCCCGACAGGTTCATACAGCGTCGTTCTCAACACTGACGCAACGGACTTTGGCGGTCATGGTTTTGCCGATGACAGCGTTACCCACTTCACCAATTTCGATCCGCTGTATGTCGAGGATAAGAAAGAGTGGCTCAAACTCTATATCCCGGCACGGTCGGCAGTAGTCTTAAAGAAGAACTAAATGAACAGTAAGGTCAACTCTTTCACGATGCGGCTGATGTGTAGGATAGTCTTTGCTGTCTTCACCTTCTGCTACCTGTACTTCTATCAGGCTGACGTGATGGTGGTCTCACAACATCTTGCATCTGGAGGGCAGACCCACTACGTACCTCTGGCAGGAGCGGTGCTCATAACCATGGCACTGCTCCTGCTTCAAGCTGTCGTTTATAAACTGACAAGACTGTACAAGCGTACCCATGCCTTGACGTATATGCCGTCTGTATTGGTACTGATTTTCATTACGAGTATATCGCCGCAGGTGTCTACATCTATCGATGTCGGTGGATGGTGGATAGCCTTTCCTGTGGTTTTGGCGGTCTTTGCCGTCCTGGTCTATCTGTCCGTTACGTACCAGCCGCTCACTCCAGAGGTGAAGTCTTCAGGCTTTACGTCTCATGTGATGTGGGTCAATCTGCTTCTCATGTTCATGATGTTGCTTTGTGTAGCATTGTTTGCCAACACCGACGAGCCTTTCCACCGACAGGCTCGCATGGAGCACCTGCTGACAGAGCAGAAGGTTGACGAGGCGATAGCTGTAGGACAGCAGGCTGAGCAGACGTCACCGTCGCTGACTTTTGTACGGGCTTATGCGCTGACACTCAACAGACAGCTGGGCGAGAAGTTCTTTGAAACGCCCGTATCACCGGGTTCCGCCAGCCTTACCTACGACAGTTTGCATGCCCATTCCCTGATGCTGCCGAAAGCCCGTGTGCAGAAAATATCCCGCAAGGGGGTAGACTTCGTTCTCACCAAGTTTCTCCTGGACAGGAAGTTGGAAGAATTTGCCACGATGTTGCCCAAATACTACGACTTGTCGAAGCCGTTGCCAAAGCATTATCGTGAGGCTTTGGTGGTGTATGTCCATGTCTCCCGCCATCCTGTACTGAACTTCCGGAACCATCAGCTGGAGAAGGAGTATGACGACTTCATACAGCTGAGGCGGCAGATCAAGTCTGTACAGGCTGATGTGACGACGGGTGAAGACAATGCCCGGCGTATGGTCTTGAAACAGAAATATGGTAAAACCTATTGGTATTACTATGAGATGACAGCTTGATTTCCAATTCTTTTGTTTTCTTTATGCCCAGACTCTTTGTTCTCTTGCTTGCTTTCTGTGCGCTGACGGGTGGCTATGCACAGACCTGTGACATGGTCGTCTTGAAAGGGGAAGTTGGCAAGCAGCATTATTTCTCCCGTCAGGTGCCTGCCGGCAACTATAGTGGTTTGACCCGGATGGGAGGAGACCAGTACCTGATGGTTTCTGACAAGGGGGCTGAAGACGGCTTCTTCTTCCTTTCGGTTCAGTTGGACAGCCTGAAGGGGAAACTGCTGGAAGTGCGTGTAGACAGCTTTGTGACGGTGGGAACTTCGAAGGGCGACGTGGAAGGAGTAGCCTTTCTGCCTGAGACCAATACCGTGTTGTTGTCGCGAGAGGCTGACCTGCGTGTCGTAGAGTATCGGTTGGACGGCAAACCAACGGGTAGGGAGCTGGCTGTTCCTGTCTGGCAGAAAAGGATTCGCCGCAATTATGGCTTCGAGGCGCTGACCTATCAGCAGGCTACACGCCTCATCTGGACGGCAACAGAAAGTACGCTGCCAGCCGACGGCGATGCTACCACTGCTACAAATGGTGTACGCAACAGGATTCGGTTGCAGTCGTTTGGTGAGGATTTCCTGCCTCGCAACAGCTATGCGTATGAGATGGATGCTCCTTCTGTCAGCCAATCTGCCCGCATCTATATCATGGGTGTCAGCGAACTGGTGGCGTTGCCCGACGGCAGCTTGTTGGTATTGGAGCGTGAGGTCTTCATTCCCAAGAAGAAGCTGGGCGCTTTCTGCCAATGTAAACTCTATCAGGTGTTTCCGGCACAGGGAGAGGCGGTAACCAACGACAGTCCCTTGACAGCACAGTCTCCTTTCCTTTCAAAGTCATTGGTGTGTCAATGGAAGACTCGCCTGAACTTGTTGCATCAGGATTTTGCTAATTACGAAGGAGTCTGTTTGGGTCCCGTGCTGTGCGACGGCAGCCTGCTGCTGTTGCTTTGTGCCGACTCCCAGAATCAGGAGTCGGGCATCTTGCGCGATTGGTTCCTACCGGTAAGGCTCTCTCGCCGATAGATGTGATGTCTTAGAACGACTCTATGGTCGGCTCATCCTCAAAACGGTAGGTGGGGGTGGGCGAGTAGCTGGAGGTATCGTTGTCAGGCATCATGCCCTCATCAGGATATTCATAGACAGACAGGCTGTCGATGGTGTCGTTTTGTACGACATGTGTGGCACAGTCATACATGTATGACTCCACTTCAAGCTCGTCGGCAGGCGGCCATTTTGCATGATAGGCCTTGAAGCGGGAATCGCGGAAGACGCTGGCGATGAAACCGCCGCAGATGGGGAGTGCGGTCTTCGCACCTTGTCCGAGTGCTCCCGTGCGGAAGTGTATGCTTCGGTACTCGCCTCCTACCCACGCACCGACTACCAGTTTCGGGCTTACTGCCATGAACCATCCGTCAGAGTTGTTGTTGGTAGTACCGGTCTTGCCGCCCCAGTCGGTGTCGCTGGTGATGTAACTGTTCAGTCCTTGCGACGTCCCGCCTGCTTCCGTACGTCCGGCTTTCAGCATTTGCTGCATGAAAAAGGCTGTCTTGTAGGGCAACACCTGATGTTCTTCTTTGGAACCGATATACACTTCATTGCCGTCCTTGTCAACGATGCTTGTCACCAATACGGGGTCGTGGTGCTTGCCGTTGTTGGCAATGGTGCAATAGCTGTTGACCATCTCCAGGAGGTTGACGTCACTCGACCCTAAGCTGAGCGACGGTTCGTCCTCCAGTTTGCTGGTGATGCCCATGTCTTTTGCCGTCTTGATGATGTTGCGTATACCCATCTCCTGTCCCAGTCTTACGGCTATCGAGTTGATACTTCTGGCAAAAGCCGTCTTCAGGGCGATGGAGTCGCCGGAGAACTTGCCGGAGGCATTCTTCGGTGTCCACACCACTTCTTGGTTGCTACGCCGGTCTATGACGTGGAGTGTCAACGATTCGTCGCGTCGCTTGTCACAGGGTGTCAGCCCTTGGTTCATCGCTTCTGTATAGACAAACAGCTTGAAAGTGGAACCTGGTTGCCGTTGAGCTGTCACCTTGTCGTATTTCCATGAGTTGAAGTCGATGTCTCCCACCCATGCTTTTACTGCTCCCGTCTGTGGTTCCATGGCGACCATGCCGCAATGCATGAACTTCACCATGTAGCGGATGGAATCTAATGACGACATGTTGCGCTCAATGGTGCCCTTGTCATAGTCGAAGAGCTTCACTCGGTGCTTCTTGTTCAGATAGTATTCTATGCTGTCGGGCTGGTCAGGGAAGCGAGCCTGCAAAGATTGGTAGAAGGGCTGGCGCTTGGCTATGTTTTCGATGAACTTCGGAACCAGCCTGCCTCGCTCGTCACGCCACGGGTCTTGTCCGTTCCAGTGACTGTTGAAGTTGTGCTGAATCTGCCGCATCTGCCTTCTTGCCGACTGTTCTGCATATTTCTGCATGTGGGTGTCGATGGTGGTATAGATTTTCAATCCACTGGAGTAGAGGTCGTATCCGTTCTCGTTTGCCCAGTCTGCCAGGTGAGCGGCTACTGCTTCACGAAAGTATTGTGCTTGTCCGGCATCGTTTTCTTCCTTTTGCAGGTCCAGCTTGATGGGTAGGTTGGCAAGTGAGTCTTTCTCGCTGGCACTCATGTCACCATGCTCAACCATGTTGTTGAGCACGACATTGCGCCGTTTCAGCGCATTCTCCGGATTGTTCACAGGATTATAATAAGTGGTCGCCTTGAGCATTCCGACGAGAACGGCCACCTGTTCGGGCTTCAGCTCTGCCGGTGTGGTATTGAAATACTTCTTCGCAGCTGTCTTGATGCCGTAGGCATTGCTGCCGAAGTCAACGGTATTGGCATACATCGTCAGGATGTCTCGTTTGTCGTATACCATCTCCAGCTTGGTGGCAATAATCCACTCCTTGCTCTTGGTGATGAGCATGCCGAGCCCGGGAATCTTAGTCAGCAACCCGTTGGACTTTTGCCCACGCATGTGGAACATGTTCTTAGCCAACTGTTGGGTGAGGGTAGAGGCACCTCTGGAACCCCTGCGCGTCAGCGCATCCTTGATGGCACCGCCTATGCCCTCGATGTCTACTCCGTGATGACTGTAGAAACGCTCGTCTTCTGTATCTATCAATGCTTTCCAAAACGTCTGGCTGACTTCGTCAAACCTGATAGGTGTACGATTTTCCTTATAAAACTTACCTATCAGCACCCCGTCGGCACTGTATATCTCAGAGGCTTCGAACGTCGGAGGTGTCATGATCTCGCCAAAGCCTGGCGACTTACCGAACAGCCACAGGAAGTTGATGTCGACCAGCCCTAACCAGATGAAGATGCTGACGATAAACGACGTGATGCCTAACAGTGCTTTCGTGTACCATGCACGTCCCTTGTATAGGTTGACATACCATCTGAAGAAGCCCCTGGCACGCTGCCAAAAAGCCTTGATGTATTTGATGATTCTTTTCATTGTTGTTGCTGATGAGTAATGAGACGGATAATTTCTTCTTCCTGATCAGGGGCAAACCACCTGACGGAGTCGTCGCGCTTGTACCAGGTCAGCTGTTTTCTGGCATAGCGGCGTGTGTTGCTTTGTATCTTGAAGATGGCTTCATCAAGGGTGATGTTGCCGTCAAAATAGTCGAAAAGTTCCTTGTAGCCGACGGTGTTGAGTGAATTCAGCCCTTTGAGTGGATAGACACGTCTGGCTTCTTCAGCCATTCCTTCATCCATCATCTGCACGACTCTTGCGTTGATGCGCTCATAGAGTTCTTCGCGTGGACGGTTCAGCCCAATCTTGACGATGTTGAACGGACGTTGTTTCTTTTCATTCTTGCGGAATGACGTGTAAGTCTTTCCGGTCATGTGGCAGATTTCCAAGGCGTGCACCACACGTCGGGGGTTGTTCTTGTCGACAAATGCCCAGTGTTCAGGGTCTAACCGCTTGAGTTCTTCCACCAAAGCCGGCAGTCCTTCTTCTGCCAATCGTGCCTTCATCCATTGCCGTGTATGCTCGTCAACGGTTGGAATGTCGTCAATGCCATAGCATACGGCATCGATATACATCATGGAACCGCCGGAAAGGAGTGCAATATCTTTTGTCTGAAACAGCTCTTGTATTACCGCAAGTGCATCCTGTTCGTACATCGATGCGCTGTAATAGTCCTCCAGATGGTGGGTACCTACAATGAAGTGTTTCACCCGTTGCTGTTGTTCCGGAGTAGGAGCAGCGGTACCAATGGGTATTTCCGCAAAGATTTGTCTGGAGTCGGCATTGATGATAGGTATATGAAAAGATTCGGCAACACGAAGACATAGCTCCGTCTTGCCGACTCCTGTTGGTCCTAATATCACTATCAGAGTTTTATTCATCAACTCCTCACTCTTTTGGTCGCTACACACTCAAAATCTTTCCCCTCCCCTGATTCCTTATCTCCAAATACTTTGAGATGTAAAAGGGGATGTTGTTACTTGATAATCCCCCTTTGTGATGACGATACAAAGTCGATAATGTATTGTATCTCAGGAGTGACGGTCAGCGTGCGCTTGATTTCTTCAATGGCTTCGGCGCGAGTTCCGGTACTATTATATATAATGTTGTACGCTTCTTTGATGAGTTCGATGGTCTCGTTCGAGAACCCGCGGCGGCGCAAGCCGATGATGTTCAGTCCAGCGTAGCGGATAGGCTCCTTGCCGGCAATAATGTATGGAGGAATATCCATTGAGAAGCGGCTGCCTCCCTGTATCATCACATAGCTTCCTACACGACAGAACTGATGAGCCAGGACTGTTGCGCTGATGATGGCATAGTCGTCGATGACCACCTCGCCGGCAAACTTCGTGGAGTTGCCGATGATGCAACCATTGCCTACAATGCAGTCGTGAGCCACGTGCATGTTCTCCATCAGCAAGTTGTTGTTGCCCACCTTGGTCGTCCCTTTCGATGCCGTGCCGCGGCTGATGGTTACATTCTCTCGGATGGAGTTGTTGTCGCCTACTTCACAGATGGTGTCTTCTCCCTTAAACTTCAGGTCCTGCGGTTTCGTCGAGATGCTGGCACCTGGGAAGAACTCGTTTCTGTTGCCGATGCGGGCACCGTAGTTGATGGTCACACTGTTCTGCAGTACGTTGTTGTCACCCATTACCGTGTTCTTGTCGATATAGCAAAACGGACCGATAATGTTGTTGTCACCCAGCTTGGCTTCCGGGTGGACGTATGCTAATGGACTGATTTTGTTCATATGATGGATTTGCGATTTATTTGTTCTTGACAATCTGAGCGGTAAAGGAGGCTTCGGAAACGACCTTGTCGCCTACGAACATATAGCCTTTCATCGAGCTGATGCCGTGGCGAACGGGATGGAGCAGTTCGACGCGGAATAGCAGCGTGTCGCCCGGAACAACTTTCTGGCGGAACTTCACGTTGTCAATACCAATGAAATAGGTAGACCAGCGCTCAGGTTCTTCGAGCTGGTTCAGCACCAACAGACCGCCGCACTGGGCCATAGCCTCTATCTGCAACACACCAGGCATGACAGGCTCCTGAGGGAAGTGTCCTACGAAGAACGGCTCGTTGGCGGTGACATTCTTCACGCCGACAATGGTAGTCGGTCCGATAGCTGTAATCTTGTCTACCAACTGCATGGGGTAGCGGTGGGGAAGCAGCTCACGGATGCGGTTGTTGTCCATTACCGGTTCCTCATTGGGGTCGTAGATAGGAGCCTGTATCTCATGTTTCTTGATTTCCTTACGCATCAGTCGGGCAAACTTATTGTTGATGGTGTGTCCCGGACGGGTGGCAACGATACGTCCCTTGATGGGTTTCCCAATCAGTGCCATGTCACCGATGATGTCTAGCAGCTTGTGGCGGGTACACTCGTTCTCCCATACCAGCGGCTTGTTCTGGATATATCCCAGGTTGTTGGCATCCATGTGCGGTACGTGCAGCATGTCAGCCAGCATGTCGAGGCGCTCCTGTGTGGTCTGCTTTTCATAGATGACGATGGCGTTATCCAGGTCGCCGCCCTTGATGAGGTTGGCTTGCAACAGCGGTTCGATGTCTCTGACAAAGACAAAGGTGCGTGCTGCGGCAATCTCCTTCTCGTAGTTTTCCATGCTGTCGAGCGTAGCAAACTGGCTGTTGATGAACTTCGACTCAAACGAACACATGGCAGTAATCGAGAACTGGTCGTCAGGCAGGATGGTGATGCAGGCACCACTCTCGTCGTCTTTTACCTCTATCTTCTTGCGGATGATATAGTAGTCTTTGGGAGCATTCTGCTCTTCGATGCCTACCTGATTGATTTTCTCCACGTACATGGCGGCAGAACCGTCGAGGATGGGGAACTCAGGACCGTTGACCTGTATCAGACAGTTGTCGATGCCCATCGCAAAGAGGGCAGAGAGTCCGTGTTCTACGGTAGAGACCCGTGCATCGCCCTGTGCCAGGACGGTACCTCTCTGTGTGTCGACGACTTTCTCTGCCACGGCGTCTATGATGGGTTGGTTCTCCAAATCGATACGCTGGATCTTGTATCCCGTATTCTCCGGAGCTGGATTGAACGTCACGGTGAGGCTCAGTCCTGTGTGCAGTCCTTTTCCGAAGAGCGAAAAACTTCCTCTCAGTGTTTTCTGTTTTGTCGTTTCCATTCTTTTATTTCGATTTGAGTTGTTCTACTTCTTTCTTCAGTGCGCTCAGCTGCTGATAGATATCCGGTAGGCGGCGGAACACGGCATACGACTTCATGTATGCCTTGGCATCAATGGCTGGCGAGCCGAGTATAGGTGCTTCAGCCTTCTTGATACTGTTGGTGATGCCAGCCTGTGCACCTACCTGCGTGCCGTCGGCAATGTTCAGGTGTCCGGCGATGCCTACTTGTCCTCCAAACATGCACCAGTTGCCCACCTTCGTGCTACCGGCGATGCCTACCTGTGCTGCCATGACCGTGTTCTGACCTACTTCTGCATTGTGAGCCACCTGTATCAGGTTGTCCAACTTGGCACCCTTGCGGATGTAAGTGCTGCCCATTGTTGAGCGGTCTATGCATGTGTTAGCACCAATCTCTACGTTGTCTTCGATGGTGACGATACCAATCTGCGGAATCTTGTCGAAGCCATCGGGCGTAGGTGCGAAACCGAAGCCGTCGGCACCGATGACGCTGCCAGAGTGTATGGTTACGTTGTTGCCCAGTCTGCAGTCGTGGTAGATGCTGACGTTGGGGTAGATGATGCAGTTGTTTCCGACTTTTGCGTTGTCATAGATGACGGCATGCGGATAGATTTGGCAGCCGTCGCCAATCTCCACGCCGTCGCCGATGTATGCAAATGCACCAATGTAGCAGTTTTCGCCCACCTTTGCTTTCGGCGAGATGAATGCCAACGGGTCAATACCGCTCTTCTTGGGCTTCATCGCATCGTACATCTGGAGCAGCTTGGCGACACATTCGTAGGCGTTCTTCACGCGTATGAGCGTGGCGTTAGTCGGCTTCTCCAACTTAACTTCCTCGTCAATCAGCACGACCGACGATTCCGTATCATAGACATAGTGGGTGTATTTGGGATTGGAAAGGAAGGATATGGCTCCTTTTTTTCCTTCTTCAATTTTGGCAAACGTATTGACGACGGCGTTTTCGTCACCCTCAATACGACCTTGTATCAACTCTGCTATTTGCTTAGCTGTAAACTCCATAAAGTGAATAATTTAATGCTTTGAGACCTTTGATGGTCTAATTATCGTGCAAATATACAACTTTTTTACAACATACGTTGATAACAGAGATAATATTTTCTGATTTTTTTCGACAACAGCTGTACGTTAAGTATCTCAGAGGCATTGGCAATATCCTTCAAGGTGCCGTCTTTATAGAGGATGGAGATGTGGTCGTCGTGTATGTCGTACATGTCTTTCTGGATGGTATTCAGGCTCATCAGGTAGTCAGCATCAGCCTCTCCGATGTGGAAGTGGGCAGCCAGCGCCGCCTTCAGTTGGCTGGTTTCCTCTGTGGTGGGTTCCTCTTCGCGTATCTCTACCTTGAAGATGCGGCGGTCGAGCAGGTCGGCAGCCAAGACGGACAGAATCTTGTCGTCGTGGTTGCGCCATACTTTCAGCGCACTCCAGATGTCGGAGTCGTCCAGCTGGCTATACATCTCCAACGCTTCGGCGTGGGTGTTGAACCACTCGTTGTCCACATCGTTGTATAGGAAGTAGGCAAGTGCTGGCGAGGCGAAGACTTGCTGTCCCTCCTTTGCCAGTCTCTTGGCACGCCGCAGCATGTTCACCAGAACCTTCTCGTAGGCTACCGTCGTCTTGTGCAGGTACACCTGCCAGTACATCAGTCGTCGGGAAGTGAGGTAGTTTTCTATGGAGTAGATGCCTTTCTGGTCTATGACAAGATTGTCGTCGACCACATTCAGCATCTTGATGATTCTGGCACTGCCGATGTTTCCTTCCGTTACGCCCGTGAAGAACGAGTCGCGCCGCAGGTAGTCGAGCCTGTCCATGTCCAACTGGCTGGAAATCAGCTGGTGTAGGAACTTCTTTGGATACTCGTTTTTGAAGATTTTCATGGCCAGGTTCAGTTCTCCGTTCATCTCTTTGTTGATGCGTTCCATCATCATCAGCGAGATGTCTTCGTGAGAGATGCCGTGTATCAGCGTGTTCTCCAGGACGTGTGAGAACGGACCGTGACCGATGTCGTGCATCAGGATGGCAGCTCGTATGGCTTCGGCTTCCGAGTCGAAGATGAAGATTCCCTTCTGGCGGAGCGACAAGATAGCCTCGCTCATCAGGTGGAAAGCCCCCAACGAGTGTTGGAAGCGTGTGTGCTGGGCACCAGGATAGACCACCGATGCCAGCCCCAGCTGCTTGATTCTCGTAAGTCGCTGCATCAGCGGATGCTTCACGATGTTGAGCAGCAGTCCTCTCGGCACGCTGATAAATCCGAAAACGGGGTCAATGATAGTCTTGTTGTCGTTCATCTCTTGTTCAGATACGACTAAGTTCAGTTGCCATTTGTGCTTGCAGCTCCTGCGCTTTCTGTGCTGCCACTTCAGCGAAGTCAGCACCTTGGGAGGCATAGATGATGCCGCGAGAGGAGTTGACAAGCAGTCCGCAGTCCTTCGTCATGCCATACTTGCACACCTCTTGCAGGCTTCCGCCCTGTGCACCAACGCCCGGAACCAGCAGGAAGTGGTCGGGTGCTACCTTGCGAATGTCCTCAAACATCCGTCCCTGTGTGGCTCCGACGACATACATCATGTTCTCTTTGCTGCCCCATTCCTGAGATGTGCGCAGCACTTTCTCGAACAGCCTTTCGCCTTTTTCGTCGGTTGTCAGCTGGAAGTCGTGGCTGCCTTTGTTGCTAGTCAGTGCCAGCAGCACCACCCACTTGCCCTCATATTGCAGGAAAGGCGTTACGGAGTCTTCGCCCATATAGGGTGCAACGGTCAGTGCATCGAGGTCGTACTCCTCAAAGAAGGTACGCGCGTACATGCTACTGGTATTGCCGATGTCGCCACGTTTGGCATCGGCAATGATGAAGTGGTTGGGGTAGTGCTCGTTCAGGTAGTGGATAGTCTTTTCGAATGCAGCCATACCTTTCAGTCCGAAGGCTTCATAGAACGCCAGATTGGGCTTGTAGGAGACGCACCAGGGTGCTGTTGCATCGATAATGTCTTTGTTGAACGAGAATATAGGATCCTCCTCATTTAGAAGATGTTGTGGTATCTTCTTGATGTCGGTGTCGAGTCCTACGCACAGGAACGACTTCTTCTCTCGGATTTGTTGTATCAGTTTTTGTCTGTTCATGTCTTTCTTTGTTTTTTTGTTGCATTGCCAACGCAACGTACTGGACTACAATTCACTTTCTTTCATCTTCTCTGCATTCTCGGCAACGGTCAGTGCGTCTATCATCGGCTGTATGTCGCCGCCGAGGAAGCCCTGCAGGTCGTGGGTGGTATAGCCGATGCGGTGGTCGGTGACACGTCCCTGCTGGAAGTTATAGGTACGGATCTTTGCCGAACGGTCGCCGGTTGAGACGAGACTCTTGCGGCGGTTGGCGATGTCGTCGACATATTTCTGATGCTCCTTGTCATAGATAAAGGTGTATAGGCGCGACAGGGCACGCTCCTTGTTCTTGGGCTGGTCGCGCGTTTCGGTACACTCGATGAGTATCTCTTCTGTCTCGCCCGTGTTGGGATTCTTCCACATGTAGCGCAGACGCACGCCCGATTCCACCTTGTTCACGTTCTGACCGCCGGCTCCAGAGCTGCGGAACGTGTCCCACTTGATTTCTCCCTCGTTGATGTTCACTTCAAACTTGTCGGCTTCGGGCAGCACAGCCACCGTTGCCGCAGAGGTCTGCATGCGGCCGTTCGACTCGGTCACGGGCACACGTTGCACACGATGGACGCCCGACTCGTACTTCAGCGTGCCATAAACGTCGGCACCGCTCACGGCGAAGTCTATCTCCTTGTAGCCGCCCACGGCACCTTCGTTGAAGTCGGTTACCGCCAGTTGCCAGCCCTTCGACTCGCAGTAGCGCTTGTACATGTTGAACAAGTCGCCGGCAAAGAGGCATGCCTCGTCGCCGCCCGTGCCTGCACGGATCTCCATCTGCACGTTCTTGGCGTCTTCCGGGTCCTTCGGCACCAGCGCAATCTTGATTTCCTCCTCCAGTTTCGGTTGTAACTCCTCGTTGGCAGCAAGCTCTTCGCGCGCCATCTCCTTCATCTCCGGGTCGCTTTCGTTGGCAAGGATGTCCTTTGCCTCGCTGATGCTGTTCAGGCATGCCACATACCTTTTGCGCGCATCCATGATGTCGCCCAAGTCCTTATATTCCTTCGTCAGCTTGACGAAGCGCTTCTGGTCGGCTATGACGTTCGGGTCGGTAATCAGCGTTGACACCTCTTCAAACCGTGCTTCCAGTCCTTCCAGCTTCTGTAGTATTCTGTTATTTTCCATATTCGTGTGCAAAGGTACAACTTATAGTTGACAATTGACAATTCATCATTCATTATTTTCATGTAGCCGAGCGCAGTAGCCACCGTAAATCATACGCTACTTTTCCCGTCCTAAAGAAGCCTTTATCACATTACGCCAGTCCTGGATAAGAATAGTTGCTACATTCTACATTTGTCTTGTATGTCGTTGACAAACAGTGGTATACAGAATTCTTTCGATGAAATATCCTACATCTTTCTGCACTGTTTCAGCACCATTTCTCTGTGTCAGGGATTGCCGGACAACCTTCTGTGCAACAAACAGGAGAAAGGTGGATTTTGTACATCTATACGTTCTTTTTAGGTTGTTAACAAATAGGGGCGTTTTTTCCGAAAAGAGCCCGTTGGAATGCAACTACTGTAGTTGGAATGCAACTACTATGTGTTTGCACGCCAACTACTATGTGTTTGCCTTGCAAGGAAGTACTCCTTGCAAGGCGGGTGTATGTTAAATCTCCAGAATGTAGGTATTCCTTAGCTTTGAAGCTCATAATCTACTGACTGTCAGCGTGATATAAAAGGTGTGCAGAATGTAGTATTATTTTTTTTATTCTCCCTGTAGGGGAACCCTCATCGGTGCTGTTTGTGCTCGATAAAAGGTTAGATATACATTACCCACTTGCACTGGTATCAGTTTTTACTTATCCAGAACCGGGGTGTCAAATTGGTCGTTGAACCTTCAGGAAGAAATAAAAAAAGCATTTTATTTTGTATTGTCTTCAGCTTTTGCTACCTTTGCAGGCTAATAAAGGAACAGAAACAAAAATAAGAGATAAGAAAACTATGGCTAAAAGATTTGCCGAACACAATGGGCTGAACTTGACCCAGGTGAACAAGGAGGTGCAAGCACAGTGGGAGAAGGATGATATCTTCCACAAGAGTGTCGATGAACGTGAAGGTTGTCCGCAATTTGTATTCTTTGAAGGACCGCCTTCTGCCAACGGACACCCAGGTATACACCACGTACTGGCGCGTAGCATCAAAGATACCTTCAACCGCTACAAGACGATGAAGGGTTTTCAGGTGCACCGCAAGGCAGGATGGGACACCCACGGACTGCCCGTCGAGCTGGGCGTTGAGAAGGAACTGGGCATCACCAAGGCCGACATCGACAACAAGGAGAGCGCACATTACATCTCTACTGAGGACTACAACAAGAAATGTCGCGAGAATGTGATGATGTATACCGCCGAATGGCGTGAGCTGACGGAGAAGATGGGCTACTTTGTAGACCTTGACCATCCGTATATCACCTACGACAACAAGTACATCGAGACACTCTGGTGGCTGTTGAAGGAACTCTACAAGAAAGGGCTGCTCTACAAAGGCTACACCATTCAGCCCTACAGTCCGGCAGCAGGAACAGGACTGTCGAGCCACGAGCTGAACCAGCCGGGCTGCTACCGTGATGTGAAGGATACCACCTGTACGGCTCAGTTCTTGATGAAGAACCCGAAGCCCGAAATGGCAGAGTGGGGTAAAGCCTACTTCATGGCGTGGACGACTACCCCGTGGACGCTGGCTGCCAACTCAGCCCTCTGTGTGGGTCCGAAGATTGATTATGTCTCCATCCAGAGCTTCAACCCCTATACGGCTGAGCCTATCACCGTTGTGATGGCAGAAGCGCGTGTGGGTGCCTACTTCAACGAAGCGGGTAAGGACCAGGACTTAGCAGCTTATAAGAAAGGAGACAAGGTCATTCCCTGGCGAGTGGTCGGACACTATAAGGGTACCGATCTTGTCGGCATGGAGTACGAACAGCTGTTGCCGATGATCTCACCCATGACCGACGGAGCCTTCCGCGTCATCCCCGGCGACTATGTCACGACGGAAGACGGTACGGGTATCGTACATATCGCTCCCAACTTCGGTGCCGACGACGCCATGGTAGCCAAGAAAGCCGGCGTGCCGCCCATCGTACTCATCGACAAGAAGGGTGCCGAGCGTCCGGTCGTCGACCTCCAAGGAAAGTATTATGTGGTTGAAGACCTCGACCCGGACTTCGTCAAGAAGTATGTCAACGTGGAGCTGTGGAACCGATATGCAGGCCGTTTCGTGAAAAATGCCTACGACGAGACCCTTACCGACAAGGACGAGACGCTCGACATCACCATCTGCATGGACCTCAAGGCAGAGAACAAGGTGTTCAAGATAGAGAAGCATGTGCACAACTATCCCCATTGCTGGCGCACCGACAAGCCCGTCTTGTACTATCCCCTCGACTCGTGGTTCATCCGCTCAACGGCAAAGAAGGACCGGATGGTAGAGCTGAACAAGACCATCAACTGGCAACCTGAGTCAACAGGAACGGGACGTTTCGGCAACTGGTTGGAGAACCTGAACGACTGGAACCTCTCTCGTAGCCGCTTCTGGGGTACGCCGCTACCCATCTGGCGCGACGAAGACGGCAAGGAGGAAATCTGTATCGGTAGCATCGAAGAGCTCTACAACGAGATTGAAAAGTCTGTTGCCGCCGGTGTGATGGCTTCCAATCCGCTGAAAGATGCGGGATTTGAACCTAACAACTTCGCTCAGGAGAACTATGACAAGATAGACCTGCACCGTCCTTATGTCGATGACATCATCCTGGTGTCGAAGGACGGCAAGCCGATGAAGCGCGAAGCCGACCTCATCGACGTGTGGTTCGACAGCGGCTCCATGCCCTACGCACAGATACACTATCCGTTTGAGAACCGTGACGCGATCGACAAGCGGCTGGCTTTCCCTGCTGACTTCATCAACGAAGGTGTAGACCAGACGCGCGGATGGTTCTTCACCCTGCACGCTATCGGCACGATGGTGTTCGATTCTGTGGCGTTCAAGAACGTAATTTCAACCGGACTGGTGCTCGACTCCAAAGGCAACAAGATGTCAAAGCATGTCGGAAACGTGGTCAACCCGTTCGAGATGATCGACAAGTTTGGTTCTGATGCCGTGCGTTTCTACATGATGACCAACTCAGAGCCGTGGGACAACCTGAAGTTCGACCCGAACGGCGTGGACGAGATACGCCGCAAGTTCTTCGGCACCTTATATAATACGTACAGCTTCTTCGCCCTCTATGCCAACGTTGACGGCTGGGAACCGACCGCCTCTGCCGTCCCGGCATCACAAACCGAGCGTCCGGAGATAGACCGCTGGATACTCTCTTGCCTGAACACCTTGATCAAGAAGGTCACGGCAGAGTTCGACAACTACGACCCCACACGTGCCGGACGTCTCATTGACGCCTTCGTCAACGACGACCTCTCCAACTGGTATGTACGTCTGAACCGCAAACGTTTCTGGGGCAAGGAGATGAGTGCCGACAAACAGTCGGCTTATGAGACGCTCTATACCTGTCTGCTCACCGTGGCCAAGCTGATGGCACCAATGGCTCCGTTCTTTGCCGACCGTCTCTATCAGGACCTGGGCGGTGAGAAGGAGAGCGTACACCTCGACTTCTTCCCCGTTGCCGACGAGCAGTTGATTGACAAAGAACTCGAAGCACGCATGGGAATGGCCCAGAAGATTACGTCTATGGTGCTCGCCCTGCGCAAGAAGGTCAACATCAAGGTGCGCCAACCCCTGCAGACCATCATGATTCCGGCTACCGACGAAGAGCAGAAGAAGCACGTCGAAGCCGTGAAAGAACTGATACTGAACGAAGTCAATGTGAAGGAACTCGACTTTGCAGAAGGCGCAGGCATACTGGTCAAGAAGGTGAAGTGCAACTTCCGCACGATGGGTAAGAAGTTCGGTAAGCTGATGAAGGGTATTGCAGCTCAGATGAACGAACTGACCCAGGAGCAGATAGCTTCACTCGAAACTATAGGTAATATCGCCTTGACAGTTGACGGACAGCCTATTACCGTTGATGCTGAAGATGTTGAAATCATCAGCGAGGATATTCCCGGATGGCTCGTATCCAACGAAGGCAGCCTGACCGTTGCCCTCGAAGTGGAACTTACCGACGAGTTGCGACAGGAAGGTATGGCTCGTGAACTGATCAACCGAATCCAAAACCTCCGCAAGGAGACGGGACTGGAAATCACAGACCGTATCAAGGTGACGGTTTCTGCCAACGAGCAGAGCGATGCCGCCATTGCCAACTTTGGCGACTATATCCAGGCTCAGGTATTGGCAGACAGCATTGCCATTGCCGACAACGACGGTGCTGAGGCGGACTTCGATGACTTCAAGCTGAACATTAAAGTTGAAAAGAATTCATAAATATCACTAACAAGGACATCTGCCTGCTGACCAGGCAGGTGTCCACCTAAAGAACTACTACTATTATGGCAACAAAAGCACGTTACACGGATGAGGAATTGGAAGAGTTCCGAGCCATCATCAATGAGAAACTACGACTGACGCGCGCCGACTATCAGGCCACTATGCGAATCCTGACCAATCAGGACTCTAACGATGTTGACGACACATCGCCTACCTACAAGGCTTTGGAGGAAGGAAGTACGACTCAGTCGAAAGAAGAACTGGTGCAGATGGCACAGCGCCAGCAGAAGTTCATACAAGGACTGGAGGCTGCGCTGGTGCGCATTGCAAACAAGACCTACGGCATAGACCGCATCACGGGTGAGCTGATACCCAAGGAGCGCCTGCGTGCCGTTCCGCATGCTACGCTCAGCGTCGAGTCGAAGATGCAGCGCAAGAAGTAGGATACAGGCCAGGAGAACATGCAGGAGAAGAAAACTAACTATCTGGGTAGAGGACTGCTTGGCGGTGGTCTTGTATTAGTTCTGTTGCTGATTGACCAGCTGATCAAGATAGAGGTGAAGACAAACATGCGCATTGGGGACGAGATATACATCTTCGACTGGTTTCGCATCCACTTCATCGAGAACAACGGCATGGCTTGGGGCATGGAACTGGGGAGCAAGATATTCCTCAGTCTCTTCCGTATCGTTGCCGTTGCTTTCGGCATCTGGTATTTCGTTCAGCAGATACGCCGGGCTGCATCTTTAAGGTATGTAGTCTTGCTTTCCATGATTCTTGCAGGAGCCACCGGCAACATCTTTGACTCATTGTTCTACGGTCAGCTTTTCACGGAGTCTACACCTTGGAGCATCTCCACGCTGACGGCATTTGGTGAAGGCTATGCGCCGATGTTGAAGGGAAAGGTCGTTGACATGTTCTACTTTCCCATTATCGACACCACATGGCCGTCGTGGATGCCGTGGGTAGGTGGCGACCGCTTTGTCTTCTTCTCACCGATATTCAACTTTGCAGATGCCTGCATCTCTGTCGGTGTCATCCTGCTGATCTTGTTCTGCCGCAACGGACATGTACCGGCACCTGTCAAGGGGGACCGTGACATCTCGTCTGAACGCCAGCGTGAAGAGAACGAAATGTAAACCCAGTTGCCATGAGGCATCTAACAAGATATATCATACTGCTGTTGATGGCTATGCTGACGGCTTGCAAGCCCGGCATTCCCAGTGAGGTTATCCAGCCTGGTGACATGGAGGACATCCTCTATGACTATCACCTTGCCCTGGCAATCTTGCAGGGTGAGAGCAGGACAGAGAGTGATGCCCTGGTGCAACAGGAAGCCTACAAGCTGGCAGTCTTGAAGAAGCATGGTGTCAGTGAAGCTGCTTTCGAGATGTCGATGGAGTATTATATGCGCCATGCCGACATGATGCACGACATCTATGAGAACCTGGCGGAGCGCATGGAAGACGAAGCCATGACGCAAGGTGTTTCGGCAAGCGACTTGAGCCAGTATGGAACAATTACCGCAAAGGGTGATACTGCCGACATCTGGCAAGGCGACAGGGCTTTGGTGCTCTCTCCTGACCCACCTTTCAACTCGCAGACCTTTGCTATCAAGGCAGATACGGCATTCCATAAGGGTGACAAGCTGATGTGGAATTTCAATTCCCAGTTTATCGTACAGGAAGGTTCACGCGATGCTATCGCCGTCCTTGCCGTTCGTTTCATGAACGACAGCATAGCCAGTCAAGTGCGCATGATCAGTTCCAACATGCCTTATTCCATCGTGATTGCCGACAACGGCAGGATTGGCATCAAGGAGGTTCGCGGTTTCGTCATCCTTAACCGCAACAAGGATTCTGGCAGGAGTACGTTGAAATTGCTCTTCATGCAGAACATCCAGCTGATACGTATGCACACCAGAGAGGGCAATGGCGACGGCAGCCAGTCATCAACCCATGCTGCAACGGAGGCATTCTCACCACAGTCTCCTTCACCTGATGAGCTGCGTGACGATATGGAGCAACAGCCTCAGACCAGAGATGAGCGTCCCAGAAGGGAGTTTGGAAACCCGCCGAATGCCGGCTTCCATCCTGTTCCAATCAAGAAAAGGAGCGTGTCGCCTTCGAACAAAGACCGAGTGCATGCTATTCCCGGAAGAGAGCGAGTGCATCCTATTCCCGGAAAAGAGCGAGTTCCATCGCTTCCGGCAGGAGAAAGAACCGTGCCTATGAAGGTGAGAAAGTTTGACAATCCTGCTGCCACCCTTAAAAGCAAGCGCCAATGAGAAAGATAGGCGTTCATGAAGTATTGGCAGGCGACAGCCGACTCAGCCAGGCTGTCGTTGAGCTGGAGGATCAGCGGGTGACGGCTTTCTATCCCTTCACGCAGGAACAGCCCATGACAGAATGGTGGGGAGGATGTCTTGACTTGCGCCATCAGCCAGACGGCACATGGATTGCTTTCCGAAACGGAGAACCCATCAATGAGAAATCTAACCTAAAATCGAAATAAATATGTTAACAGTAGACCAATTGGAAGACAAGTTGATAGCCCTCGCCTTTGCAGAGGATATCGGTGACGGAGACCACACCACCTTGTGTTGCATACCGGAAGATGCTATGGGCAAGTCTCACC
Organism: Prevotella sp. UBA2746; assembly: GCA_002353555.1. Classification (GTDB taxonomy): domain Bacteria; phylum Bacteroidota; class Bacteroidia; order Bacteroidales; family Bacteroidaceae; genus Prevotella. The sequence continues at coordinate 6,165 of DEJO01000055.1, read as the reverse complement.
TGCTCATCAAGGAAGAAGGTATATTGGCTGGTGTCGAAGTGGCTAAGAAAGTCTTCGCTACCTTCGACAAGACCATGCAGGTAGAGGTGCTCCTCGAAGACGGCACGCCTGTGAAGCCCGGCGACATTGCCATGGTGGTGACGGGCAAGGTGCGCTCCTTGTTGCAGACAGAGCGCCTGATGCTCAACATCATGCAGCGTATGAGCGGCATCGCCACCATGACCAGCAAGTATGTGAAACGTTTGGAAGGTACGAAGACCCATGTGCTTGACACCCGTAAGACCACTCCTGGCCTGCGCATGCTGGAGAAGCAGGCGGTGAAGATAGGTGGCGGCATGAACCACCGCATAGGACTCTTCGACATGATTCTGCTGAAAGACAACCACATCGACTTCGCAGGAGGTATCACCAATGCCATTGACCGTTGCCATGCCTACCTGAAGGAAAAGGGGCTCAACCTGAAGATTGAGATTGAAGTGCGCAACTTTGACGAGCTGCAACAAGTGTTAGACCGTGGTGGCGTAAACCGCATCATGCTCGACAACTTCAGCGTTCCCGACACCAAGAAAGCTGTAGACATCATCGCCGGACGCTTTGAGACGGAGTCCAGCGGCGGCATCACCTTCGATACCATCCGCGACTATGCCGAGCAGGGTGTCGACTATATCTCCGTCGGTGCTCTGACTCATTCGGTGAAAGGACTTGATATGAGTTTCAAGGCATGCTGATGCGCCGACTGTTCCCCTTCCTGTTGCTGTGTCTGTGTCTGATGTCGTTCACGGCAGACAGCATCTTCACCTCGCCCATCCACTATACGTTGACGCTGGCGGGTAACTTCGGTGAGCCTCGTCCGCGTCACTTCCATGGCGGCATCGACGTGAAGACCGAACACATGGAAGGCAAGGCGCTCTATGCTATCGCTGACGGCTATATCGTCAAGGCATCGCTGAACATGCACGGCTTCGGCAAAGCCATCTACGTTCGCCATCCCAACGGCAAGACCAGTGTCTATGGCCACTTGCGCGACTTCTCTCCCCGGCTGAACAACCTGATGGAGCAGTACCGTTTGCAGCACCATTGCGACACGTTTGCACTCACCTTCCAAGCATGTCAGCTGCCAGTAAGCCGCGGTCAGTTCGTTGCCTTCAGCGGCAACACCGGTCACAGCATGGGGCCGCACCTTCACCTGGAGGTGCATGAGACGCAGACCGACAACCTTCTGGACCCGTTGGAGTATCTGAAGGCGTATGTCACCGACCGTACGCCGCCTGTCGTTCGCGGCTTCAAGGCTTATCCTGTAGCGGGTGAAGGTTCGTTCGTGACTACCGACGTGTTCTATCCCACCACGACAGGACTGCATGGATGGGGTAGGGTAGGCTTTGCCGTGCATGCCGAGGACCTCATGGACTCCGTTCCCAATCGCTATGGCATTCGTTTCACCGAATTATATGTCGACGACCGGCTGGTGTTCCGGAGCGATGTCAGCGGCATACCCGTCAAATGCCATCCTCAAGTGAACATCTGGGGCGACTCCGCCTATTTCTATAGTCAGCACGAGTGGTTCATGAAGTCGTTCATAGAGCCTGGAAACACGCTCCCCATCCTTCATGCCGACGACAACAAGGGCTACGTCATCTTTAATGAACAGCGTCCCTACCGACTGAAGTATGTCCTTAGCGACATCTTCGGCAACAAGACGGTCAGCGAGTTTACCGTAGAAGGGAGGAGGGCTAACTGACAATTGATAATTGATAATTGACAATTGAAAATTAAAGATTAAGATTGGAAAATGAAAAATTTTCGCAAATAGTATATGAAAAAATTAGTCTTAACGGTTTTAGGTGTTTGCCTGTTTGTGGTGGCAGCACCTGCGTGCACCAATTTCATCGTCGGCAAGAAAGCCTCTGTCGACGGTTCTGTCATCTGTACCTACAATGCCGATTCCTACGGCATGTTCCAGGACCTTTGCCATTTTCCTGCCGGCAAGCATGCCCAGGGCGAGATGCGCAAGGTATACGACTGGGACACGGGTGTCTACCACGGGCAGATACCCGAAGCAGCCGTGACGTACAACGTCGTAGGCAACATCAACGAGTATCAGGTCACCATCGGCGAGACCACCTACGGCGGTCGTGAGGAGATGGTCGACTCGACGGGAATCCTCGACTATGGTTCCCTCATCTACATCACCTTGCAACGTTCACGTTCGGCACGCGAGGCCATCAGCATCATGACCAGCCTTGCCGAGACCTATGGATACAATTCCGAAGGTGAGACGTTCACCATCTGCGATGCCAACGAAGCATGGATCATGGAGATGATGGGGTGTGCTGCCGACCGCAGAGCCAGCAAGGAGCGTGTGGTGTGGGTAGCCCTTCGCGTCCCCGACGATGTGATTTGCGGACATGCCAACCAGAGCCGCATCGGAAAGTTCAATATGAAGGACAAGAAGAATGTCCTCTACTCCAAGAATGTCGTCAGCTATGCACGGAAGAACGGTTGGTTCACGGGCAAGGACGCTGATTTCTCGTGGAAGATGGCGTATGCCAAGCCCGACTTCATGGGTCGCCGCATCTGCGATGCCCGTGTGTGGAGTTTCTTCAACCGCTTCAAGAGCGGCATGGACCGCTACCTGCCGTGGGCGTTGGGCAAGGACCCGTCGGCAGAAGACATGCCGTTGTGGGTGGTTCCCGACCGCAAGCTCAGCGTCCAGGACGTAGAGGCAGCCATGCGCGACCACTTTGAAGGCACGCCGCTGGCGTTGGACGGCGACGTAGCCCAAGGCAACTGGGACTCTCCCTATCGTCCCACGCCCCTGACCTTCGAGGTCGACGGCAAGAAATACTTCAACGAGCGCCCCACGAGTACCCAGCAGACAGGCTTCTCCTACGTCTCCCAGATGCGCTCATGGCTTCCCCGCGAGATTGGCGGCGTCATCTGGTGGGGCAACGACGACGGCAACATGGTGGCATACACGCCCGTTTATTGCAGTATGACTGAACGTCCTGAGTGCTACAACACCCCCGGTGCCGACGCGGTGACCTTCTCGGAGAAGAATGCCTTCTGGGTGTGCAACTGGGTGAGCAACATGGTCTATCCGCGCTACAGCCAGATGTTCCCCTCGCTGGCTGCCGTCCGCGACTCGCTGGAGCGGAGCTATTTCGAAGCCCAGCCGCAGATAGAGTCGCGAGTCCTCGACCTCTACCAGTCGGACAAGGCTGCTGCCGTCCGCCTGCTCAACGACTATTCCGTAGAGAAAGCCCAGCAGATGCTTGCCCGCTGGCGGCAGCTCGCCCTGTACCTCATCGTGAAGTACAACGACATGGCGGTGAAGCCGGAGAAGGACGGCAAGTTCCTGCGCACCGAGACCGGGATCGGCGCCACGGTAGGGCGTCCCGGCTATTCCGAATATGCACGCAAGGCTCTCGTCAGGGAGACGGGAGACAAGTTCCTGATGCCGGAGGAGTAGATATGAAAGAAATCAAATGGGGATTCATAGGCTGCGGCGACGTTGCCGAGCACAAGTCAGGACCAGCCTTCAACGAGGTGGCTGGCTCACGGGTCGTTGCCGTGATGAGCCGCCGTGAGAGCCACGTGCGCTCCTATGCCCAGCGCCATCACATCGGCCGGTGGTATACCGATGCACAGGAGCTCATCGACGACCCGGAGGTCAATGCCGTCTATGTCGCCACGCCGCCCTCGTCGCACGCCACCTACGCTATCATGGCGATGCGCACGGGCAAGCCCGTCTATGTCGAGAAGCCGCTGGCGGCGACCTACGAAGACTGTGTGCGCATCAACCGGGTGAGCGAGCAGACGGGAGTACCCTGCTACGTAGCCTACTACCGTCGCTACATGCCCTACTTCCAGCGTGTCAGGGAGATCGTAGAGGGCGGCACCATCGGCAAGGTGCTCAACGTGCAGATACGCTTCTCCTGTCCGCCCCGTCCCGAAGACCATGCCGAAGACGGTCAGCTGCCGTGGCGACTGCAAGCCGACATTGCGGGCGGCGGCTACTTCTACGACATGGCAGCCCACCAGCTTGACCTGCTGCAAGACATGTTCGGCGTCATCACGCGCGCCCACGGCTACTGCAGCAACCGCGGCGGACTCTACCAGGTGGAAGACACCGTCACCGCCGCCTTCCAGTTTGAGGGAGGGCTCAACGGCAGCGGCTCCTGGTGCTTTGTCGGCCACGAGAGTGCCAGCGAAGACCGCATCGAGATCATCGGTGACCGCGGCATGCTCTGCTTCTCGGTGTTCAGCTTCGACCCCATACACCTGCACCTCAGCGACGGCATGCAGACCTTCGACATCCCCTCGCCGCGATACGTGCAGCAGCCCATCGTCCGGCATGTCGTCGAAGCCCTGCAGGGCTTTGGCGTATGTTCGTCAGACAGTGTCAGCGCCACACCCACCAACTGGGTTATGGACAGGATACTGAACAAGCTGTAAAGCCCCCCGACCCCCTAAAGGGGGGGGTTGAAAGCCCCCAAGCCCCCTAAAGGGGGTGTTGTAATTGTGAATTGTGAATTGTGAATTGTGAATTGAACTTCGTTCGATTATCGGCTGCACCTCGGCAATTGAAGCAAACTTCATTGCACTCGGTTTGCACGATAATTGTGAATTATGAATTGTGAATTATGAATTGTGAATTGTGAATTGTGAATTGAAAAGGTCAAGCCTATATGTCCCGCTGTTGTCGTTCTTGCTGCTGGCTGCCGGCGGCAAGGCGGCAGGCGCCACGACGGACAGCAGCGGGCAGGGCGACAGTCTGTCGAGCAGTGCCGACCTGGGCGACAGCGTCCGCTGGATGCGGGTGACAGACCGTCGCGAAAAGCGCCGTCTGCAACAGCTGGAGCGACGCCTGCACCGCGACCTCAACGGCATCGACACCACCTACATAGAGCCCCAGCGCTTCAACTTCACCACGATGGTGCAGAGCGTCACCACCTACGAGCTCTATCGGCTCAGCAGCAAGGAGGGACAGAGCATCACCTTCGCACCTGCTCCCACCTTGAAGCTCGGTCCTTACTTCGGATGGCGGTGGATATTCTTCGGTTATACCATCGACGTGGCACACCTCGGCGGAAAAAACAGCGCGCGCAAGGAGTACGACGTCAGCATCTACTCCTCGCGCATCGGCGTAGACCTCTTCTACCGGCAGACGGGCAACGACTATAAGATACGGCGCATCAACCTGGGCAACGGCATCGACACCCGTCCCCTGGAAGGCATGCCCTTCGGCGGAGTCTCGTCTACCGTCAAGGGCTTCAACGTCTATTACATCTTCAACTTCCGCCGCTTCTCCTATCCCGCCGCCTTCAGCCAGAGCACCGTCCAGCGGCGCAGTGCCGGTTCTCCGCTCATCGGCATCGGCTACACCCGTCACGAGCTCTCCGTCAACTGGGAAGACCTCGACCGCCTTGTTGCCGACAAGCTGGGGCGCGAGACCGTCACGGGACTCGTCAACAACGACCTGCTCTTCGGTAAGGTGAAGTATACCGACGTGGCGCTCAGCGGCGGCTACGCCTACAACTACGTGCCCTGCCGCAACTGGCTGTTAGCCGCCTCGCTCTCCCTTGCCGTCGCCTACAAGCGCACCACGGGAGACAACCAGCGCCGCCGCTTCTCCCTGCGCGACTTTTCCTTCGACAACATCAACATAGACGGAATAGGGCGCTTCGCCATCGTCTACAACAACATGCGTTGGTATGCCGGAGCCAATGCCGTCCTCCACGCCTACAACTACCACAAGAGTCAGTTCTCCACCAACAACATCTTCGGGGCGCTCAACGTCTATGTCGGATTCAACTTCGGAAGGAAACGGAAATAAAAACCTGGTTGACGGCATCAACCACTTTCTCTTTTGTCGCTTGCTCCTTCGGATAGGCCTTAATCCTGATGTATGGCATAGTCTAAAAAGTTTAGTGTTTCATCATGTAAATATAGTCAATAAGATGGAGATTAAAAAGTTTCTGAGCATATATATTTTCGTTCCCATGTTATTTGTTACCTCATAAAGTTTGGCTATTCCTAATAAAAGCAGTACCTTTGCTCTGTTAGAAATCATCAAACCTCTACGCTTGCAATAACAAGAACGAGGTTCAAAAGAGCGACTCCTTTTGTTTTATAAATCGAGTAGATAAATCGGAATTTATGGTA
>DEJO01000054.1 GCA_002353555.1 Prevotella sp. UBA2746 | reverse complement strand
ATGAGCAGCAGGTTTGCGATGAGCGTCACCCAGATTTGTATCTTGATGGCATTTGCGCTCTCTCCGTAGAAGTAACGCAGCGGGAAGTTCTGCTTGAGCTGCTTGAACAGGAGTTCTATTTCCCATCGTTTACGATAGATTGCCACGATGTCTTCCACTTCCATGTCCATGTCATTGGTAAGCAGGGACACTAGCCTGGCCTTTCCTTTCTTGATGTCCGCATAGGTGATGATGCGTGCATGGTGGGCGATGTCCTCCCCCTCCTTTACATGCTTGTGGAAGATGACATGCTGCACCCGGTACTCCATCACCCCTTCTGGATGCATGTACATGGTATCGCTTTCAATCTCATAGACCAGTTTCTTCTTCATCTTCGTAACGTATACCACCTCTCTCCGGCTCAGTTCCTCAAACTTGGCATAGTCGATGTATGCCCTGTCCAGTGCGACGATGTCGCCGCTGGTGTAGTTCGAGGGGCGCAGCATGAAACTGTCGTTGGTGGCTGCCGAAGTGAAGCGGATGTCCGACGGGACGCCTTCGTTGGCATGGATGTTGGCATGGACCTTGATTCCTCCTTTTTTCTTTCCCGTCTTCGGATGTCGTCCCACGCCCTTGAAAATGAGGTTGGAGAACAGCGTGATGGTCGTGGAGTCTATGATTTGCAGCCGTTTGAGCCATGCCGGAACCTGCCTGCGCCGGCTGTCCGAGGAAAGTTCGTCCTTGTAGGTGGCATACAGATCCCTGTATACGGCCTGGAAGACACACTCCTTGCGGCGGGCATTGGCATCCGAAAGGGTTGAGCGGCGGGGCATCAGGCTGATACCAAGGTGCGACAGCTTCCTGGCCTCGGGGAACATAGAATCCGTAATCTCGCGCAGGGAGTCGAAACGCTTGATGACAGCATACAGCATAATCACCAGATGCTGCCATGCATCGAAGTGTTTTACATAGCGCTCACCGCCCATTTCACGGCTGAAACGAAGAATTNNGAGTGACAGGCCTATTATATTTTTATTGCTGTCCATACATCGGCTGTCCGATAAAATGTGTACCTTTGTTCATGTTATCGAAGTTTTGTGGTAAAAAAAAAAGGTAACAAAAAAGGCTGAAACCCAAGCGAGGGCTTCAGCCTAATTTTTATTTCATACTAAAATCTTTTAGCGGACAGCAATAAAAAAAACAAATTGTACATGCGACGCTGTTTTTGTATATTGTTGTTTTATAGCAACTTACGGAGTTGTAGTCGCAGAAAGTCCTACGTAATTGAACATTTAACATACACTTGTGCTCCAAGGAGTACCTCTTTACCGTCTAAAGTGCGACACTATGGACGGCAACCACTATGTGTATGCACTCCAACCACTATGCCTTTGCAGAAATCCACCCACAAATCGTCTAAACCCACCTCCAACTCCTCTCCAAGGGGCGTAGAGCTGGTGGACGATGAAGTAAAGGCTACTCAATCGTACGCATATATGTTGGGGGTGTTGTTAGGGGTTGGTGCCGGTGTACATTTTGCGTTCGATTAGCGTAGGACTCTGAGTCCCCTATCCTGTAGACAGCTCTAATATAGCAGTTAACGCGCCTTGCGTCGCATGTACGATATTAATTTTAAAAGACCCTGTGTAGGCTGTTGCCGGTTCTTTCAGAATTACATCTTCTGATAAATCAATGTTGTCCCATAAATTTCACTAGCTTCTTGGGAAGACTCCTCTAGAACACCATTCTTTTCATCGAATTTAAGATTGGTATTTGTACCCATTTCTGAGATGATAGTAACAATCTTACCTTTGCGTTTCCAAGAAATTTTAGTTGGAGGTACTCCTTGCATGATAAATTGTCCACTATTATCTGAATTAAACACATACCAATCATGGCTCCTTTCGCAGTAGAATTTCCCAACTAACGGATCCTTATCTTCTTGTCTTGATGCTGGAGTTTGTTTATCTCTTATCAGCTCAAGTTCCTCTGCACTTTGATTTATTTCTATGTCCTTTTTTGCACCTATGAGAATCAGGGAAGCGTAAGGAACTCCATAAGAAGAAGTTCCCTTTAGATAAACATGGACTATGATTTTATTAACCCCAGGAAAATCTTCTTCGCCTTTTTTTATAAAGTAATCTTGAATAAGTTCTAAGCTATCTTTTTGCAGTGGATGTGCAATCTCAATACTATATACAAGATTTTGAGTTGGAGAAATATAACCGTTAGAAGAAACTCTAGGAATTTCTGTATTTACAAGTTTGTACTCTGGCAGATTGATACTCGGTGCTTTAGAAGACTCGCCACACGAAATAAATGTCAGAACTATCACGGTCAAAAAAAACGCTCTCTTCATATTATTATCTTTATTCATTCTTTGTTGTTACCTACTTGAAAAAACAAAAGCGGATGCTATTCCTTTATGTCGTTTGTACTTTTATCTGTCCATTGGCATATCTTTTTTATGTTATACATTATTCTTATGAGTAGGATGATGGTATCCTACATCTTTCCAGTGGCAAATTCTCTGTTAAGATAAGAGTAAATGTAAACAGGACTTTGGAAATAGAGTCCAGTTGCGGGATCCGTCAGTTTGGCGTATGTCTCAGAGTTATAGACTGTGTCCAACGCTTCGTGAAGGGACAACCCACGCTCTTCCATCAGCATAAGTACGAGGTCTCGTATCGTACATTCGTTCATATAGTCTATTGTGCTCATAGGCGCCTCAGCATTTGAATGGCTTTCTCGCTTCCGAAGNNATGTATTTCAGGCGTTCGAGAAAAGTTTCCATATTGATGTTCTGCTCAATGACATTACGGATTTGCGCTCCTACTTTATCGTTCGCGATAGGACCATAGACGACATCGTAGTCATGAATGTTGGTTGCATTCTTGTTCTGGCGGTTAGCGAGGATGAATGTTGCCCATTCTCTGGAATAATCATTGAAACTCATGAAGTGTAAAGTTCCATCAACAAGGAGATTCTCGTCAAATTCATAGCTTTGAATGATGGATTGTCCACCGAACAATTGAACCTTGAACTTAGCCATTTCCTCTGCTTGCGTTTTTGAGTCAGACAGATAGAACCCACATCCAAAATCCTTGCCTCGCTGGGATTGGCTTAAGTCAATCGCCATAAAATCCGCGTTTGTACCGTGATATAGTTTCATACAAGTGCCCCTCCATGACGTTGGCAGTAACCTGCCATATATTGAACCATATCCTCAAAACTTTGTGTATGAGCCACTTTATACTGTTCATCCAAAAAGTCAATAGCTTTATATCGGCTCAGGTAACGGTAAGCCTGAACCGCAGACAGGCCGAAGTGTCGAGCGAATTCGCTGATGAATATGACGATGTATTCTGCTTTATTTTGAATCTCTTGCGACATGATGCTTATGTTAGAAAGGTTCATCGGTCCTGCAAATATACAATAAGTTTTTAATGTTCGCAAATCTATGAACATTTTTTTTATTTCTGGCATCATCAAGACTACAACAAGCATACACATCACTCATTTTCAACCAAAGCACAGGTCTCTATGTCTCTTTGTCAAACACGTCTCCATGTCAAAGTTCGTCTCCTTGTATCATGGAGACGATGAGAGCTGTAGTCGTTTTGGCGGTGATGCGGTAGCGGTTGTCAGGGCGTTCGCGGACAAGCCAGAGGATGTCGCCGTTGCTGTTGGTCAAGACGAGTTGGCGGCGTTTCTCAAACAACGTCTTCTTCCGGTCAGTCAGATAGTCGCTAACAAGTTTAGAGCCGTTCATACCGAAGGGAACGAAGCGGTCGCCTGGCTGACACGGTCGCAAGAGAAGCGGGAATTGTATCTTACTTGAGTCCAGTGAGATAACCGTTTTGTCTATAGGAATACTAAAACTGTCATCAATGGCAACTTCCTTCAATCGAAACTTCAAGGATTCATCATAGACATACGTCCCCGTCTCAGGAATTTTCAGTGGTTTCATCGGTACTTCCTCACGTGTGCTGAGGAACATCCGACCACGGTCGAAGAGCACTTCGTGCGTCTCCGTCCGCCATGTTTTCCCCGTTTCCATCGGGAAATGCTCCATTATCTGCTGCACCTGTGACGACGTAAAGCCGTATGGTGACAACAGTTGATACATAAGATATTCAGGTGAAGGATGCCGAAAGATAGCATCCAGTTCGATGAAACCATCCGTTTTAAACGCCGAAAGCAATGGTTTTGCCACGCCATCCAGTACCTTTTCCGCTTCAGTCAGGTGGGAAGCCATACGGAGCACAGCCTCATCGAACGACGGGTTGAGCATTCGCAGCTGTGGCAGGATGTCCAGCCGCATCTTATTCCTGACGACATCCGGCACAAGGTTGGTGCTGTCGGTAACATAATCTTGCTTCCTCTCCTTCAAGAATTGCTCGATTTCATCGTGGCTGACGCACAAGAGCGGGCGCAGGATGAAACCATTGCGTGGCGACATGCCCGTGAGTCCGTGCACCCCCGTACCACGAACGATGTTCATCATCACCGTTTCCACATTGTCGTCACGATGGTGAGCCACACAGATGCCGTCCATCTGCAAGTCTTTGCGCAGCTGTTCAAAATAGGCATATCGCAACTGTCGTGCAGCCATCTCGATGCTGACATGGTGTAAGGAGGCATAGGTACGTGTGTCGAAATGGGCTCGATGGAACTCCACTCTCCTCTCCTGGCACAAGGAGACGCAGAACGCTTCGTCGCGGTCGGCCTCGTCACCACGCAGCCGGAAGTTGCAATGGACGGCTTCCAACTGATATCCCAACTCGCTCATCACCAACAACAAGGCCACACTATCAGCACCGCCAGACAGGGCTACGAGGTAGCGCCCATCAGGAACAAGCAAGGATTGGCGTGCGATATAGTCGTGAATGGTGGAAAGGAGGGAGGACATGGGAGATGAAAAATTAAAGATGAAAGATTGAAAATTGAAGAATCAATTGTTAATTATGAACTATGAACTGTGAACTACTCCACGTATAGCACAAGTCCTTTCAGGTATTCCCCTTCCGGATGGTAGATGTTGATGGGATGATCGGCAGGCTGATGCAACTGGTGAAGGATGCGTACCTTGCGACGAGCCTGAGCCGCTGCCGTGAATACCGCCTGGCGGAACTGGTCTTTGGTGACGACCTGCGAACAACTGAAGGTGAAAAGAATGCCACCGCTCTTGATACGTTGCAAGCCTTTGACGTTCAGACGAGTATAGCCTTTCAATGCATTGCGCAATGCCCCACGGTGTTTGGCGAACGCCGGTGGGTCGAGGATGATGAGGTCGTACTTGGCATCATGGCTGTCCAGGTATTTGAAGGCATCGTCACAGAACGCCTCATGACGTTGGTCGGTCTCCGGAAAATTCAGCGCCACGTTGCGGTTAGTCAGCTCTATCGCCTTGGCACTACTGTCAACAGAGTGTACCACCTGGGCACCGCCCCGCATGGCATAGACCGAGAAACCACCCGTATAGCAGAACATGTTGAGCACGCTACGCCCCTTGGCATAGCGTTCGAGCAACGAACGGTTGTCGCGCTGGTCGATAAAGAAGCCCGTCTTCTGCCCTTTCAGCCAGTCGACATGAAACTTCAGTCCGTTTTCTATGGTGATGTTGTCATCGCTTCTGCCGTAGATGAACTCGTTCTCCTGTCCTAACTCCGCCTTGAAAGGCAGCGTTGTCTCACTCTTGTAATAGATGCTGGTGATACGGCTGCCCATTACTGCCACCACCGCCTTTGCTATATCGTGGCGGCAGACGTGCATGCCGACGCTATGAGCCTGCATGACTGCCGTTCGTCCATAGCAGTCGATGACCAATCCCGGCAGATTGTCGCCCTCGCCATGCACGAGTCGGAAGGTTCCATTGAAGTGGGATGTGGTGTCCTTTCCATTGCCGTCACCACTCGCCAACGGTGCCACCCCGATAGCTTCACGCATCAGCAAGGCGGCAGCTATGCGCTTCTCCCAAAAGGAGGAGCCGATGGCAACATCCTTAAACGACAGTACCCGCACTGCAATGGAGCCTATCTGATAATGTCCGACAGCGATGAAATCGCCCTTTTCTGTCAGCACGCGCACGATGTCGCCCTCCTCGATGCCTTCATCCATGTGGCTGACGGCTCCTGAGAATATCCAAGGATGGAAACGCAGAAGACTATCTTCCTTCCCCCGTTTCAGGTATATCTTTCTGTATGTCATTTTGTTCTTCGTTGATTACGAGTTGATAGTCACCAGTTTCCCGCAAGCGGACGAGCTCCCGATAGATATTGATACAAGTCCAGGCATCTGTTGCCGCATAGCGTTTCTGCTTGTCGTTCAACACGTCAGCCTCCCAGTTGGACAACTGCTGACGCTTGACGATGCGCATGCCGAAAATGTTGGCATAGAGTTTCTGAAGACTCCTGTCTTCGATACCGAAAGCGCCTACGAGGTCTTGCAAGTCGATGAAAAGTCCGGGCGTGAACTGCACACGCCGATGCAGCATCATGATGTCGTCATGAAGAGAGAGCCCCACCTTCGGTACCGTGGTGTCTTCGAGCAGCCTGATGATGGAGGGTGTCATGCCGATGATGTTCAGTCTGAAGAGGAAACAGATGTCATCATCGCAGACCTGCAGCAACGCCACCTCGTGGTTGAATCCTTTCTTGAACGAAGGACGCGTCTCGGTGTCGACACCCAACAGACTTGCCGACAACAGGTAGTCGACGGCTCGGTTGGCTTCAGACTCGGACAGCACCACCACGATGCGACCAGGAAAGTCTACCCTCGGCAGTTCTCCAATGAGTTTTTTATCGAATTTATTATAGATAATTCTGCTCATAGTTTCGCTTGAAGTGGTGCAAAGTTAGTGGAAACCACGCAGATTACAAAAGTTTAAATAAAAAAAGTCATGAAAACATGTACTCTTTTCCGATAATTTCGTTACTTTTGCACATAATTTACGATATAGGTAGCGGAGATTTTACCTCAACATATTCAACAGACAGACAACAAAAGAAGAAATCACTATATATGGCTAAGAAAAAGACAACCCGCCAATCTAAAAGCTTTAGCGAAGCTATTGGCATCAATTATATCATCAACGACAAGACCAACTTCGTATACGGCATCATCCTTATTGCCATTGCGATATTCCTGATTATTGCCTTTGTCAGCTACTTCTACACCGGACAAGCCGACCAGAGTCTGGTAACGGCGCTACGTCCAGGCGAGGTGGAGAACACGGCACAGGCTTTTCAGAACACATGCGGCAGCCTCGGCGCCATCGTCTCCCACTTCCTGATAGCCCGCTGCTTCGGCATTGCCGCTTTCCTGATACCTTTCTTCATCGTGCTCTGCGGTCTGAAGCTGATGAACGCCTATAAGGTGAACCTCATCAAATGGTTTTTCGGCACGGCAATCGTCATGATATGGGCTTCGGTCACCCTGGCTGAGTTCATTACTCCCATCATGGGCGACCAGATATTCAATGCCGGTGGCGACCACGGAGCCTTCATCTGTCAATGGCTGAAAAACATCATCGGTGCTCCGGGACTCTTGGGCGTGTTGCTGATCTCAGCCCTTGCCTTCCTCACCTACCTCACCTCTGAGACGATAACCGTCGTAAGGAAGATGCTCAACCCCGTCGGCTACTTCACGAACAGGGTGAAATTCACCATCACCAACAACGAGAAGACAACCGACCCGGAGGATGACAACGCCCTGCAGGTGTTTGACGACCCGGCTCCCCAGACGGTAGAGTTCAAAGACGACGGAGAAATGATTGTCTCTACTCCTGCTTCTGCCGACGAGATAGAAGCGAAGAAACCATCGAAGAGGGTACGCAAAGACGACGGTATCGACATGGAGGTGGAAGTGGCAAGCGAAGAAGAGAAGGCTTCGGGCAAAGACCTGGCTGGGAAGTCTGACTTGGAGACACCCATCAATCCGCGTGAACCGTGGACGCGCTACAAGTTCCCGACGCTGGACTTGCTGAAGACCTACGACAACGACGGCAAGACCTATGTCGATCAGCACGAACAGGAATCGAACAAGAACCGCATCATCGAAGTGCTGCACAACTTCGGAGTCGAGATAGCGTCCATACGTGCTACCGTCGGACCTACCATCACGCTCTACGAGATTACTCCGGCACAGGGCGTGCGCATCAACAAGATCAAGAATCTGGAAGACGACATCGCCCTGAGCCTGGCTGCTCTCGGCATCCGCATCATCGCACCTATCCCCGGCAAGGGTACCATCGGTATTGAAGTGCCGAACGCCAAGCCGAGTGTGGTCTCCATGCAGAGCATCCTGAACTCAAAGAAGTTCCAGGAGTCGAAGATGGAGTTGCCGCTGGCATTAGGTAAGACCATCACCAACGAGGTGTTCATGGTTGACTTGGCAAAGATTCCTCACTTGCTGGTTGCCGGTGCCACCGGTCAGGGAAAGTCCGTCGGAATGAATGCCATCATCACCTCCCTACTCTACAAGAAACATCCCAACGAACTGAAGTTTGTGCTTGTTGACCCGAAGAAGGTAGAGTTCAGCGTCTATGGCTCTATTGCCAACCACTTCATGGCATCACTCGAAGAGAACGAGGAAGAGCCGATCATCACCGACACATCGAAGGTCGTCAAGACGCTGAAAGGTCTCTGCGTGCTGATGGACAACCGCTACGACTTGCTGAAGAAAGCCGGAGCACGCAACATCAAGGAGTACAACGCCAAGTATCTGAACCACCGGCTGAGCCATGCCGACGGCCACGACTTCATGCCGTATATCGTTGTCATCATCGACGAGTTTGCCGACCTCATCATGACTGCCGGCAAGGAAGTAGAGATGCCGATTACACGTATAGCACAGTTGGCACGTGCCGTTGGCATCCACATGGTCATCGCCACACAACGCCCGTCAACGAAGGTCATCACGGGTGGCATCAAGGCCAACTTCCCCGGTCGCATCGCCTTCAAGGTAGCCCAGCGCATCGACTCCAGCATCATCCTCGACCGCACTGGAGCCAACCAGCTGATAGGACGTGGCGACATGCTCTATTCCAATGGTACCGAACCCGTCCGTATGCAATGTGCATTCGTTGACACGCCGGAGGTGGAACGCATCAACCAGTATGTAGCCGACCAGCCAGGACCGTTGCATCCGTTAGAGATTCCGGAACCGCTGAGCGAAGATGGCGGCACTGTTGGCGGAGGAGCCGTAGACGTGAAGAACATAGACCCGCTCTTTGAAGAGGCTGCCCGACACATCGTCCTCACCCAACAGGGTTCTACCAGCATGGTACAACGCCGGTTCTCCATCGGCTACAACCGTGCCGGCCGCTTGATGGACCAGTTGGAGAAGGCTGGCATCGTAGGTGTGGCGCAAGGCAGCAAGCCACGCGAGGTGCTCATCAACGACGAGGTAAGCCTTGACAACCTGCTGGCGTCGATGAGGTAAATATCACGCCCCTGTTACCCATCGTCCCCATAACGCCCATCATCATTAAACGATAACGGTGCTCCATCGTCAAAGACAGTAAAAGGAGAAATGAAAATGAAGACAATGAGAATCATCACTTTTCTGTTTACGCTTGTCTTAGCGACAAGCATGTCGGCTCAAACAGCCATGCAAGTGTTGGACAAGACAGCAGCGGTAGTGGGACGCAAAGGCGGCGCGTCTGCCAACTTCCACCTCAGCAGCACCAAGTTCAAGCCTACCAACGGTACCTTTTCCTTCAAGGGCAGGAAGTTTCACGCCAAGACACCACAGTCGGAAGTATGGTATGACGGCAAGACACAGTGGGCTTACCTCGCATCTACCGACGAGGTAAACATCTCCGCCCCGACACAAGCCGAGCAGATGTCCATGAATCCCTATACCTTCCTGACCATCTACAAGACAGGCTACCAGATGGCACTGAAGACCGTCGGCAGCAACTATGAGGTACACCTTATAGCACAGAACCAGAAACGCACGATACAGGAGTTGCTGATTACTATCGGCAAAGACTACCTGCCCAAGGTCATCAAGATGAGACAAGGCAAGGCGTGGACGACCATCACCGTCAGCAACTTCCAAGCCAAGAAACTGAGCGACAGCACTTTCCGCTTTAATGCCAAGGCATATCCGCAAGCAGAGGTCATCGACTTGCGATAAGCGAAAGGCCGTCCAGCCGAATATCGAGAAGTAGAAGCATGAACAGATTAGAACTATTCCGCATCCTTCGCAGCCATCTAAAGCTCTCCGAACGCCGCAGTCCGGTATGGGAGCAGAACAAGATGGGCAAGGCGTTCTTGTGGTTCATTGCTTCCTTTGCCATCTTCTATCTGGTCTTCATCGCCATCCTGTTGTCGATGACCGTCAACGACTCCGACAGCATCACCGCATACGAGTTCATGTATGGCATCATGCCCTTCATCCTGCTGATTGACTTTCTGCTCCGCTTCACCTTCCAGCAGACCCCTTCCCAGTTGGTGAAGCCCTATTCGCTGCTGCCCATTTCTAAATATGCATGCATCGACTGCTTCCTGGTCAACACGCTACGGAGTGGCTTCAACCTGATATGGATGGCCATGTTCATACCCTATGCCGTCATGTCGGTCATCTTCGCCGAAGGCATCATCGCGACCTGCGGCTTTCTCTTCGGCTTGTGGCTGCTCATACTCGTCAATTCCCAGTGGTACCTGTTGGCACGTTCGCTCGTCAACATACATGTCTCCTGGTGGATAGCCATCATTGCCGTCTACGGCCTGCTCTTTTCCCCAGCCTTTATAGGCGGTCACGCCAACATTTCCACCCTCTGCAACCTGTATGCCGAAATGGGTGTGGGCTTCACGTTCTGGCATCCGCTGACCTATCTGCTTGCCTTGGGTGTCCTCTTCATGCTCCTTGCTGTCAACCGCAGTGTCCAGCATCGTCTGGTATGGGCAGAGTTAGGCAAGACATCGGTGGCATCTGCCAAGGCTTCCACCGTGCAGTTCAGCGTCTTCAACCGCTGGGGTGAGCTTGGCGAATACCTGAAGCTGGAAGTAAAGAGCATCCTTCGCAACAAGAACCTGCGCAAAACTTTCATCTTCGCCACCCTCTTGGTCGTTTTCTTCAGCATGATTCTGTCGTTCACCGACGTCTACGATGCCGCGCTGATGAAAGACTTCTGGTGCATCTATTGCTTTGCCATATACGGAGCCATGCTACTGACGAAGATCATGTGCTACGAAGGCAACTACATCGACGCCCTGTTGATACGCCAGGAGAAGATTGTACTGCTGCTTCGTGCCAAGTACCTCTTGTATACATCGCTCATCCTTCTGCCCTTCCTGCTGATGCTGCCTACCGTCTTCACCGGCAAATGTTCGCTGCTGATGTTGTGCGCCTATGCGGTATTCACGGCAGGACTACCCTACTTCCTCTTCTTCCAGATGGCGGTATACAACAAGCAATCCATGCCACTGAACACCAAGTTTGTCGGCAAGGGCTCCATGGAAAACAACTGGCTGCAGGTGGGTGTTCAGTTTGCCGTCTTCGTCATCCCGATCATCCTGGTGACGGTCTCCCGGTCGCTGTTCAGCGACACCCATGCCTACCTGCTCCTATTATGTATAGGTCTCTGCTTCGTGCTCACCAGCAACTACTGGATACAGAACATCTACCGCCGCATGATGGTGCGCAGATATGAGAATCTGGAAGCGTTCAGGGCTTCAAGAAGTTAAATTTACTAACCCTAAAATATAAGCATTATGAAATCATTGAAAGGAACAAAGACTGAAAAGAACCTGATGGAAGCCTTCGCCGGCGAGTCCATGGCACGCAACAAGTACACCTACTTTGCTTCGAAAGCGAAGAAAGACGGCTACGTACAAATCTCTGCCATCTTCGAAGAGACTGCCAACAACGAGAAAGAGCACGCCAAGATGTGGTTCAAGTATCTTGAAGGTGGTGCCGTCAAAGCTACTACCGACAACCTGAAGGCTGCCGCCGAGGGTGAGAACTTCGAGTGGACAGACATGTATGAGCGCATGGCTAAGGAGGCTGACGAAGAAGGTTTCACGGAGATTGCCGAGAAGATGCGCGGTGTAGCCGCCATCGAGAAGCACCACGAGGAACGCTACCGCAAGCTGTTGGAGAACATCGAGTCGAAGGTGGTCTTCTCTCGTGACGGCGATGCCATCTGGCAGTGCCGCAACTGCGGACATATCGTTGTCGGCAAGAATGCTCCGGAGGTATGCCCCGTCTGCGACCATCCGCAAGCCCATTTCGAATTGTTGGCAACGAACTATTGATGATGTTGGAAACCAACTACTGATGGTTTGGGAAACCATCCCGGAAAAAAGCATTACCCCTCTCTTCGCCATTGAAGAGAGGGGTATTTGTTTTGGGGTTCATATCAGCTCCTTTGCCCGTTCCAATGCGATGTTGATGTGGCTACAGATGTTTTCTTCGCCCACCAGCTGGTTGAATCCCGCTTTCTGCAAGACGGCATTCACCTGGGGATTCACACCGGAAAGCACGATTTGTATGCCTTCTTTCTGACTCATCAGACAGAGGTTGGTCAGGTTATGGATACCCGTTGAGTCGACAAAGGGCACCTTACGCATGCGTATGATGCGCACCTTCGGGCGTTTCTTATGCAAAGCACCCATGATTTCCTCAAAACGGTTGCCCACTCCGAAGTAGTAGGGTCCGTTGATTTCATATACCTCCACCCCATTAGGAATGGTCAGGTGTTCAAGGTTCCCCATCTGGAAGTCGCTGTCTTCCTTGCTGGGGTCTATCTCCTGGCTGATGATTTTCACGTCACTGGTCTCCGCCATTCGCCTCATGAAGAGCAGGCAGGCACAAATCAGTCCCACCTCAATGGCAACGGTAAGGTCGAAGATAATCGTCAGGAAGAAGGTGATGAGCAATACGGTGACGTCGCTCTTGGGGTTCTTCATGATGCTGAGGAAGGAACGCCAACCACACATGCCGTAGCTCACCATGACGAGCACGCCGGCGAGACATGCCATGGGGATATATTGTGCCAGCGGCATCAGGAAAAGGAAGATGAGCAGCAGCACAACGGCGTGGACGATGCCTGCCACAGGAGTCTTTCCGCCGTTGTTGATGTTGGTCATCGTCCGTGCTATGGCACCCGTTGCCGGTATACCGCCGAAGAGCGGTGTGGCGAGGTTGGCAATGCCTTGTGCCACCAGCTCCGTATTCGAGTTGTGATGGTCACCGATAACACCGTCAGCCACCGTTGCCGACAAGAGCGACTCGATGGCTCCGAGCACGGCTATCGTCAAGGCTGGAGCCACCAACGACTTGACGGTCATCCACGACAACTCCGGCACCTGAGCGCCAGGCAGCTGACTGGAGATGGAGAAGCGGTCTCCGATGGTTTCTATGGTGGTCACGCCGGCATAGTTTTTCAGCAACAGCGCCACAACGGTCATCAGCACGATAGCTACCAACGAACCGGGTATCTTCTTGGTCAGCCGTGGTGTCAGGGCGATCACGCACACGCTCACGATGCCCACGCCGGCGCTCCACCAGTCGACGGCTGCCATGTTCCGGGCATAACATATCCATTTCTCGATGAAGTCGGAGGGCACCTCTGCTATCGACATGCCCAGGAGGTCCTTGATCTGTGTGGTGAAGATGGTGACGGCGATGCCACTGGTGAAGCCCACGATGATAGGGTATGGAATGTACTTGATGATGGTGCCCAGATGCAGGAGTCCGAAGAGGATGAGGAAACCACCCGCCATCAGCGTAGCTATCGTTAGCCCCTGCATGCCGTATTGCTGGATGATGCCTGCAATGATGACGATAAAGGCACCTGTCGGACCGCCTATCTGCACCTTGCTTCCTCCGAAAACGGAGATGAGCAGTCCGGCGACGATGGCGGTGATGATACCCTTCTCCGGGGTCACACCTGATGCTATACCAAAGGCAATGGCAAGCGGCAGCGCCACTATGCCCACAATAACACCCGCCATCAAGTCCGATGTGAACTGATGGCGGTTATAGTTTTTCAACGATGTAAACAGTGCTGGAATCATGAATACGATTTTTCGGGTATGATGATTACATGATTAGAACCGCAGTTCCTTCAGGATTTCAGCCATCTTCTGCTTGGTGGTCACCTTGGTGGGCACCAACGGCAGCCGCAGCACGTTCTCTATCATGCCCATCTCCGAGAGCAGTGCCTTCACACCAGCAGGGTTGCCGTCGACGAAGAGCAGGCTGTACAGTTCGGTGAAACGGTGATGAATGCGGCGTGCCGGCTCGTATTCGCCGCGGAACTCATACCTGATCATCCGCGAGAACTCCTTGGGCAGCGCGTTGCCGATGACAGAGATGACGCCGGCAGCACCACTCGCCACCATCGAAAACGTCAGCGCATCGTCGCCACTGAGCACGTCGAAGTCGGCAGGCTTGCCCTTGATGATCTCGTCTACCTGCTCCAGTGAGCCGCAAGCCTCCTTGATGGCAACGATGTTCTCGCAGTCGTTGGCAAGGCGTATCGTCGTCTGCGCCTTCAGGTTGATGCCTGTCCGTCCGGGCACGTTGTAGAGAACGACGGGCAGAGGACTCGCCTCGGCTATCTTGCGGAAGTGTTGGTAGAGTCCTTCCTGCGACGGCTTGTTGTAGTAAGGACAGACGCTCAGCAGTCCGTCGATGCCGCTCCAGTCGGCAGCCTTGATTTCTTCGACCACCGCTGCCGTGTTGTTACCGCCGCAGCCCATCAGTATGGGCAGCTTGCCATCGACGAGCCTGACTACCGTCTCCTTGATTCTTGCCTTCTCCTCAGCCGTCAGACAGGGAGTCTCTCCGGTCGTCGCCAAGATGCAGAAGAAGTCTGCCCCACTCTCTATCTGGTAGTTCACAACCCGTTCAAGAGCTTCCCAGTCTACCGACCCGTCGCCCTTGAACGGTGTAATGAGCGCTATGCCTAATCCTCGAAAAATATTACGTGACATGTTGCTAATTTATGATTTTCTTATTTCACGATTTCACAAATGTTGGTGCACCCCGTTTGCAGGTCATCACCAAATCGGTTGCAAAATTATACTTTTTAGACGAGAAATCAGACAATAATTAATTAATAATTGATAAATCATAATGAAAATGCTACTTCCATCATGTTGGTGAACGTGGTCTGGCGTTCCTCTGCCGACGTTGCCTCACCCGTGAGCAGGTGGTCAGAGATGGTACAGATGGCGAGTGCCTTCTTCCCTGCCCGTGCAGCATTCATGTAGAGCGCCGCAGCCTCCATCTCGACAGCCAGGACGCCCATGTTCGTCCACCGGTCGTTGTGCGCATTCTCATGGTAGAAGTGGTCCGAGGTGAGCACGTTGCCCACCCTGTAGCCGATTCCCAACCGTTCGCAGGCTTCAACGGCACCTCTCACGAGCGAGAAGTCGGCAATGGGCGCGAACGTTCCGGGCAGTTCATACTGATTGGCATAGTTGGAGTCGGTGCACGCACCCATCGCAATGACCAGGCTGCCCACCTTCAGGTCGTAGTTGATAGAGCCTGCCGAGCCCACACGGATAATCGTTTCCACATCGTAGAAGTGGTACAGCTCGTAGGTGTAGATGCCGATAGAGGGGCACCCCATGCCGTGTCCCATCACGCTCACCCGTTTGCCGTCGCGTGTGGTGCCGGTATATCCCAGCATACCGCGCACGTCGTTGAACTGAACGGGGTCCTGCAGGAAGTTCTCTGCCATAAACTTAGCTCTCAGCGGGTCGCCAGCCATGATGACGGTCTTGGCAATCTCGCCATACTTTGCCCCGTTGTGGGGCGTCGGTGTGTTCTGTTTCATTGTCGTTTTCTATTTAAAGGTTAATAATGTCGCTTACTCCCCTCCCTTCGGGAGAGGTTGGGGGTGGGCTTCAATGGTAAAATCATACACATAGCCGCCCCAGTTGCCCTTGATGCCACTGAACACCAGGCAGTACTCGCCCGGCTTCGCATCGATGTAGACGTCGAAGACGCCTGGTCGTAGCTGACGGTAGCTCACATGCGTGTCATGATCGTAGACAACACCTTCGCGTGCCTTCACGATGTTGACGCTGATAGCCTCCAACAGGCGGCGGTCATCCTTCACCTTCATACGAGCCACACGAAAGTCGGTCACCGCATAGCAGGTGTCGAAGAGGATTTGCTCAGCACGTGTAGGGTTGACGGCAGGCTTGAAGTACATGCGCAGGTGGGCTCTCCGTCGGAAGTGGTGGCTGCTCGTCGCCCCGTTGAACACGTAGTCACCCTTCATCGGCACCAGCCCGACGGTCAACGCCGATGCCAAGGCGTTGCCTGTTGCCAGGTCGTCGTAGGCGTTCACCTCCATCTTCACCGTCGTTCCGTCACCGCTCACGGCATAGATGCCCAGCGAGTCTGCCGCTACCTGTGCATGACCGGTCAGCGACCACAACGCCGCCACAACCCATACGAAAACCCTTCTTCTGCTCATCATCATCTGATTTGTCGTCAAAGATACGCATTTATTTTGTTACACACGATTCTTTCCCCAAGAATTTCTTCCGGCAGGACGTAAAACAGCATCCCAAGTGGAATGACTCTTCTGTAAATCCGCGCGATCTGTGGTAAAAAAGTATATACAGGGAGATTTTAAATAAAAATTGTACATACGACACCATGTTTCACAGACTGCTCAGGCTCAGCAGCTTACGTGACAGAGGAACGGGTGTACGTATACGCTAATTGAGCGCAAGTCGTACACCGCCCCAAAAAGTTGAAAAAACAAACATTTAGTCCCTTTCCCGCAACTATTATGTGTTTGCGCTCCAACTACTATGAGTTTGGAACGCAACTACATAGTAGTTGGCTTGCAAACTCATAGTAGTTGGAAGGTCGGTGTTCGACTTTCGCCTAAAAGTGTAGTACTTTATGCGACCTTAATCCCGTAAGTGGCTATGAATTAATTGGTTACAGAGTTGGTGTCGTATGTATAATTTTATTTTTTATTTCCCCTGTAGGGGCACCACAGCGTAGGATTGCGCTCGAAAAAGCGAAATCCTACACTCATGCTTAAACCGAACTCACGTGTTGTTAAAAAATTCGGTCTTTATTTTTCCAATAAAAACAAATACTCGTTGTATTTACCGTCAGAATTAATCCATTCGTTAGTCCACCTCATATTGCTCATGACATTCTTTTTATAGTTTATCTCCCTTGCAGCAATAACATTGCCATTAGAATGTAAGATGTCATTAAGTTCTTCTTTCGTAGTTCTACCTCCAGATCCATAAGAAAGCAAAATATAGTGAGCATTTGTCTTTTCTATCAAATTCTTTATTGCTTGCATAGCTATAAAATTTCCGTCACTATTCTTTTTATATTCTTCAAAGATTGAAGGTGAGAAGGTATCACGACTATCTTCCCTTCTGTTTGCCTTTCCAAACAATTGAGGTTTATCGTTAAGTATTACTGACTTCCATATATGATAGTATGCTGCATAACGTACACGGCTTGGTGGCATTTTCTCATTATTTGAGCCATACGGTGGATCTAAATATACTAAGTCATGGTAATCTCCCACCACATCGAAGACGTCACATTGAGTGACCTTGTTACGAGTCGTTAGATGATGTCGTTTGGGCAATTTTAAAACAATGTCATTATACGAACGTGGTGACCACCCGGAAAGATAAGCGGCATAGTGTCCCAACGTATTGTCTACCGCATCCATAGCAAATATCAAGCTGGTCAATAGTACACACTTGTCTTCCCATGGTAGGTGATATTCCTCAATTTTATCCCTTATAGCATCCAGACGCATGGTATTCTTTAACTGAAAAGGTCTCTTCCCTTCTTTTCCTCTACCACCATAGTTTTCTGAAAACCAACCAATGTATCCTTTTAGTGAGTTTAGCTCGTCTATATAAGGTTTGTAAAAATCATCAGGTTTCGTTGACAACAAATAACATGTCGCAAATACATTTGACCATATAGAAATATCATTAGCTGTTGTATCATACCCCAATTGAGATAAAGCTTGAGAAACACGCGTCGTTCCACTAAAAGCATCAAGAGCAGAGCTGATTTTCAACTTTGCTATCATGTCAATAATATATGGAAGTATTTTCAGTTTGGAACCCGTATATTTTATTCCTTCCGTCTCTGGTGTCTGATTAACATTACCGAACAAATCTACTTGAACACTCATATACTTTTATTATCTCCCGTGTTTTAGATTATCTATATCAGATTGAAGTAGGACATTAGCTGATTTATGTCCTTCTTCTGTACTATTTAAAGCCAACTTAAACAATTGAACCAATGTCAGATTGTGGTCATAAGAAATCCAACCATTTGTCAAACTGTCAAAATAATTTATCGCATTCTTTGTATGAGTCCAAAAACCTCGTTGCAATGCATTAGCAGCAGCATTTCCATATCGAACCTCACAAATGTATTTTCCATTTCCATCTACAAACATATATATTGGATGACTACGTCCTTTAGCTGGAACTACTCGCCGCGTCTCCTCATCATATTTTTCACCTTTATCTACAAAAAGTATTCTTCTTGTATTTGCTTTCATCTTATCAAAATCAAAGACCATTATATTGCATTCCTTATCAGCTTCCCTATAAATGAGTGGCATTACATTAACTGTGTCGAGTGAAAGAAACGCTTCCGACTTGAATAATTCTTTAATTGCTACAGGATCTGTAATTTCTTTTCCGTACTCACAAAGTTTTGGAAACATTCTAGAATCTTTATCTGTAGACAGTTGTAATGGACCATCACCATAGGCCTTAAGGCTTATTGGTATTTCTTCTTTCGTCAATTCATTTATGATTACAATATCTTCCTCATGTTCTTTTGCACGGAACAAATCCTTGCCAACATGTCTACTATCAAAATCATACATAAACTGATGTATAAATTCAGCTATTCCTATTTCTGCCATATCACCATGTGTTTTGTTACCTATAAGACGCATGGTGAATATATTAGACAAGGTATTTTCAACTATATTACGACTTTTGCTCGCCAACAATTTAAACCTCCTTTGAAAATCCTTAAATAAAGCGCTATTGTTAATGTTTTCTGACATAATTTTATAATTAATGCTATGAGAAGAGTGAAATATAACCTCTAATATCATTTATGCAAAATTAGCTAATAATCTTAATACTACCAAATAAACGGAATACATTTTTTGTAACATGAAGCTTCAAAGGTTTCCGTTTGTAAAATTGTTTAGCTATATCATACCATAGTATATACTACATTATAGCCCATGCTTTTGCTGGCTAAGACAATAGGTTTTAGTAAACAAACCATAACATTTTTACGGTAAACCACTATCACTACCAATACAGCCGCCTGTCTCTGCACATCCCTTTACACTCGTAAATTAACATAAACTATTTTCAAATCAACTATAACAGCATAAAGACGTTGTGGTATACGATGACATTTCAGCCTTCCGCTCAAAGTAAAAATAAAAAGATATGCAAATAAATAAAAACAGAGAGACAAGGGGAAGGGAGGTCTCTTTGTCTCTCTGTCGAAATCGGTTGCCGTAGGGACGGCTCTCTGTCAAGGCAGCATCAGCCCTGATGCTGCTCACGAAGGAGGTCGTTAACGGTCTTCACGGGGTTGAAGGTGCCGAGCGGCACTTCCACGAAGATGGTGTTCCAGTCGCTCATGGCTCCGTTCCAGAGTCCCGGCAGCTCCAGTGCCTTCAGTTCCTTGCCGTTCTTCGACTTGGAAGAGATGAATCCGGTCGTCTTGTCCACGAAGTCGGGCAGGTTGAACGGCTTGCCCTGATAGTCTTTGACGGCGCAGACGAGGTCTACGGGGTTGAAGTGTGTGCCCTCGGTAAACATCTTCATGTACTCCTCGTTGTTCTTGTCGATCTGTGAGCTTTCGAGGATTTGCAGGCTTACCGTCCCGTCCTGGTTGTAGGTGAGGAACGGACCGCCGCCGGGTTCGCCGACATTCTTTACCACACCGCAGACACGCATGGGTCGGTTCAGCTTCTTCTTCAGGTAGATGACGAGGTCGGCATCTTCCAGTTCCTTGATGTCAGCCTTGCGGCAGCACAGGTCTCGCTGTACGAAGCGGATGATTTCCTCCAGGTCCTCATGGGTATATTTGCCGCTTTCCAGCTGGCGCAGATAGTCGAAAGCCTGCTGTTGCAGGGTGACGAGTACGCCGGCGATGAGCTGTTTGTATTCCACCGTCTCTGCCTTCAGGCGGTCGGGCACCACGTTGTCGATGTTCTTGATGAAGATGACATCGGCATCAATCTCGTTGAGGTTCTCGATGAGTGCTCCGTGACCGCCGGGACGGAAGAGCATGGAGCCGTCGTCGTTGCGGAACGGTGTGTTGTCAGCGTTGGCGGCAACGGTGTCGGTGCTGGGCTTCTGCTCGGAGAAGCTGATGTTGTACTTCACGCCGTACTTCCCGGCATACTTGTCTGCCTTCTCAGCCACCTTCTGCTTGAAGAGTTCCAGGTGGTCGTGGCTGACGGTGAAGTGGACGTTAGCCTCGCCGTTGCTGGCGGCATAGAGGGCAGCCTCGACGAGATGTTCCTCCATCGGGGTGCGTGCGCCGTCCTCATAGTCGTGGAAGAGCAGCAAGCCCTTCGGCAACTGACCGTAGTTCAAGCCCTTGGCTTCGAGCATGTTGGCGACGACGGCCTTGTAGTTGCCTTCGCTCAGGAGTTGCATGATCTTCTTGCCCTCGTTCTTCTTGCACTGGTCGCAGAGAGCCTCGCGGAAAGCAAACTTCTTGATGTTGTCGAAGAAGTTCTTCTCGAACGGCGTCGTGGGAACGTCGTAGTCGGCAGAAAGGAAGGCAAACATGTCCTTGAACATACGGCTGGCAGCACCACTGGCGGGCACGAACTTGACAATCTTCTTGCCCTCTGCCTTGTACTTGTTCCAGGCAGCGATATAGTCGGCACGCTCCTTGTCGTCGGGAGCGACGATGCCACGCCCGATGGCGGCGGCAGCCTCCAGTTTCAGGAAGGGGAAACCGGTCTTGAACTCTTCCAACTGCTTGTTGAGTTTTTCTTCAGAAATGCCTTTTGCGGCTAATTGATTCAGGTCTTGTTGTGATAACATAATATTGATTTTAAATAACACGTTTATGGTATTTAGCGACAAAAATAGCTACTTTTTCTTAAATCACGAAATAATTAGGCCGTTTTTTTATACTTTTGCATGAGAAATAGCTGAGGATAGTATGAGCGAGAGACTGATATTTACAGAAACAGAACGTCAGGAAATCGGCAACATCATGCAGGAGCTGAGACAAAGCATCGGCAACTTGCTGAAGGCTGACGACGAAAAGAAGTTGACAGACCTGATGACGAAAGCCATCATAGAAGGCCGTACAGGACGTAACGTATTCGGGCTGAACCCAGTCTTGACAGCGTTTCAGACTGCCAAGATAGCCGTGGAGGAAATCGGGATGAAGCGCGACGGCGTGATGGCTACGCTCCTGTACTGTCTGGTGCAGAACGGCTTCTATAGCGCCGATGCCGCCCGTCAGGACTTCGGAGAGGGGGTTGCCACCATCATCCACGGGCTGGTGCGCATCCACGACCTGTACAAGAAGAACCCGATCATCGAGAGCGAGAACTTCCGCAACCTGCTGCTGTCGTTTGCGGAGGACATGCGCGTCATCCTCATCATGATTGCCGACCGCGTGAACCTCATGCGACAGATTCGCGACACGGAGAACATAGACGCCAAACGGCAGGTCAGCGAGGAGGCGAGCTACCTCTATGCACCGCTGGCTCACAAGTTGGGACTCTACCAGCTGAAGAGTGAACTGGAAGACCTCTCGCTGAAATACCTGGAGCATGATGCCTACTACATGATCAAGGAGAAGCTGAATGCTACCAAACGGTCGCGCGATGCCTACATCGAACGGTTCATCAAGCCTATCGACGAACGGCTGAAAGCGGCAGGACTCCGCTTCCACATGAAGGGGCGCACCAAGAGCATACACTCCATCTGGCAGAAGATGAAGAAACAGAAGTGCGGATTCGAAGGCATCTACGACCTCTTTGCCATCCGCATCATCATCGACACGCCAGAAGACCTCTCGACCATCGGAGACGCGGAACTGAAGAAACTGAAGGAAAGGGAGAAGATGCAGTGCTGGCAGACGTTCTCGATCATCACCGACATGTATCAGCCCAACCCCAAGCGCATGCGCGACTGGCTGAGCGTACCGAAGTCGAACGGATACGAAAGCCTGCACATCACCGTCTTGGGACCGGAACAGAAATGGGTGGAGGTACAGATCAGGACGGAACGCATGGACGACATTGCCGAGCACGGACTCGCTGCCCACTGGCGCTACAAGGGCATCAAGAGCAGCGATGGAGGCATGGAGGAATGGCTAGCGAACATCCGCACCGCGCTGGAAGCCGGCGACGACATGCAGGTGATGGACCAGTTCAAGATGGACCTCTACGAAGACGAGGTGTATGTCTTCACTCCCAAGGGCGACTTGCTGAAGTTTCCAAAGGGTGCCACCATCCTCGACTTCGCCTACCACATCCACTCCAAGATTGGCAACACGTGTGTGGGCGGCAAGATCAACGGCAAGAACGTATCCTTCCGCCAACAACTGCAGAGCGGAGACACGGTGGAGGTGCTCACCTCTGCCAACCAGACGCCCAAGCGCGAGTGGCTCAAGATGGTGAAGAGCTCGCGCGCCAAGTCGAAGATACGCCTCGCCATCAAGGAGTCGCAAGCCAAAGACGGACTGTTTGCCAAGGAACTCCTGGAACGCCGCTTCAAGAACAGGAAGATAGAGATTGAAGAGTCGACGATGATGCACACCATCAAGAAGATGGGATTCAAGGAGGTGAGCGACTTCTACAAGCAGGTTGCCGACGAGAAGATTGATGCCAACGAGGTCATCGAGAAATATATAGAGGTGAGAGACCACAACCTGAACCTCAATGCACCGAAGCCGGCACAGAGCGCACAGGAGTTTGAATACGAGAACCCCGACGAGCAGATAGCAAGGAAGAACGATGATGTGCTCGTGATAGACAAGAACCTGAAGGGGCTGGACTTCACACTGGCTCAATGCTGCCACCCCATCTACGGTGACCCCGTATTCGGATTCGTCACCGTCTCCGGCGGCATCAAGGTGCACCGCACCGACTGTCCCAACGCCCCCGAACTGCGCAAACGCTTCGGATACCGCATCGTGAAGGCACGCTGGAGCGGAAAAGGGTCGTCGCAATATGCCACTACCCTGCGCGTCATCGGCAACGACGACATCGGCATCGTCAGCAACATCACCAACATCATTGCCAAAGAAGAGAAGATTGTCATGAGAAGCATCAACATAGACTCACACGACGGACTCTTCTCCGGCAACATCGTCGTGCAACTTGACGACACATCCAAGCTGGAAGCCCTCGTCAAGAAACTGCGGACGGTGAGAGGCGTGAAGCAGGTGACGAGGCTTTGAAAACATAAAAAACAATCATCAGGAAGGGAAATACTTTCCCTTTTTACTGATTTCATCAAAAAATTCGTACCTTTGCGCAGAGTTTTCATGACCGTAGAAAAATATAAATAAAAACAAGAATATGGCAAAAGAACTGAAAGAGATGACCAAGCGTGCCGACAACTACAGTCAGTGGTACAACGACTTGGTCGTGAAAGCAGACTTGGCTGAGCAGTCAGCAGTACGTGGATGTATGGTAATCAAGCCTTACGGCTATGCCATCTGGGAGAAGATGCAGCAGCAGCTGGACAAGATGTTCAAGGAGACGGGCGCACAGAACGCCTACTTCCCACTGCTCATCCCCAAGTCGTTCCTCTCTCGCGAGGCTGAACACGTTGAAGGCTTTGCCAAGGAGTGTGCCGTGGTGACCCACTACCGCCTGCGTGCCAAGGAAGACAAGAGCGGCGTGGAGGTAGACCCTGCCGCCAAGCTGGAAGAGGAACTGATTGTACGACCTACTTCCGAGACCATTATCTGGAACACCTATAAGAACTGGATTCACTCCTGGCGCGACCTGCCACTGATGTGCAACCAGTGGTGCAACGTCATGCGGTGGGAAATGCGCACCCGTCCGTTCCTCCGCACATCGGAGTTCCTGTGGCAGGAAGGACATACGGCACATGCCACCAAGGAAGAGGCTGAAGCAGAAGCTCAGAAGATGCTGGGAGTATATGCCAAGTTCGCCGAGGAATGGATGGCTGTACCTGTCGTACAGGGTGTGAAGAGCGAGACCGAGCGCTTTGCCGGAGCCCTCGACACATACACCATCGAGGCGATGATGCAAGACGGCAAGGCACTGCAGAGCGGCACGAGCCACTTCCTCGGACAGAACTTTGCCAAGGCATTCGAGGTGACCTACCTGAACAAGGAGAACAAGCCCGAATATGTATGGGCTACATCATGGGGTGTCTCCACACGACTCATCGGTGCACTCATCATGACCCACAGCGACGACAACGGACTGGTGCTGCCTCCAAGACTGGCTCCCATCCAGGTCGTCATCGTGCCCATCACCAAGGGTGCCGACCAGCTGGCTGCCATCAGTGAGCGGCTGCAACCCATCATCGGGCAGATGCGCGACATGGGCATCAGCGTGAAGTACGATGACAGCGACAACAAGCGCCCCGGCTTCAAGTTTGCCGACTACGAACTGAAAGGCATCCCCGTGCGTCTCGTCATGGGTGGACGCGACTTGGAAAACGGAACCATCGAGGTGATGCGCCGCGACACGCTGGAAAAGGAGACGGTCAGCATCGACGGCATTGCCGGATATGTCAAGAAACTGCTTGACGACATCCAGCAGAACATCTTCGAGAAGGCACGCCAGTTCCGCGATGCTCACATCTACGAATGCGACGACTACGAGGAGTTCAAAGCCAAGGTAAAAGACGGCGGATTCTTCCTCTGCCACTGGGACGGCACAGCCGAGACGGAGGCAAAGATTAAGGAAGAGACGCAGGCTACCATCCGTTGCGTGCCGTTCATGTTTGAACAGACTCCCGGCACAGACATGGTGAGCGGCAAGCCCGCCAAGCATCGTGTGCTGATAGCAAGGTCTTACTGATATGATATTCTATTTCTCTGGAACAGGTAATTCGCGTTGGGCAGCCCGACAACTGGCTGAACAAACTGGTGAAGAGTTGGTCTTCATCCCCGACGTGACTGATGGCAACACCACGTTCACCCTCGGCAAGGGTGAGCGGCTGGGGTTCGTCATACCCGTTCACGGCTGGCGACCACCGCTGCTGGTGAGAAACTTCATCCGGAAACTCACGGTGAGACAGGCAGAAGGTGCCTATACCTATCTGGTATGTACTGCCGGAGACTCCATCGGCAAGGCGGCAGACATCTTCCGAAGCGACCTCTCCAAGCGCGGCATGACGCTCTCTGCTGCCTTCACGCTCATCATGCCGGAGTCTTACGTGGGACTGCCCATGATGGATGTAGACCCTGCCGAGAAAGAAGCTGCCAAACTTCGGCAAGCCAAAGAAGACTTGCAAGGGTTTGCAGAACTTATATATAATAAGGTGGAAAAGGAACAGCTGGTCAAAGGACCCATCCCTTGGTTCTTCAGCGGACCCGTAGGCAGCTACTTTGTCAACCGGCTGGTCAGCGACAAGAAGTTCCATGTTGCGGAAGAACGCTGCATCCGCTGTGGCAAATGTGCAGAGGTGTGTCCTGTCGGCGACATCGCAGGCGGAAAAGGGCTATCTCCCACCTGGCAGCACAACGGGCGTTGCCTGACATGCTTCTCCTGCTACCACCACTGCCCCACCCACGCCATCGCCTTCGGCAAGCGCACGGAGGGCAAGGGACAATACTATCTTACGGAAGACAAGATGAACTCCTGACGGAACCATGAGACGGAAACAAGATATCAACAAAATAGCAAACAACATGAAAAAACTGACATTAATTCTATTATGCTGCCTCACGAGCATGGCAACGTGGGCAGTAAAGGCAGACCCAAGGCCCGTGACCATTACGCAACCCGACGGCACTCAACTCACCATCAGGCTGAATGGTGACGAAGACCTACACTGGTACAGCACCATCGACGGCGTCCTGTTGGTACAGAAGGACATGGCTTACTATGTGGCTCAGGTGAATGCAGACGGCAGCCTCTCGGCAACCACTACCCTCGCCCATACAGAAGACTTGCGTACTGATGCTGAAAAGGCGCTGATCGCTGCCCAGAACAAGGAGACCTTCCAAAAGAAGGCACCCGTGATGAAGAACAAGCGCATGGCACGCCGACTGAGTTTGCCGGAAAGCTCACTCACCTCGCTGTCGCCTTCTACCAGCGCCTCACCGTCCTACTTCCCCCATGTGGGCTCTCCCAAGGTGCTGGTCATTCTCGTCGACTTCCAAGACGTGAAGTTCACGCTTACTGATCCTGTGGCTTCTTTCGGCGACTACCTGAACGGTTCCTCTCCCTTTGAAAACCGCGGCCACTATGAGAACCTCATGTTTGGAAGCGTGCGGGAATACTTCACGGACATGAGCAAGGGCAAGTTCAGCCCGCAGTTCGACATCTACGGTCCCGTCACGCTGAGCAAGAATTCAGCATACTACGGCGGCTCCAGTTCTGACGGTTCCGACGACAAAGTCCAAGAGTTGGTGAACGAAGCCTGCAACCTGGTCAACAGCACAGTAGACTTCTCACAATATGACAGCGACAACGACAAAAACGTAGACTTGGTATACGTCGTCTATGCCGGTTACGCACAGAGCCATGCCGATTCACCCAACAACACGATATGGCCTAAGTCAGGAACTTACTCCGGTAAAACCTACGACGGCAAGCAGGTGTGCCGTTACGGTGTGAGCAACGAGTTGAACTCCATCCCATCCGACCCGCAGAAAGCCATCGAGGGCATCGGACTCTTCTGCCATGAGTTCTCTCACACCCTGGGACTTCCCGACCTCTACGGCAATTCCAGTGCCACGAAAATCGACAACCAAGCCATGGAGCGCTGGGACCTGATGGACGAAGGCGAATACCTGGACGACGGCTACACCCCTATCTCCTACTCTCCCTGGGAGCGAGAGGTGATGGGATGGACCACGATAGAGACCCTTTCGGGAGCACAACGGGTAGAGATGAAGCCGGATGAATACTACAAGATTGTACAGAATGCCGACAACCAGTACCTCACCATCCAGAACGTGCAGCACTTAGGCTGGTTCTCCGGGCTGCCCAAGTCAGCCCACGGGCTGCTCATCTCGCGCATCGACTACAAGAAGAGCACCGTCAACAGCAACGACTATCCCAACAACACGGCAGGAGTGCCGGGCATCACCATCGTTCCTGCCGACGGCAAGCTGCTGACCTCGTTCAAGTTGTATTCATGGTCGACAACGGATATCGGCTACGGCAAGGATGCTGCCGGATTTGCATTAGACGGGGATGGCAACCGCATCCCCGTGGGCAAGGATGCCTACCACTGCTACAGCCCGACGGAATACTGGCAGAGTTTCTATGGCGACCCGTTCCCCGGCAGGCAGAACGTCACCCAGCTGCTCTCCGTCAACCTGAACAGCGGCGTCACCATCAGCGACCAGCCGCTCTACAAGATAACCGAAGACACCGAGTCGGGTATCATTGCCTTCAACTTCATTGACGAAGACATTGCTACTAACATCCATTCCATCATAGAGAAGACTGCCGAAGGCGACAACCGCATCTTCACTCTTGACGGACGCTACATCGGCACATCGAAAGACCGTCTGCAGAAAGGCATCTACATCGTCAACGGCAAGAAGTTTGTGGTTAAGTGAGAGCAGAATGGAGCTTGCTCCAATTCAGCCGAGCGGAAACAAACTCGACTGAAAGTCAAGGTCGTGGTGAAGTAAAAAGCCCCCCGAAAAGCCCCCCGCCCCCCTAAAGGGGGAGGCATCGGGGGGCTTTTCGGGGGCTTTGGTCGGATAACCCCTCCCCCTTTAGGGGGTCGGGGGGCTTTGGGGGCATTATTTGTTCACCTGGAACTTCGTGTCGCCGTCCTTGAAGAAGGCATTAATCTGCTTGGCGGCAGCAATACCCGCATTGATGTTAGCCTCTGCCGTCTGTGCACCCATCTTCTTCGGTGTAGAGAAGTAGCGGCCTTCAAACTGCTGGAAGTCAGCATCGGCATCAGGCTTGATGTCGGTGACAAACTTCAGGTCGTCGCGCTCACCCATCAGTTTGATAAGTTCCGGCTCGTTAATGACCTCCTTGCGTGCGGTATTCACGAGGATGCCACCCTTCTTCATCTTGCTGACCAGCGCGTAGTTGATGCTCTCCTTGGTCTCAGCCGTAGCAGGGATGTGGAGCGAAACGACGTCGCAGGTCTCGAAGAGGGCGTCCTGGTTGGCAACGGCATGCACACCAGCAGCCTCTATCACGTCGGCAGGACAGAAGGCGTCGTAGGCATAGACCTCCATGCCGAAGCCCTTGGCAATACGTGCCACGTTGCGTCCCACGTTGCCGAAGGCAAGGATGC
Source organism: Prevotella sp. UBA2746 (assembly GCA_002353555.1). Taxonomy (GTDB): domain Bacteria; phylum Bacteroidota; class Bacteroidia; order Bacteroidales; family Bacteroidaceae; genus Prevotella. The sequence continues at coordinate 23,172 of DEJO01000054.1, read as the reverse complement.
CCAGCTTCTTACCCAAGAGCTCGCTGCCAGCCTTACCGTTGTAGAAGCCGCGCACAGCCATCACCAGCAGTCCGAAGACAAGCTCAGCCACGGCATTGGCATTCTGTCCCGGAGTGTTCTCAGCCACCACGTTGTGTGCCGTAGCTGCTGCCAGGTCGATGTTGTCATAGCCAGCACCGGCACGCACGACAATCTTCAGCTGCTTGGCAGCATCCAGCACCTCGGCATCCACCTTGTCCGAGCGGATAATCATGGCATCGGCATCAGCCACAGCCTGCAAGAGCTGAGCCTTTTCCGTATACTTCTCCAAGAGCACCAGCACGTTGCCGGCAGCCTCTACCTCCTTCTTGATGCCCTCTACAGCGGCAGCTGCAAACGGCTTCTCTGTTGCTACTAAAACTTTCATGTTCTTTCTTTTTGTTTATCTTGTTGGTTGTTGTATGCTATATGTCTTTTAAAAAACGACACAAAATTACAGGTTTTATTTCAAACACACAAATTTTTCGGCTCACTATTGCTCAAAACTTGTCTGGGATGCCGCATGGCAACGGAATACCTACAACATAAGCGTATCAAAAATTTTTCCGCTACTTTGGCTTCGCCGAAGTTACTACGTCTCGGAAATGCAAAAGAAAAGCAAGCTTTCCTTTTGCATTTCGCTCGACTTTCCGTAACTTTGTACCCAGATGATTGAAGAGATTAGAAGTTTAGCCCACGAGGGGGTGGAGGTGTTCAGCAGGCTGACAGAGGCTCAGCTGCGCAACAGGGCGGAACCGGAGAAGGGCATCTTCATTGCCGAGAGCCCGAAGGTGATACACGTAGCCCTCGATGCCGGCTATGAGCCGCTGGCGCTGTTGTGCGAACGCAAGCACATCACGGGCGACGCGGCAAGCCTGATCAGCCGTTGCGAAAAGGCTTACAGACCTACGGCGGCGCACCCTGAGCTGCCCGTCTATACTGGTGAGCGCGACTTGCTGGCTCAGCTGACGGGCTACACGCTGACACGCGGCGTGCTCTGTGCCATGCGACGCCCTGCAGAGCCGACGGTTGAAGACGTCTGCCGCGACGCCCGACGGGTGGTGGTCATCAACGGTGTCGTCGACACGACCAACATCGGAGCCATCTTCCGCTCGGCGGCAGCCCTGGGCATCGACGGCGTGCTGCTCACCCCCGACAGCTGCGACCCCTACAACCGCCGTGCCGTGCGCGTGTCGATGGGGTCCGTATTCCTCGTTCCGTGGACTTGGATGAAGAACGATGACGGCTTTGGCTTGCTGAAGCGGTTGGGATTCCGAACGGCTGCGATGGCGCTGAGCGACGACTCCATACCTCTCGATGCCGCGGAGCTGAAACAAGAGCAACGGCTTGCCATCGTCATGGGGACGGAGGGCGACGGACTGCCCAGGGAGGTCATACAGGGTTGCGACTACGTGGTACGCATTCCCATGGCTCACGGCGTGGACTCGCTCAACGTTGCTGCCGCTGCCGCCGTTGCCTTCTGGGAACTACGAGCCGGAGGAATGAAAAAGTAGTTCCTTCCAAAGGAAAGAAATCCGAAAGTGAAGCGAATACGAAACTTGAATACCTTATCATCATATGACAGACAATTATATCTCCAGCATGCAGAACCCGAAGGTGAGACGGCTGCTGCTGTTGCAACAAAAGGCTGCCGAGCGCCGTAAGACCGGGCTCTTCGTCGTGGAAGGACAGCGAGAGACAAGCCGCTGTGCGGAGGCTGGCTACGAGATTGACGCAGCCTTCGTATGCCCCCAGGTGCAGCAGGTCACGGAGGTCATGCTCTCCCCTATCCTCTCGGCGCTTGCCGAACGCAACAGGCTCTTCGAAGTGTCGCCGGAAGTCTACGAGAAGATAGCCTACCGCGGCACCACCGAGGGCATCATTGCCGAGGTGAGGATGCGCCACATGACGCTCGACGGACTGCAACTGAAAGAGAATCCGCTGCTGGTGGTGCTCGAACAGGTGGAGAAGCCGGGCAACGTGGGGGCCATCCTGCGCAGCGCCGACGCCGCCGGCGTGGATGCCGTCATCGTCTGCGACCCACGCACAGACCTCTTCAACCCCAACCTCATACGCTCGTCGGTAGGCGGATTCTTCAGCGTACCCTGCGTGGCTTGCTCGTCTGAAGAATGTATCGCCTACCTGAAGGCCCACGGCATACAGATTCTCACGGCACAGCTGCAAGACTCACGGCTCTATTACGACACCGACATGCGACGACCGACAGCCATCGTCATGGGCACAGAGGCAACAGGACTGACCCAGACATGGCGCAAAGCTGCCGACGCTCATATCCGCATACCCATGCTCGGAAGCGTAGACTCGCTCAATGTATCGGTCAGCGCCGCCATCCTGATGTACGAGGTGGTGAGACAGAAATTAAAGATGAAAAATGAAAAATGAAATATTAAAATTGAAAGATTGAAAAATTGAAAATTAAAGATTGGAAATTAAATTAATCAATTGTAAATCATAAATCGTAAATTGTAAAAGATGAAGACTGACTGGACAATAACGCTTGTAGCCCTGATGTTCTCGGCAATGGCATGGGCACAACAGACGGAAGACTACGGCAGATACTACAAGGACCTGCCCGTGAAGATGAAACAAGTGAAGACGGTAGAGCTGCCGAAACGCTCTGTGACGCTGACCGACTACGGAGCTGTGGCAGACGGACAGACGCTGAACACGGAGGCGTTTGCCAAAGCCATTGAAGCCCTCGCTCAGAAAGGAGGAGGAAGGCTCATCGTCCCGAAAGGACTATGGCTGACTGGACCCATACAACTGAAAAGCAACATAGAACTGCACCTGCAACGAAACGCTGTCATATACCTCTCTGACGACAAACGACTCTTCGTAAATCCCGAAGACCCTAAAGGACGATGTCTGTCGGGCGTCAGCGCCACCAACTGCGAGAACATAGCCATCACGGGCGAAGGCATCATCGACGGCAACGGTGCCGAATGGCGCATCGCCAAGCGCACGAAGATGAGCGACGTGGAATGGCACGCGCTGAAAAGGAAAGGCGGACGAATCTCTGACGACGGAAAGCTATGGAGACCGTGGCGAATGAAAAACGGGCTGCCCGACATAGACGAGACACCAGAGAAGCAGGAGGAAAGGCGTGCCGACCTCGTCAGATTCTACAACTGCAAAAACATCATGCTCAAAGGCGTAACCATACAGAACTCGCCACGCTTCCACGTACATCCTTTCTACTGCAAAAACATCATCATAGACGGCATCAACGTCGTCTGTCCGTGGAACGCACAGAACGGCGACGGCATAGACCTGAGCGACTGCCAGCAGGTGCTCATCGTCAACACCACACTCGACGTGGGCGACGACGGCTTCTGCCTGAAGAGCTCAAAACCGAAAAAGAACATGGACAGCGGAAACGAAGACATTCTGATACAGGACAACCACGTCAGACACGCACACGGAGGCTTCGTGCTGGGCAGCAACACGGCGGCTGGCATGCGGCGGCTGGTATGCCGGCACAACACGTTCACGCAGACCTATGCAGGACTGCGCTTCAAGAGCTACATCGGAAGCGGCGGACGAACGGAACAGATCTATGTCGACGACATCATCATGACAGACATACAGACCAACGCCATCGTCTTCCAATGCGACTACCCTAAGGACGGCAAGGACGGCGACGAGAAATACAACGACCCAGAATACGTCAGCTCATTCACCGAGAAGGAACGGAGATACACACCGGAGTTTCAGGACATACACATCAGCAATATCGTGTGCAAAAAGGCACGGACCGCCATCCGAGCGACAGGACTCATCGGGCTGAACTGCGTACACGACATCACCATCAGCGACTGCCTCATCAACTACTATGAAACTGGCAACGCCATCCATCAGCCGACAACCGACATCAAACTGGAACGCGTAAAAATGGTGAGATGAGCAAAGCCCTCACCACCGACGAGCTCAACGAACCCACCCAAAAGGTGTCATTTTGCACACAAAAACGGCAAATCTGCATTATTTTAACATAAGATGCAGGCTTTTACAAAACATTTTACTACCTTTGCAGCCATATTTGCAAATGAATAACATTTTGAGACATTATGAATAAAATCATCCGTAAGGAGCAGTTCTCAGAGAAGGTTTTCCTTTTCGAGATTGAAGCTCCGCTCATTGCAAAAAGCCGTAAGGCTGGCAACTTTGTGATTGTACGTGTCGGAAAGAAGGGTGAGCGAATGCCGCTGACCATCGCTGATGCCGACACAGAGAAAGGCACCATCACGCTCGTTGTACAGAAAGTGGGCTTGTCGAGCATCAAGCTCTGCGACCTGAACGTTGGCGACTGTGTCACAGACGTGGTGGGTCCGCTGGGCAACCCCACCCACATCGAGAAGTTCGGAACAGTAGTCTGTGCCGGCGGCGGCGTGGGCGTGGCTCCGATGCTCCCCATCATCCAGGCGCTGAAGGCTGCCGGCAACCGCGTACTGTCGGTCTTGGCAGGCCGCTCCAAGGATTTGATTATCCTGGAAGACAAGGTGCGCGAGTCGTCAGACGAGGTCATCATCATGACCGACGACGGTTCGTATGGCGAGAAAGGTGTCGTCACCGTAGGCATCGAGAAGTTCATCGAACAGGAGGAGCACGTAGACAAGATCTTTGCCATCGGACCTCCCATCATGATGAAATTCTCTAACCTCACCGCACAGAAGCACAACATTCCCTGCGAGGTGTCGCTGAACACGATCATGGTAGATGGTACCGGCATGTGCGGTGCCTGCCGACTGACCATCGGCGGCAAGACCAAGTTCGTATGTATCGACGGTCCGGAGTTCGACGGAGCACTCGTCGACTGGGACGAGATGTTCAAGCGCATGGGTACCTTCAAGCGTGCCGAGCAGGACGAACTGGAGCACTTCGAGGAGCACATGGAGAAACTGGGAACTCCAGATAATCCGGAAAAACCGGAATCTCCGGAATCTCCGGAATCTCCGGCAAACCAGAGCCAGGCCTCAGCTCCGTTAGAGGAACTGACCGACCGCAACGCCGAGTGGCGCACAGAACTGCGCAAGTCGATGAAACCGAAGGAGCGCACGGCTATTGAGCGCGTGAAGATGCCGGAACTCGACCCCGTCTATCGTGCCACGACACGCACAGAGGAAGTGAACATCGGACTGACACCGGAGATGGCACTCACCGAGGCGAAGCGTTGTCTCGACTGTGCAAAGCCTACCTGCGTGGAAGGATGCCCGGTCAACATCAACATCCCGTCGTTCATCAAGAACATAGAGCGCGGCGAGTTCCTGGCTGCCGCCAAGGTGCTGAAGGCCACCTCTGCCCTGCCCGCCGTCTGCGGACGTGTATGCCCGCAGGAGAAGCAATGCGAAAGCAAGTGCATCCACCTGAAGATGAACGAGCCGGCGGTAGCCATCGGCTATCTGGAGCGCTTTGCTGCCGACTACGAGCGCGAGAGCGGCAACATCAGCCTGCCGGAGATAGCTCCCGCCAATGGCATCAAGATTGCCGTCGTTGGCTCTGGTCCTTCAGGACTGTCCTTCGCCGGTGACATGGTGAAGAAGGGATATGACGTATACGTCTTTGAAGCACTCCATGAGATTGGCGGTGTATTGAAATATGGTATTCCTGAATTCCGTCTGCCCAACAAGATTGTGGACGTGGAAATCGAGAACCTTGCCAAGATGGGCGTACACTTCCAGACCGACGTCATCGTGGGAAAGACCATCAGCATAGACGAACTGGAGGCACAGGGCTTCAAGGGCATCTTCGTAGGTTCGGGTGCCGGACTGCCCAACTTCATGAACATTCCGGGCGAGAACGCCATCAACATCATGTCGTCTAACGAATACCTGACACGTGTGAACCTGATGGATGCTGCCAACCCGACGACCGACACGCCGATGAACCTCGGAAAGAAGGTGCTCGTGGTAGGCGGCGGAAACACCGCTATGGACTCCTGCCGTACCGCCAAGCGACTGGGTGCCGAGGTGACGCTTGTATACCGTCGCTCGGAGGCAGAGATGCCGGCACGTCTGGAAGAGGTGAAGCACGCCAAGGAAGAAGGCATCAACTTCCTCTGCCTGCACAACCCCATCGAATATCAGGCCGACGAGAACGGTGCCGTCTGCAAAGCCATCCTGCAAGTGATGGAACTGGGCGAGCCTGATGCCAGCGGCCGACGCTCACCCGTGCCCGTTGAAGGCAAGACCGTCGAACTGGATGTCGACCAGGTTGTCGTTGCCATAGGCGTATCGCCCAACCCGCTCGTTCCGAAGTCTGTCAAAGGACTGGAACTCGGACGCAAGAACACCATCGCCGTCAACGACGACATGCGCTCTTCACGTCCTACCATCTTCGCCGGAGGCGACATCGTTCGCGGAGGTGCGACGGTCATCCTTGCCATGGGCGACGGCAGACGTGCGGCTCTCAACATGGACAAGCAATTACAAGAAGCATTATAACCATGCTCAGCAACCCTCTTGTGTAATGAACTGAAACAACATTCAGTCAGGGTGTGTCAAAATCTGGCGGTTTTGACACACCCTATCATGAGGGGGATGAGCGCTTATACACAAAGACATGAGAAAGTTTAATTTAAAGTTCCTGACACTCGCCGTCCTGCTGGCGGTGTTCAGCAGCACAGCTGCCATGGGACAACAGACAGAGAAGCAGAAAAGTAAGAAACCCTTTGAAAACATCGACTGGCTCAAAGAACTCATCAGCCGCATAGAACTGCACGGATATGCGCAAGCCGGTTACTCCTACGACAACGCTACCGACAAAACCAACAGCTCTTTCAACCTGAAAAGAACACTCTTCTGGGCTAAAGCCCGCATTACCGACAGATGGTATTTCCTTTTCATGCACGACTTCAACAGCGTCGTACAAGAATTCTACACAGACTTCCGCATCACTAACAACAAGGCTTTGACTGTCCGACTGGGACAGTTCAAGAACTCGTTCTCGCTGGAGAACCCCATGTCGCCGACACAACTGGAACTGATTGACGTTTGTTCTCAATCGGTCACGAACCTGTCTGGATGCTACGACCCGCTCTACGGACTGAACTACGGACGTGACATCGGACTCATGATCTACGGCGACCTCTTCAAAGACAAGCTACACTACGAACTGGCTCTGATGAACGGTCAGGGCATCAACAAGAAAGACGGAAACGGCGACAAGGATGTCATCCTGAAGCTGGAATACAAACCCATCGAACACCTGCGCATCGTGGCATCCGGGCAGAAAGGACGCGGACATGCCGTAGGTACGGCTGCATGGAACCCCGACATCAAGGAGGGTGACAACTACCGCCGCGACCGCATCAGCGCCGGTGCCGAATGGAAAAACGACAAACTGAGCGTCCGCGCTGAATATCTGGCAGGCAAAGACGGCGACGTCACCAGCCGTGGTGCCTACATGACGGCGTGCGTGCCGGTCATCAAGAAACTCGATGCCATCGCTTCCGTCGACTACTTCGACAGAAACACCAAGATGGAATATGACCAGACCAACGCCACCATCGGCATGCAATACTGGTTCTACAAGAAATGTCGCGTACAACTGCAATACACCCGTTGCTGGCGACAGTTCGACAAGGACTACGACTGGCTGCAAGCACAGGTGCAGGTGGCATTCTGATGTCAAGGCATCCATTGTCAACCCATTGTGAAATAGTAAAAAAGTCAAATGAAATAAATCGCAATTCACACCATGTTTATCAAGATACTACTCACCATCATCTTCCTCGCCGTCATGGTAGCGGTGGGAATCTACTCGCGCAAACAGGCGAGTTCAGTAGACGGCTTCGTACTGGGAGGACGTAGTGTAGGACCCTGGCTGACAGCCTTCGCCTACGGAACGTCCTACTTCTCTGCCGTCGTCTTCGTGGGATATGCCGGACAGTTTGGATGGAAATACGGCTTGTCGAGCACCTGGATAGGTGTAGGCAACGCGGTCATAGGCTCCCTGCTGGCATGGTTGCTGTTAGGCAGGCGCACGAAACTGATGACCCAGCACATCGAGAGCCGCACCATGCCCGACTTCTTCGGTACCCGTTTCGACAGTCAGGGACTGCGTGTCGTGGCTTCGGTCATCGCCTTCGTCTTCCTCATCCCCTACACGGCAGGTGTCTATAAAGGCATCTCGACCCTCTTCGAGATGGGCTTCGGCATTCCTTACGAGTATTGTGTCATCATCATGGCGATACTGACCGCGTTCTACGTGATACTCGGAGGCTACAAGGCAACCGCCATGAACGACTTCATACAAGGCATCATCATGCTCTTCGGCATCGTCACCGTCATTGCTGCCGTGCTCAACACGCAGGGCGGACTGTCGGCAGCCATCGACAAGATGGCATCGCTGCCCAGCGACAACGACCAGAACGTGAACGGAGGCTTCGCCTCGCTCTTCGGTCCCGACCCGTGGAACCTGCTGGGTGTGGTCATCCTGACATCGCTCGGCACATGGGGACTGCCCCAGATGGTGGGCAAGTTCTACTCCATTACCGACGAGAGCGCCATCCGTCGCGGAACGGTTATCTCTACCATCTTTGCCTTCATCGTTGCCGGCGGATGCTACTTCCTCGGCGGCTTCGGACGGTTGTTCGGCATGCCCCCTACCCTTCCCAACGGTAAGCTGGCATTCGACTCCATCGTTCCCTCCATGCTGGTCACCCTGCCCGACATCATCATCGCACTCGTCGTGCTGCTGGTGCTCTCGGCTTCGATGTCTACATTGGCATCGCTGGTGCTCACCTCGTCATCGACGATGACCCTCGACCTCATCTATCGTGACAAGAAATCGCTGCCGGGAGAGGTGGAAGAAGGAACCATCGACGACACTGTGTCAGAGAAGATAGAGCGCAGAAAGGTGGTCGTCATGCGCGTGCTCATCGTCTTCTTCATCGTCATCTCGCTGATGATAGCCCTCAATCCCCCGACGTTCATCGCCCAGCTCATGGGCATCTCCTGGGGAGCTCTCGCAGGTGCCTTCCTTGCTCCGTTCATGCTCGGACTCTACTGGCGCGGCGTGACGACAGCATCGGTGTGGGCTTGCTTCGCATGGGGCGTAGGCATCACCGTGGTCAACATGCTCATCGGCAACCCCATCAACCCCATCAACTGTGGTGCCATCGCCATGGTCGGCGGCTTCATCGTGGTTGCCCTGTTCAGCCTCTTCACGCCGAAGATGCAGAAAACATATACAGACAAGATATTTGAATGCTACAAATAGAACGACAATTCCGTAAGGCATTGACCGACTACGAGTTGATTGCCGACGGCGACCATATCCTTGCTGCCCTGTCGGGTGGCAAGGATTCTCTGTTGATGCTGGAACTGCTGGCGAAGCGCAGCCGCATCTTCAAGCCGCGCTTCCGGGTGAGTGCCATTCATGTACGCATGGAAAACATTCCTTACGAGACAGACACGGCATATCTTGAAGCGTTCTGCACGGAGCTGGACGTGCCGCTACATGTCGTGACAACAGCATTCGACCCAGCTACCGACACCCGCAAGCATCCCTGCTTCCTCTGTGCATGGAACAGGCGGAAGAGCATCTTCCGGCTGGCTCAGGAGCTGGGATGCAACAAGATAGCGTTAGGACACCATCAGGACGACCTGCTCTGTACGGCGTTGATGAACCTCACGTTTGAGGGACATTTCTCTACGATGCCCGTCTTGATGAAGATGGAGAAGATGCCCCTGACCATCATCCGGCCGCTGGCACTCTGCAAGGAGTCCGACATCAAAGCGCTAGCCGAGGAGAAAGGCTACCAGAAACAACGGAAGCTGTGCCCTCATGAGCAGGCGACGAACCGTACACGGATGAAGGAGCTCTATCAACACATCGAGCAACTGAACCCCGAAGCCCGCTATTCCATCTGGCATGCACTGGAGGCTGACGGCAAACTCCTGAAACTTTAATCATCAAACTTATGAACGGAATTTATACAGTCTTACTGCTCGTACTGAGCAACATCTTCATGACGCTGGCATGGTATGGTCATCTGAAACTGCAACAGACGGGGACGTCGTCCCACTGGCCACTCATCGGAGTGATAGCCTTCTCGTGGGCCATCGCCTTCTTTGAATACTGTTGTCAGGTGCCCGCCAACCGCCTCGGATTCAACGGCAACGGAGGTCCCTTCTCTCTGGTTCAGTTGAAGGTCATACAGGAATGTGTCTCGCTGATGGTCTTCGCCATCATTGCCAACATGATGTTCCAAAACCAAAGCCTGCATTGGAACCACGCTGCTGCCTTCCTCTGCATCATTGCCGCCGTCTACTTCGTGTTCATGGAATAGGTCTGGACGGAGAGTTGTCATACCATCAAAGACACAAAATTCATCGAAACGGTCATTCAAAACAAACTGGAGTGTCCCCTGCGGAACACTCCAGTTTCTATATACATGTATGGTTTGGTCTGACTACAGAGGCTTACTTCTTGTTCAGCTTCAGGTCAAGCTCAACGGCGATGGCTACCGTAGCACCTACCATCGGGTTGTTGCCGATGCCGAGGAAGCCCATCATCTCTACGTGAGCAGGTACAGATGAAGAACCTGCAAACTGAGCGTCGGAGTGCATACGACCCATCGTGTCGGTCATACCGTAGGAAGCAGGACCGGCTGCCATGTTGTCCGGGTGGAGCGTACGACCTGTACCGCCACCAGAAGCTACTGAGAAGTAGGGCTTGCCAGCCAGCGTGCGCTCCTTCTTGTAGGTACCGGCAACGGGATGCTGGAAGCGGGTCGGGTTGGTAGAGTTACCGGTGATGGAAACGTCTACGTTCTCCTTCCACAGGATGGCTACACCTTCGCGCACATCGTCGGCGCCATAGCACTTCACCTTGGCACGGGGACCGTCAGAGTAGGCAATCTCCTTCACCACGTTCACCTCACCCGTATAGTAGTCGAACTGAGTCTGTACGTAGGTGAAGCCGTTGATGCGGCTGATGATCATGGCGGCATCCTTGCCCAGACCGTTCAGGATGACGCGGAGCGGCTTCTTGCGCACCTTGTTCGCCATCTCTGCAATCTTGATGGCTCCCTCGGCAGCCGCGAACGACTCGTGACCGGCAAGGAAGGCGAAGCACTCTGTCTCCTCACGAAGCAGACGGGCTGCCAGGTTTCCGTGTCCGATACCTACCTTGCGGTCGTCGGCAACAGAACCGGGGATGCAGAAGCTCTGCAGACCGATACCGATAGCCTCGGCAGCCTCGGCAGCATTCTTCACGCCCTTCTTGATAGCGATGGCTGCACCGCAGACGTATGCCCACTTGGCATTCTCGAAACAGATGCGCTGAGTGTCTTCACACATCTGATAGGGGTCGATACCTGCATCTTCGCAAATCTGGTTTGCCTCCTCGATGCTGTTGATACCATTCTCCTTCAAAGCAGCAAGCACCTGGTTGATGCGGCGCTCCTGACTTTCAAAACTTACTTTTCTTATCATATCTTGATTCCTCCTTATTCTTTACGTGGGTCAATAGCTTTAACAACTCCCTGCTCGGCGGTGGTGCGGCCGTATGAACCGGTGAACTTCTTCACAGCCTCATTAGCGTCCATGCCGTTCTTGATGGCTTCCATCATCTTGCCGAGGTGTACATACTCGTAGCCACATACCTGATTGTCCTTGTCAAGGAACTGCTTGGTGATGTAGCCTTCGGTCAGCTCCAGGTAGCGGGTACCCTTGGCAACGGTGCCGTAGAGCGTACCTGTCTGGCTGCGCAGACCCTTGCCCAGGTCTTCAAGGCCGGCACCGATGACGAGACCGCCCTCAGAGAAAGCACTCTGAGTACGTCCGTAGACAATCTGCAGGAACAGTTCGCGCATCGCCGTGTTGATGGCATCGCAGACGAGGTCGGTGTTCAGCGCCTCAAGAATGGTCTTGCCCGGCAGAATCTCAGATGCCATGGCAGCTGAGTGGGTCATACCCGTACAGCCGATGGTCTCGACAAGCGCTTCCTGAATGATACCGTCCTTGACGTTCAGCGACAACTTGCAGGCACCCTGCTGAGGAGCACACCAGCCAATGCCGTGGGTATAGCCGGAGATGTCCTTGATTTCCTTTGCCTGAATCCACTTACCCTCCTCTGGAATAGGAGCCGGTCCGTGATTGGGACCCTTACAGACAACACACATGTTGTCTACTTCCTTTGAATAGATCATTTTGCTATAAATTTATAATGTTTGTATAAAAATCATCTTTTTGCCTTTTAGCCGCCATGCAGCTAATTTGGCGCAAAGATACAAAAAAAATGGGAAACAGCATCCACCATGAGTTGTTTCTTTTTCTTTTTTATGTTTTTATAGGCACAACGAATTACCTTTCGGGCAAATCAAAGACCGCAATGGCAGGAGAGGCTGCCATAAATAATGCCATAAACATTTGGAATTTTCGAAAAAATATCGTATCTTTGCATTAGCAATTTCCTCCAACGAGGAATGTTGGCATGACAAAAAAGGAATCGTTAACCTGCAGGTTTTCATATAAAAACTTACGGGTTTACATATAAAAACCTACAGGTTTACAAATGAAAACCTGTAGGTTTTTACTTTTACATCATAGCGTTTGTCCCTTCATCACATCGCGTTTGTCCCTTCATCACATCGCGTTTGTCCCTTCATCACATTATGTTTGTCCCTTCATGACATAGGTCTAGCACCATGAAACTATAGCTTTCGATGGATAAAAGCGACACATTATTGAAATAAGAATACCATCTAAACAACAAGAAAAACGCCTTTGATTGCCAATGTCACCGAATTTCAGCAACTAAAGTATGGTTGTATGAATGAAGAGGAGTAACTATATTTGGACGTTTCAGGATTTCTTTGTACTTTTGCTCTCTGAACGGGAAAATCCGTAAACAGCACGTCGGAACATATCCCCATACGAAGCAACATGAATAAGGAAATAAAGATACAAGACGCCATGCTGCAAAAGGCTGCCGAGGAAGGCATGGACGCTTTTGTCGGCACTTTCGTCAATGCCATCAACGAGGCTATTGACGGACAGCTCACGATAGAGAACATGCAACAACTGAACTCCGACCAGATAACGCTTCTGGCTTGGAACATCCTTCATGAAGAGGTGATGGACGGAGGGTATATCCAGCTGATACACAACGGATATGGTGCATTCTTCTTTAGAAATCCTTTTGCCGTTGCCGTCAGAGAATGGGGACTGCATGACCTATACAAACACATGAACAAGGTCAGGAAGCTGTACATCAGATTCCATGAGGAAATAGAAAAAGACTGCACCGACGAGGAGTTCATGGCGATGTTTGAGCAGATTCCGCAATTCGACGACTTCGACGATGAGTTTATAGAGAAGGAAGAAGCGTGGACGAGCGAGATTGCCCACTACATAGACGAGCACATCGGGAACTTTGCTACTATAGATAGGGAGTTAAAAGGGAGTTAAAGGGGAGTTAAAGGGGAGTTAAAAGGGAGTTAAAAAGGAGTTAAAAGGACGTCAGATTATGAACAAAGAACAACAGGAGATTCGGAAGAAAAGCCCTATACAAATCAAGAACAAGAAAGCCGCATTCGACTACTTCTTCGTAGACGAGTATACGGCGGGCATCGTGCTCACGGGTACTGAAATCAAGTCTATCCGTGCCGGCAAAGCGTCGCTGGTAGACACCTACTGCTACATCATCAACGGAGAGATATGGGTAAAGGGAATGAACATCTCGCCCTATTTCTACGGCTCCTATGCCAACCACGAAGCCAAACGCGACCGCAAGCTGCTGCTCACCAAACGTGAGATTCAGCGACTGGCTGATGCCGACAAGCAACCGGGCTACACCATCGTACCAACCCTCATCTTCATCGACGAGAACGGACGGGCGAAAGTAGACATAGCACTCTGCCGGGGAAAGAAAGAGTACGACAAACGGCAGACGCTCAAGGAAAAGGAAGACCGACGCGAAATGGATCGCGCCATCAAGCACTATTAGAAATATGATCAAGAACATTATCTTCGACTTAGGTGGTGTCGTCATCACCATAGACCAACCGCAAGCCGTCAGACGATTTACCGAGCTGGGACTGAAAGATGCCACACAACGGCTCGACCCCTACACGCAAGAGGGCATCTTCGGTGACCTCGAAGCTGGAAAGATTACTGCCGAGGAGTTCCGTCTGGAGTTCAGCAAACTGATAGGACGTGAAGCTACCTACGAGGAATGCCAATACGGATGGCAGGGCTACAAGAAAGACGTGCCGCAGAGAAACCTGCAGATGCTCAGGAAGTTGCGCAAGGAAGGCTACCGCATCATCCTCCTCTCCAATACCAACCAATACATGATGGACTGGGCAGAGAGCACCGCCTTCGATGGTGAGGGGCACCCCGTCGGCGACTACTTCGATGCCGTCTACCTCAGCTTCCGGGTCAAGATGATGAAACCTGACGAACAGTTCTTCAACTACGTGCTGATGCAAGAGCAGATACTGCCCGAAGAGACCATCTTCATCGACGACGGTCCGCGCAACGTTGCAGCGGCCTCCCAACTGGGCATCAACACGCTATGCCCCGTCAACGGAGAAGACTGGACGGGCGATTTGGAGGAAATGCTAAAAAGCGAAAGTGGATGCTGCTGAACATCCACTTTCTTGTTATGACCTACTTGCCATCAGCGATTCGCATCGCCGCTATTCGGCAGTAGTAAAAAACAAACGATTAAACGATTATCCTAAGTATTTCATCAGAATCTTGGCATTGCCGGAATCACGCAACTTGGCAATACTCTTCTCGCGAATCTGACGAACACGCTCACGAGTCAGCCCCAGCTGGTCGCCGATTTCCTCCAGTCCCTTCTCGTGGCAACCGATGCCGAAGCACTCGCGGATGATGGTTATCTCTCGTTCCTTCAATACCTTATTTAATACAGAGTTCAGCTCAAGCGCCATACTCTCGTGGTCTACCTGCTTGTCGGTACGGCTGTCGTCGCCGCTCGGCATCACGTCCAGCATGCAGTTGTCCTCACCGTCCTGGAAAGGCGCATCGATAGAGACATGATGACCGTCTGCCATCAGGCTCTGACCAATCTTCTCCTCGTCGATGTTCGTAGCTTCCGACAACTCGGAAACAGACGGATGGCGCTGGTTCTCCTGCTCAAAGCGGTTGATTTCATGGTTGATCTTGTTGAGCGAACCCACCTGGTTCAGCGGCAGGCGCACGATACGGCTCTGCTCGGCAATAGCCTGCAGGATGCTCTGGCGAATCCACCATACGGCGTAGGAGATGAATTTGAAGCCGCGTGTCTCGTCAAACTTCTGTGCAGCCTTGATCAGTCCGATATTACCCTCGTCTATCAAGTCGGTCAGCGTCAGTCCCTGATGCTGGTATTGCTTGGCAACAGACACGACGAAACGCAAGTTGGCAGTCACCAGCTTGTCCTTTGCACGCTCGCCTTCCGGTCCTCCCTTCTTGATTTTCTGCGCCAGTTCAATTTCTTCGTCAATAGAAATCAGAGGTGCGCGACCAATCTCAACCAGATACTTGTCGAGCGCTTCACTCGAACGATTCGTAATACTCTTCTGAATTTTTAGCTGTCTCATTCCTTTACCTTAAACGCCTAATCCCTTGAAAGTCAAGGATTTAATGTTAAATTAATGCGAATTTCGGTGCAAAATTACAAAAAATAATGCTTCGGTGTTGTCAATAAAGCCGAAAAACTTCAGTTTAAAAACGTTAAATACTCCCTTTTACGCTCTGAATCATGGCTGTTTGAAAACAAATTTGTAAATTTAAAACCACCACCACGCCCTCGCCGATGCTGAGGCATGCGCATGGATAGCAAGAGATATTGTAAACAAAGCGATACAGACGAGACGAGTATACGGTACTGACACAATGGGTAAGCGTTAATGAGAGGATGGGTATACGATAAGAGTGTTTCAAAACAATTGCAATCTTCTTTGTCCTTCCGTCACTCATCTTGACGATGTTCAAGCCTCGTTGCAGCGATGTCTTCTTTTGCCCGTTCAGGTCGTAGATGGCGATGATGTCTGCCACTTTCAGCTTGTCAGCCTCTACGCGGTCGATGGGTGTCATGTCGCCCTCTTCCACGAAGAAGAACTCCTTCCACTGATCGGCTGCCTGATATGCACCAAGGCTGCCTGTCGGTATCGTCAGCTTACAGTTCCACTTGTTGATGTCGTCCAAAGCCTGAGAGCCGCAAGAAGGCGGTGTCGTCGCACGGCTCATCAACCTTATCATTGCCGTACAGTCGGAGAAAGCCTCTATCCCTATCGTTTTCACGCTGCTGCCGAAGCCGAAGTAGTCAAGGCTGGAACAACCAGAGAACGCCCAGTTGCCGATAGTCGTCACACCATCACCTATCTTTACCTCCTTCAGGTTCGTGCAACCATAGAATTCATTCACCGAAATCTCCGTCTCCTTTTCTGAAATTCCTACATAGCTCAACGACGTATTCCTATAGAACGGAGAATAGCCCTTGCTGCTACTCTTGTCATACGAAGACCTCCTACCTATGTAAACCTCGTTGAGGGGGCAGGAATAGAACAAAGGACTTGAGCCATTAGAGCCAAGGGTAAGTGGTGTATCATCCTCACGGTTTTCCATCACTATAGCCTTTAGTGCAGAGCAACCGTTAAATACATAATTACCAATACTTGTAACCGCCTTCGGTATCATGATATTCTCCAAAGCACTACAATTTTGAAATCCGTAAGTACCTATAGTCGTCACGCTATTAGGTATATTGAGACCTTGCAATTGAGAGCAGCCGTCAAAGGCATAGTCCCCTATGGAAGTTATATTCTTCCCCAATGTTATTTCTTTCATTGCCGAACAATTTCGGAAAGCGTATGATGGTATAGCTCCATTATAATCCACTTTTACCGTTTTTACTGATGCTTCCCTTCACAGACATGGGGTGATAAATCGTTTACAGAAAAAGTCACGCCCATATAACTGACTGTGTTACCGATATTGATAGTTTCAACAGCCTCATCATACATGCAGTCTATAGCTTCACAAGTTCTTTCCGAAGGACTGATAGGAACATATTTCACACCATCAACCGTAAACATACTGCTTAAGAATGGATATACCTTCTTATTACTTAATAATGTATATAAATCATTTGCAACGTAGTTCACCTTGCCTGCTGCATACGAATAGTTAGTTGGTGGTGTGTTAGTCAGCCAAATCACTTTGACTGGCTTTGAATCATAATTGTTGTCATAACCAAAAGCTTGGTTACCAATTGACAATACACCAGAGCCAATAATAACAGATATTAATTTTGTACCGAGGAACGCAGAACTGCCGATGCTCGTCACGCTGTTAGGGATGGTGACGGAGGTCAGACTACTGCATTCTTCGAATGCACGATTGCCGATGCTCGTCACGTTGTTTCCGATAGTGATGGAGGTCAGACCGCTACACCCCTTGAATGCTTCTTCACCAATGGCCGTCACACTGTTAGGGATGGTGACGGAGGTCAGACAGCTGCAATGTTCGAACGCAGAACTGCCGATGTTCGTCACGCTGTTAGGGATGGTAACGGAGGTCAGACCGCTGCAAAAGAACGCAGAACTGCCGATGCTCGTCACACTGTTGGGGATGGTGACGGAGGTTAGACCACAATAAGCGTATTTACAAAATGGTTTATATCAACAACTTACGCTTTAAACGGTAGAAAAGTGATGATGTAGATTCTATAAAGGGCGGAAAACTTGTAGATTTAACGTTTTTAACTTTTATAAACGTACTACGAATTCAGCGAGTAAGTGCAAATTCACAACAAACGATTAATATAGTATTCTATATTCTATTATTAAACCATTTTCTTCATTGGCAAAAGAAAGGTAATTCGATTATAAATTTCATTCTAGGTCTTGAACCTGACTTTTCTTCAAGCAATAAATAGCGTTGGCTTTTATCAATCAAAACATGCTTTTCGTTTACATCAGGGGTGAATACCAGATTTGTAGTTGCAACAGGCGATATTGTTTTGCCTTCTGCAGTACAATACCTAAATCTATCTGGAGTAATAACCAAAGAAACTGTCCCATCATAAGCAAGAAGAATCTCACCTTTATTTATAAGCAAAACAAATTTACACCCTTCATATTCAAATACTTCTCCGATTTTGACCCATTCGAATCTTTCTTGTATATCAAGAAGTTGTAATACCAACTCATCTACATTTGTGTAGGGATTTTGTTGATATGGAATAATGTTCTTATTTAGGCTTCTCAACCATGCTGCATTTACGTAGGCAATATCTAATTGTTTTGCTAATACATTAGAAAACAATCGCTCTATAGATTTTACAAAATCCGGAATATATTTTTTCTCACGAATTCTTCCAATTAGGCATTTTCTTCCTTGACATCCTTTATGTTGAATGCCACAGTCCTGACGTTTACATAATGAGTGGTGATAAGCATGACAGTTTCGCTCGAAATGGCATAAAATCCATTCTTCAAATGAATAAGAAGAAAAGGCAATCCGTAATCGTGGCATTTGTGCCGCAAGTTCCCAAGCTCTTTTATGTCCAGTATGAATATCCTTATCAAAAACAGCCCAGCCATCCGAATACCCATTCTCTATCATAAACAATTGAGTTTCTCTTACGTATCGAGCTGGCTGTGCACAATTCAAGGCATATTCCCTCGCAGATTTCTCTTCTTTCACATGATAAAGAAATAGGGGCTGTGTAGTATTTCTCATTTTCCGCTTATAGGAACTTCGTCTAGCATCAGTAGCAGCTTT
This sequence comes from Prevotella sp. UBA2746, assembly GCA_002353555.1. GTDB lineage: Bacteria > Bacteroidota > Bacteroidia > Bacteroidales > Bacteroidaceae > Prevotella. The sequence continues at coordinate 4,390 of DEJO01000054.1, read as the reverse complement.
CTCTTCTGGAGTTGGCACAACTTTTATCCGACTAAACCGGTTCGGCTGATCTCTCCTTACGATAGAAGCAAGTTCCTCGAAATACTTATATTCAGTCTCAGTACCTTCACAAACGATGACAAGACTGTTCTTGAATGATCGTTTTTGTGCCTGTCTCATTCGTTTACTTCTCCTGTAAAGATGTAATGCACTTGGTTGATATTGGGCAAAGCCCCAAATCTTCCAGACCTATACCATTGCTCCATTGGCGGAACGATAGGTACATCTTCAAAATCTTGTATAGAAAAAAGATGAGAACAGCCGTATTTATCTTTTTCTGCTAGCCAAACTTGGTCACATCTCATTAATGACTCACCAATTACCGAAGCATCATGCGTGGTGAAAAGTAACTGAGCATGATTAGGATTCGTCTCTGGATTTTGGAATAGTTTAACTAGCAGTCTTGTAATTTCAGGATGAAGCGCCATGTTGAGTTCATCATACACCAACAGACTCCCCATCTCCAATACACTCAGGATTATAGCCCCAAGGCCAAAAAGATGCTGAGTACCCATTGATTCATTTTTCAAGTCCCATGGCCTAACGCCTTCTTGTTGCTGACTATTTATATATTTGTGATACGCCCTGAATTCCCAGCGGTTATCTTCTATCAATTTCCGTTTCTGACTTTCGGACACAAAATCTGGAATATTAAACTCATCGTCATTATGTCTAATCATCGAGATGTCTTTGATTCCAAGGTCTGCTACTCTTACAAGTCGAATAAGCCTGTGGAAAATCTCTGTGCTGCTAGATTTTATGACAATGGGGGCAATTTGATCATTTAACATTCTCATATCGACGGGATGTATGAACACGTTGATATAAGCTAGTGCTTCATACACGTCATTCAGTTCATATGCCCTCTTTGATGATAGTTCCGACAATATTAAATGGTTCGTCATAATGTCCATAGAAACCCATTCCGGAATTTCATGTGTCCAACCTTCACCTATTAAAATATGATGGACATTATCTCCATCATTGGTATCTCTACTAAAGACTAAAGTAGGAAGTGATTCCCCATTATCTACTGTAAGTGATTCCTCATGAATGACATCGTTAAATTCAATTGAATAGGTGTATTTCTGTCCTTTAACCATTAATTCCACGGCGATTTCAACAGGTGCCTTTTCAAATTGTTCATCAAAAGCAAACGCATCGTATGCGCTTATCTTATGGTTACGCTCAAAGGAACGTGATCGTCTTATTAAATAGTTTAATGCCCTGAAAGCCCAAATAACATTACTCTTTCCAGAAGCATTTGCACCAAGAATGACAGCGGCATTTAAGACCTTCACCATTTCTTTCCCTTTTAATACAAATTCGGAATAGTTTCCTGAAAGTTCTGTATTTGGCAAGGCATAGAAAGAGAACTCCGCCTCATCTTTATATGATTTGAAGTTCTTCAGTTTGATTGCCATTATCATTGAATCACGCAATTCCATATTATGGGGTATTCAAAATTTATTTGCAAAGATAGGAATTTATCTTCACTTAGCTTCACTTGAAAACAACTAAAAAAGGTTTTTTATGTCTTTTTTGTATTTTATTGACGAGAATTAATGAATTTATCTTGAGATTGGGTGTATTTTGAGAACTAAATTGATTCAATTCTAATTAAAACATATAGTCATCGCGTTGTCTCAAATAGAGTCGGCGGTGAAGTGGAGAATACTATCAGAATGTTTTATTACTATCGAAAAAACTGATGATGTAGCGAATGGTTAGTGTTAACATGTATGTTCTCAAAGATTCGCTCATTCATTGTGTTGCCGTAGTTATTGAGGGCAAAGATAGTGAGTTTCGTTAGCACGTCGTCTTGGGTGTGTGGCAGTGTGAAGATGTCAAAGGACAGTCAGTATAAATTTCCTAAAAAAACACAAAAACTCATCATATCATGGCAAAAATGTTAAATGCAAGCATTTTTTTTCACTTTTGACTAAAAATGAAAGGGAAATAACTATCTTTGCACTGCAATTGCAGATAAAACTTGAGAACAATATTGTTATAACATGATGAATCTCCCCAAGAAGATACATCCCGACAACCTTGTCGAGACTATTGCGGAAATACGTATGCATCCATTATGTGCTCCTGAATTATGGGCTGGTATGGTGTTATCTCGTCTTCTTTCCATTGGTTACAAATTCTTGCCAATTCCACAAGTTAACGTAAGTTTCTCCCCAGAAGGTAGGCCCGATGCCAAATTTCAAAAATCATTTCCTGACTGTTCAGGAGTATTTGTAAAAGACAACATACGTTTTATGATGCAACGTAATTGTCTTACTTTTAATTGTAATCTTGGTAAGTATGTAGGATGGGATATATATTCTGGAGAAATTGAACAAGTAATGAAAGCTGTGCAAGAAAGTGGTGTTACAAAAGTTTTTAACAGGACTGAATTGCGCTATATAAGTGAATACAAAGACATACCCATTTTAGACAATATTAAAGGAGTGATCGATGTCGGAGAGGCTGGACTTGGCCTTAATAGACAAGAACTAAAACTTTCAAAAATAGAAGAGAATGTTAAGGTCTTTGTATCTCTGACAAATCTCAATAAACGTAAAACCCAAAAAGGAGAATATAAATCATCTTTATTCGATGTGAATGTTTATGAAAACTTCGCAGAGTCTGAATCTATAAGTGTTGTTATAAATTCTCTAAACAAAGCTCACCAGATAGAAAAAGAAACTTTCTTCGGATTACTTAAAGACGATTTTGTTAAATCACTGAACCCTGAATACTGATTATGTTGGCAAATGCACCATATATAGAATATAACACAAATCTCCCTATCGTAAGCAATATCGTTTATGAATGGAGATTAGAAGAAAAAGCAATAACTGAACATGGCGTTGCTGATGTTAGTTTTTTCAATTCTTATATGAGAGATAAAAAGCTGAATACTATTGAGGTAATTCAACTTCAGTCAAACATATCAGATTTAACCGAAGCATTTGGGAAGGTTACAGAATATACTAAACATTATCCAAACATATTTGCAAATGTTTCAAGGGATATTGTTTTGATGAACTATATGGAAGCTTTAAACAACATAATTGAGAAGAATCCTGATGTAATTCATACCGATATTTCAGAAGAAGACGAATGCTTGTTTATTTATTTCCAAAAGGGAAATACAAAAGTATTCTTTAATATGTTTTATGATGATGGAGTGGAAGCCCTTATCAATATTTCAACAGAACAGCATAAGTACACAATTGAAGATAGCATTGAGAATGGCATTGAGCAAATGTCAGACATTCTTCGGAATAACACGGAAACAAGCACCGATGTACCCAGAACATTTGCTGCCTAAGGCCAATTATCATATAATACAAGCAAAACATTTTGCCGAAAATGAAGATTTGGTTTTGATACGCCATATTGAAAGCTCTGAGGTTAAATATATGGAGGGAACAAGTATCCTGCATCCAGATTGTATCAAATTCCAAAGTGACCACCTTCGTGACTTATCCACAAACTTACTTGGTATATTTACCTATGCCGACATATCTTATGGCATTCAAAAGGAATCACGTGAAGAATTATGTGCTTTATGGGATGAAGGGAGTGATGTTAGAAAAATACTCCCAGAGGATTTTTTCAAAGATGAAGGTCGGCAAGCTTACTATATCCCTGTACCCGTAACTTTGAAGTATATTTCTGATGAAGTTCAATCACACAAATGGCATTTTGGGCTTTTCCATACCCCAACAAACTGCAACTTTTGGCATGTTTCTATAAGGGTTTTAGACGAAAATAATAATGAAGTTAGTCAGATTGAAACTATAAAGAATAATGGAAAAAAGAAAATCTGGAAAACTGCTCGCGATTTCTTGGTGTCAGACATTATTAGTACCAAAGAATTGTTTTATAAACCAATGCCTACAGAATGTTATCAATAGCAATATTGACGATTCATGAAGACCAAAATTGCCGAATTCCCAAACATTGACATAACTGCAATGGGCTTCCTCCGTGGATGGGAGTGTGAACCACTTTGAAAATAAAAAACGCCAGTTCCTATGAGCGTGCCTCCCCATTTGCTTCGCTACAGCGAGTGGAGGGAGTTTTTTCAAACAAACAACGAGATTTTAATTAGAAAAGCAAAATTGGCGAATATGACACCCTCCCAATCGGCACTTCAACCCCTACAAGGTAGGACTGAATCTAGAGTTCATGCGTGACTATTGTATGGAGCACGGGGAGGTGTTTAACGAATCATAAGGCAATGCAATAATATGGAACAGAAATTCAACAACAATCGATTGGATTTGCAGATACTGCGGGAGTTCTGCGAGCAAGAGGGGGAGGAAATCGCTTACCGCAAGGGTGATCAACT
>DEJO01000047.1:25574-26053 GCA_002353555.1 Prevotella sp. UBA2746 | reverse complement strand
GAGGTGGAGGGTGGTAATCCCACGCTGGCCGACTGCAAGACCGACGAACTGAACTACATGTTCGGCTGGAAAGACCTGACGCTGGAACTGACCTACAGCCATCTGGCCGACACCTACGTCTATACCAAAGAACACTATTCCGATGCAAGGCCCCTGCTCGTGTTCAGTCCCCGTCAGGCCGACATCAACACGCTGAACGCCTACCTGTCTTACGCCCCCGTGGTCAAGTTCTGGAAGCCCAACTTCACCGTCGGCTTCGACCAGCAGTGGCTCACGCTCTACGGCGAGAAGTACAACAAGCCCATCTTCCGCTATATGCTGAAGAACATCTTCACGCCCTCGAAGAACTGGATGATGACCTTTGACGTGACAGGCTCGACACGCGGCCACACGATGACCAACGAAATGCGCTCACAGTGGGGCATCGACCTCTCCGTGCGCCGCTACTTCATGCAGAAGCGCTTGCAGATAGCCCTTGC
>DEJO01000047.1:0-25482 GCA_002353555.1 Prevotella sp. UBA2746 | reverse complement strand
TTCAACCCCAAGAAGAGCAAGTATAAGGGCGAGGGAGCCGCCAACGACGAAATGAAACGACTCTAAACGAATGAAGAAGACCGCTCTGCTATTTATCGCACTCCTTGTTATCCTGGCAAGCATCGACTTCATCTGGCCTTTCACCACGGAAAGGACAGATGGAGACGTGTTTGAACAAGGCTTGAATACTGCTGAGATGCAGACATACCAAGACCCTGATTTGGGCTTCACGGTTAGATACCCGTCGTTTTTCGCCGTACAGCCCGACTCGCTCGATGAATACACAGGCCATGTCCGATTCAGTTATGATAACGAGTGGGCAACTGTCGTGCTCGAATGTTATGCCCTGCGCAACTATGGCCAGTCGCTCAAAAGCGGGATGGACTCGCTTGCACAGGTGCTTCATGCGACAGACTGCAAACTCGGCAGCGATTACTTCATCCTCTCTGGCCCACAGTACGAAAATGATAGTCGTATAGATGACTATAGCTATTATTCGCGATTAGTCAGTCGGGGCAAACTTTGGTTTGTCTATACGATGGTTTATCCAGACCGCTATCACNNCCTCGGCAGACTCTTCAAGGAAATCGACGACTGGCAGGTGTTCGAGGATCAGCGCACAGGTATCAGCCGTGCCGACAGTTTCATGCTTGATGCCACAAAATGGAAACGCAAGAAACGTGTAATATACAACAATAGAACAGACTAGTTATTCCAGTATGAATGTGACACAATATGACAATGATTCACCCTTAGTAAAACAAGGTCGTAATTGTAGCCTCATTCCAATAACTTGTGTCGGGAGGTCAAGAAATTTGTTGCAAACAACACGCACAATACAATATAACCATCTGTTATTCAATTAGTTTCGTTCTAAAGGGTGCAACATTCATTTGCACAGAACAAGGAAATGATATAATTTTGCACAAAAAAGATCAAATCCAGACCAAACTGGTAAACAGGAGCGAAAGCAGAAAAGCTATATGAGTATGCAAAATTTAATATTGATAAAATGAAAACAGTTAAGTTCTTATCAAAACTTTCGGCCATACTTATTGGCTTTGTAGTATGTTTCTCATGTCAATCAGATGATTACTCTGATGTGGCATCGAACAAAGAGACTAAGACCTCTGACAAGACTTTGGTGGAACTACCATCAGGCGCGACAGTTGCTCGCAGTGGTGAACAGTACACTTGGCAGGAGGACATATTGCTAACTGAACAGCAACTTGAACTATTGGCTTCAACTGGTTCGCCGTTTGTGCCTATGTCAGAGCCACAGAATGGGCCATTAGAACTTCCTGCTGCGTTTGGCGGAGGCAAGAAAGAATCTACAACAAGATCATGTGCGGTGTATCCAAACGCAAATCTGTGGGCTATGGTACGTTTTGTATATGCCCCAAATGGCTATGACTTTGAAACTCAACTGGCACCATCTACGAAGGCTATAATCCAAGCTGCTCTGAGACATTGGGAAGCAACTACCAATGTTAGATTCTATAATGCGACGGGACAACCAACACATGATGACACTTACAACTTTGATTATCCTTACATTTATTTCTGCAACGGCTCAGGTAACAATTCTAGTGTAGGACGTATAGGCGGAAAACAAGTATTGCATCTGAATTATTTTGCATCAATGGGAAATGCAGCCCATGAGATTGGGCACGCAATAGGCCTCTATCATGAGCAGTCCAGACATGACAGAGACAATTACATTACAGTTAATTATAGCAACATACAACCCAGCAAGAAAGGTAATTTTGATAAGGTTACATCAAACTATTACAATATGGGGGCATTTGATTTCTCGTCTATCATGTTGTATTCTTCGGATGCTTTTGCTATAGATCCTACTATTCCAACTATGACAAAAAAGGACGGCTCTACGTTTACGGGACAAAGAATTGGCCTTAGTGATGGCGACCGGCGTTTTCCAAACTATTTCTATCTACCGTATATTGCCCGTTCTGACACGTATGCAGAATTGGACACGATAATGTATGACAGCAACAACAATAGGCTGACCCAGGCCCAGATACTACAAATTCAAGCCCAACTCAACAATGGCAATCCAACCCCTCCCTCAAATGGTAGGATAGCAAATGATTTTTAGTAACAAAACTTCGAGTACACAAATACATGGAAATGAAAACAGCGAGAATTGTAATCTTGTTCTTTGCACTACTGTCTTTTGTAGCATGTGATAGTAATGACGAGGTCATTGATAAAACTGAGCAAATTATACTCTATGTTTCTGCAGAAACTGGAACCTATCAGAATGTTCCAGACAATAATTATGTTGAAGGCATGCGAATTAAAGAAAAAGGAGAGTCTCAATGGATATGTGTATCTTTCCAAGAAATCTCAGGCTTTACTTTTGAGAACGGCTATGAGTACGAACTGCTTGTGAATAAGATAATAGTTGCCAATCCACCTCAAGATGCAGGAAATGTAAAATATGAACTGATAAAAGTAATCTCTCAAACAAAAAAGGAGTAGGGAAATTGTTGGTTCCTTTAAACTATACGAGGCTACCGAGATTAACAATCGGTAGCCTCGTAAATAACAAGTTGTACTTGTGGCTTTGTTTATAATTTGCAGCACGACTTCCGAATTAAAGCCTTTGTCCCCGTTTCTTTTTTTCTTCTGTTGCAACCGACGATGGAATGCTTCATCTTCTGGGGCATAGACAAGGTTGGAAGTGTCGAACAAGCCCAATGACGAAATATTGATAGATGATTCAGATGGGTAGTGATGTGATTCCTCATGATGCTCTTCCTGTCTTGGATTGGGCTCTTGTCTATACTGGTGGTTCTGCCTTGTCTGCTGCTGAAAGCGGTCTTGGTATTCTGTTCTTTCATCGCGTTTCCATCCAAATACCTGACGATATTAGCGAATGAAAGGTCGCGCTTAATCTGTGAACCCTTGAAGTGAAGCCCATCCTTCCGTAAAGCGGAGCCCCTGTATGTCCTTGATGCTCATTAACTGAAGTACTACAGCTCTTTGAATCCTAAGCATCGCAATGATAGTTAAAGAAAACGCGATATTTTACATAAAGCATGGCATCAGAATACGATATTTTACAAGAAATGGCGTTTTAGAACGCGATATTTTACATAATAAGAATTTACCTCGAAAGGAATATCCATAATTACCATAATTCTATCCAGAAATTCCTGGCTCATTTCTGAAAATTTCTTTCTTTGAACTTCTCCATCATCCCCATTCGGGATGATTCATCAGTTTAATCCGAGTGGTTTATAGTTTCCGCTCGAGCAACAAATCCCCAGGAACGGAAGAGAAAAACGGGTTTTTGTTTTGATATGTCGGCGACAATGAGTAACTTTGCACCATAAAAAAGAAGAGAGGCGTACCGGGCAGATCGGGATACTCATCAAATAATTATGAAAACCGAGACCAATCCTCATGCCAATGGCGGGCCATATAAAGCAGTTCAGGATTCTCCCGAAAGGAGATGAGAGTGCTGCCTAAGCTGTAAAGCCGGTGGATTACAAAGGCGGGGGATCCTCAAAACTTGTACATCAGGAGTTTTCATCACATCGCGGTGCGCCTCTCACTTTCATTGTAAAATTGTAAAATAGCAATATGTTTAGTGGTATCGTAGAAGAGATGGCAACGGTAAGGGCCGTCAAGAGATATGGTGAGAACGTGGACTTCACGCTGACGTGCTCGTTTGTCGACGAACTGAAGATTGACCAGAGCATTGCCCACAACGGCGTGTGCCTGACGGTGGTGGAGATTGCCGACGGCGCATACACGGTGACAGCCATGAAGGAAACGCTGGACAGGTCGAACCTGGGGCTGCTCCGCGAGGGCGACCGTGTGAACGTGGAGCGCTCGATGCTGATGAACGGCAGGCTGGACGGCCACATCGTTCAGGGGCATGTAGACCAGACGGCACGTTGCACGCAAATGGAGGATGCCGACGGCTCTACGTATTTCACGTTTGAATATGCGGCTGACCAGGTGATGGCGCGGCGCGGCTACTTCACGGTGGACAAGGGTTCGGTGACGGTGAACGGCGTCTCGCTGACCGTATGCGAACCTACCGACAACTCGTTCAAGGTGGCCATCATCCCCTACACGCGCGAGAACACCAACTTCGCCGACATACAAGTGGGGACGGTCGTGAACATTGAGTTCGACATTCTGGGCAAATATATTGCGCGGCTGCACGACTTCTCAAAATAAGCCTTAACAAAAACTGTTTCGTCGATAAATATCGACGATTAGTCTATTAACGAAAGATAAAGGTATCTTTCGTTATTTTATTTTGTCGACTTTCTTCGTAACTTTATCGACGAATAAGAGTATTTGCCACGAAAAGGGCATGAAAATTCACTAAAAAAGTGAGGTCGGCACACCATGGGACGATTCAATGAACTCATCCGCAGCAAAGGGTTATGGCTACAGATAGTCATTTGGGGTGCCGCGTTTCTGTTTCCGCTGACGCTGTTCAATCCCAACGAGAAGATGACGTTGCAGCTGTATCTGCTGCGTGCGTCGCAGCCCCTGGCGATGTTCATCGTCTTCTACCTGAACTTCCTTTGGCTGGCTCCGCAGAAATGTCTGCACAACCGGCAACGGCTGTACTGGACGGTGAACATCGTGATGATACCGATACTGGCTTTCATCGTGCACGAATGTATCAACCTGTTCTGGGACATCTTCCGCGCCAACGGCTTGCAGGGCATCATGGTCACCTCTTTCGGCAAGACCAACATCATGTTCCTGTGCCGCGAAATCTTCATTATCGTCGTCGCCGCCACCATTGCCACGGGTGTCTACATGTCAAGACAATGGGTAAGGGTCAACGAACGCAGACGCGAGACCGAGGCGGCACGCATGGAGGCTGAGCTGAAGACGCTGCTCTGGCAGGTGAACCCCCACTTCATGCTGAACACGCTGAACAACATCTACGCCCTGACGATGATGGACATCCAGAAGGCGCAGCAAGCCATCATGCAGCTGTCCCACATGTTGCGCCACGTGCTCTACGACAGCCAGAACAATTTCATCCCCATCCGCGACGAAATCAAGTTCCTGCGCAACTACGTGAACCTGATGAAGATACGGATTTCCAAGGACGTGGAAATCAAGGAACACTTCGAAATCCCCCGGCACAACTATATATTCATAGCGCCGATGATTCTCATCTCACTGGTCGAGAACGCCTTCAAGCACGGCATCAGCGCAACCAACAAGAGCCTCATCAACATCAGGCTCACCGCACGCGAGGGGAAGATTACGTTTCTCATCTATAACACCAACTACCCTAAAAACGAGAAAGACAGAAGCGGTAACGGCATAGGACTGAAACAAGTGGAGAAGAAGCTGTCGCTCATCTATCCCAACGCCTACACCTGGGAAAAAGGCATCAAACCCAACACAAATATTTACTCATCTAAAATCATCATCTATGACACTAAACTGCGTAATTATTGACGACGAGCCCCTGGCAGCTGAACTCTTAGAGAGCTATGCCAAGAAGACACCCTTCCTGAACGTCATCGGCACATACAACAGTGCCGTCACGGGCATCAAGGCCATCAGGGAAAACCATATAGACCTCATCTTCCTGGACATTCAGATGCCGGAGCTGAGCGGACTGGAATTTGCAAAAATCATCGAGAAGGACACGAAGATCATCTTCACCTCTGCCTTCAACCAGTATGCCATAGAGGGATATAAGGTCAATGCCATTGACTACTTGCTGAAACCCATCACCTACGAAGACTTCCTCACGGCGGCGAACAAGGCACTGGACTGGTTCACCCACGACAACAACACCGACCCCAGCAAGCGCGACCGCTTCTTCTTCGTGAAGAGCGAGTACAAACTGGTACAAGTCAATTTCGACGACATCCTCTACATCGAGGGCGTGAAGGACTACGTAAAGATATACTTGGAGAACGGAAAGAAGCCGGTGATGAGCCTGATGAACATGAGGAAGATTGACGAGCACCTGCCAACCCCGGAGTTCATGCGAGTACACCGTTCTTACATCGCACACATGACAAAGGTACAGCTCATAGACCGTTTCCGGCTGGCGTTCGGCGAAAACCTCATCCCCATCTCAGACAGCTACAAAGATGCTGTCCAGAAGTATATCGACAAGCATACCATAGTCTGACGCTTACAGACAGTCACAAATATCGCCGGGGGACGATGCAAAGACAGCAGCACCGTGCTGAAGAAGAAACTCCTTGGTACGGAAACCCCACAACACGCTGATGCAGGGCAACCCAGAGTTACGAGCCGTCAGCACGTCTACATCGCTGTCACCCACGTAGACGGCACCCTCCTTTCCTACACCCAGTTGTCTCAGGGCTTCTTCTACCGTGTCGGGAGCCGGCTTCCTGCGTATGCATTCCGCCTCATGTTCGCCTATCGCCACCTCAATGGTGTTTGGAAAGAAGTGGCGCGCCAGCTCTTGAGTCGCAGCATAGAACTTATTGCTGACGATGGCAAGTCGGCAGCCACGAGCCTTCAGCCGCTTCAGCATCTCCTCAATCCCGTCGTAAGGACGCGTCGTGTCTAAGTTATGTTCGAGATAGTGTTGCCGGAACCGTGACAACGCCTCATCAACGACGACCGGGCTGCTGCCTTCAGGCACGGCACGCTCTATCAGCTTACGCACGCCATTGCCCACAAACCTCCTCACCTCTTCTATCGTACGTTCCGGCATGCCCATCGACCGCAGCGCATGGTTGGTACTCGCTGCCAAGTCGTCAAGGGTGTTCAGCAACGTACCGTCAAGGTCGAAGATATATGTAGTGTAACTATTCATCATTCACAATTGACAATTGACAATTGACATTTTCAATCTTTCAATTATCAATTTTCAATCCCCTACCTCTTGCTTCTGACGATCATGGTCTTCAGTTTCTCGTTAAACTGCCGTTCGTCCATCAGCGATTCGAGCGTCATCGGCATGCGGTATTTCCATTGGTTATAGGTATCGTATGGCGCATTGATACGTTCATTTTGCGGGTCGCCAAGTTTGAAGCTGCCCATTGACAGCCAGTCTTGCAAGGCGATGTTGCAGAGCATAGACGGACAGTACAGGTGGCGGGCAATGATTTCCTCGGCGATGTGTGACGGCAGGTGTCGCGGTGCCCTACCCTCCTTCTGCAACATCGTGGCATAGTAGCGCTGCACGCCACCGGCATCTTCTTCCCACCAGAGGCGCAAGGGCGACATGTCGTGGGTGCTGATGGTGGCGACACTCCTATAGGGGTTGGCTTCCAGATGTGCGAACTCGTCGCCATGCTGTTTCGGCAGACGCTGCACCTCCAACGAGAGTATGCGCTGGCTGTCCAGCACCTCCTTGATGCCGTCGGGCATGAAGCCGAGGTCTTCAGCACACAGTTGCATGCGCGTATGCTGCTGAATGGCAGAGAGTTTCTTCTGTGCCAGATAGCACCAGTACTGGTTATGCCGCTCATAGTAGTAGTTGTTATACAGCCGCATGAACGCATCTTTCTCCTCCGCGCTCAGGATGTCGTAGACGGGAGCGTTGAAGACCCCCACACGCGGATGGTACATGCCTTCCTGGTATGGGTCTTTCAAGAAGAGCACGTCGGCACAGAGCCTGTACAATCCGTCACGTATCCACAAGCTGTTCTCGTCGTTCTTGCCGTCGAAGTAGTCTCTTATCTTCTCCTGCGTGCTTACCTCCGCCTTCAGTTCATAGAGGTTGTATGCCTTGCGCACCAAGAACTCGTCGCGCACATAGCCGGCATGAATGCCGAAGATGCGGTCGATGGTCTTGTCGTTGATGAACGGACGGGTAAACAATCCGCGGCGGAAGGTCAGCCCGTAGCGACCTATCTCCTCCTCGCTCAGCGGCAGCGACGGCGAGAAATGCCCCATCACGCTGAACAGCTGACCGACAGGTATCTCCCAGGCACGGAAGAAGGATAGGATATGGTCTATGCGAAGGGCGTCGAAATACTGTTCAAGGTGTTGGAAACGCCTGACGAACCACTCTTCGAGGGTGGGCTGCTGCGCCTGACCGCCTCGCCGACTGCCCGCTTCTTCACCTGCACCCCATCGGTATGGCGGAAATCCCCAGTTCTGTCCTGTCGGCTCCTGTGCCGTTGGCGGTGTGCCCAGCTGCATGTCGAGGCGAAAGAATTCCGGACAGACCCATGCCTCCACGCTGTCACGATAGATACCCACTGGCAGGTCACCTTTCAGCACCACGCCTTTCTCGTGGGCGTAGGCGGTTGCCGCCGACAGCTGCCGGTGCAGGTGATACTGCACGAAGTAGGTCTTCAGGATATGTTCGCGAAGGGGCGACCCTTGTGCACTGAGCTGTGCCACCTGTTTCTGGTCGTAGCCGGCATATTGCTTCCACTCCGTAAACCGCGACGTCCCGAACTTGTCACGCAAGGCACAGAAGGCGGCATAGGGGGTCAGCCACTCGCCGTTGGCAGCCATGAAGCCGGCAAAAGCCTCTGATGCCAGCGTCTCCTCGCCATGTTCGGCATACACCTTATTGATATAGTCGGTCTTGACGCGGTCTACCGCCATGTAGTCGCTATAGTCCAGCGCGTTCAGTTCGCGCCGCTGGCGGTTGAACGCCTTCGTCTCCTGCTCACTCTTCAGCGGCGGCAACTGTTCTAGGTCCATGTAGTGGGGATGCAGGGCAAAGGCTGAAACGGCATTATAGGGATGCGAATCGGTCCATGAGTGGGTGCTTGTCGTGTCGTTGACGGGCAGAAGCTGTATCATCTTCATACCTGTCTGCGATGCCCAGTCAGCCAACCGCCTCAGGTCGCCGAAGTCGCCGACGCCAAACGAATGTTCAGACCGCAGGGCAAACAACGGCACCACCACTCCGGCAGCACGCCATGTGCTCTCCTTCACACGCAGAGCCTCGCCCGACATCACCAGCACCTGTCCGTCGCGGAGGGCTGCCGGCTGCTGGCTCTCCGGCAACAGCGTGCCGTCAACCATCCTGTTGTCGCCCTCTTCCCAACGTTTCAGCTGGCGCGTCTCGTCGTCTATGACAATATATTTATATTCCAACGGCAACTGCACATGCTCTACGTTCACCGACAATATCCATTCATAGTCGCCGAGAGGCTCCATGCGCAGATAGCGCGACGGATTCCAGTCGCCCAGGGATGGGTGGCTGCCACAGATGCCCACGGCCTCGCCCTCACCCAGCTGGGGTGCCGACACCCGAAAGATTATCGTCTTGCGATACAAGGGAACGTTACGCCTATCCGCGCTACCCTTTTCCTCCTTACCGCGACCCACCATCTTCGTATACAGATGCCATTGCAGGGGGACGTCTCTCCACTGGTCGGGCAGGATATAGTCTTTCGTGCTGTCGAAGGCATAGCAGCGTTTCACCTGGTTCCACTCCTTGCGCAACACCTCTCCGCTGTCGCCGGCCTCCACCTGATAATAATAGGAGAAAGCCTCGACAGGGTGCTGCCGCGACTCCATCACCGCCGTCTCCAGCGTCCACAGGTCACCGTCCTGCGTCTGCATCAGCAGGTTGTACGTCCGTTCGCGTCCGTCACGGCTCTTGTAGCTGATCACCACATGCAGGTTCTCCCCCCACGCTGTCCTATAATGTATGCTGAACTGTATCTTCATTAGTATTGTTCAAATCCTTTTGCCTTTGGCAAAGGTACGATAAAACAAGAAAAAACACAAAGGAAAACGACATTTTTTCTATCCAAGCACATGTTTCTTTATTTTTGAGCCGAAGTCCCGCTGCAATACCCTGCATCCCCAGTTTCTCCGGATACAAGTGTTGCATGTTGTGTTAGTTGGTTTTTTCTTCTTTTCACAGAACGGTTAAACCATATTCCACAACTATTTCGTAACTTTGCCGCCGAAAATCAAGAAGCATGAAGAAAAAGAAAAGAACCAGAAAAGGAAGCAAGGACGGCAGCAGGACAATGCTGAAGGCGGCTGGCATCGTGGTGCTGGTGGCGGCATTGTCAGGTGCCTACATGCTGTTTACGCCGATGGCACGCGGCGACAAGCGGACGTACGTCTTCGTGGATGAGGACGACAACGGCGACTCCATATATAATAAGGTGAAGGCAAAAGCCAACGGACATGCGGCATGGACGTTCCACAAGCTGATGGCGCTGAGGGGCTTCGGCGACGAGATACGCTGCGGCCGCTACGAGATCGGTTCGGCTGGTGCCCTGATGACGTTCCACCGCATACGCAACGGCATGCAGACGCCCGTGAGCCTGACCATCAAGTCGGTGCGCACACCGGAGCGGCTGGCAGAGGATATCGGCAAGAAGATGATGTTCGGCAAGGGCGACCTGCTGAAGGTGCTGACCAATGCCGACTCGTGCAAGAAGTACGGCTACCGCCCGGAGACCATCATCGCCATGTTCATTCCCAACACCTACGACGTGTACTGGGACCTGCCCGTAGGCAAGTTCATGGAACGCATGCAGAAAGAGAGCAAACGCTTCTGGACCTTTGAGCGGCGGGAGAAGGCCGACGCCGCCAAGCTGTCGCCCAACGAGGTGATGACGCTGGCAAGCATCGTCGACGAAGAGACCGCCAACATCGCCGAGATGCCGAAGATAGCAGGCATGTATATCAACCGGCTGCGCATAGACATGCCCCTGCAAGCCGACCCGACGGTGAAGTATGCCACGAAAAAATTTGAGGCACGCCGCATCTACAACGCCATGCTGAAGACAGACAGCCCCTACAACACCTATAAATATAAAGGACTGCCACCCGGTCCTATCCGTGTGCCGTCGGTAGCTGCCATCGATGCCGTGCTCAACTACGTGCACCACGACTACCTGTACATGTGTGCCAAGGAAGACTTCAGCGGCACCCACAACTTCGCACGCACCTACGAGGAACACCAACGCAACGCGGAACGATATGCCAAGGCGCTGAACGAGCGAGGGATAAAATAGTCAGAAGGGGCTATCAAAAAGCAAATGCCTCTCGCTTCACAGCGACAGGCACTCAATCTCAATAGGTATTAGCTTTCTTTTAAGGTAAAAAGATTGTATTCAGGATAACGAGTGCAAAGGTAATGTAATTAAATTATACTTCCAAATCTTTTTTAATTTTTTTCTAATTTCACAAATAACTACTATTGAAAAAAGACATATAATGAATTATTTTATATACCTTTGTACCCAAAATCATAAAAAGCATCATGACAACCATTACAGACAATAGCGCTAACGAAGAGAAACGCTCACTGAGCTTTGTGGAGCAACTGGTAGAAGAAGACCTCGCCGAAGGCAAGAACGGCGGACGCATTCAGACCCGGTTCCCGCCGGAACCCAACGGATACCTGCACATAGGACACGCGAAAGCCATCTGCATGGACTTCGGCGTGGCTGAACGCTACAACGGCGTCTGCAACCTTCGTTTCGACGATACCAACCCGTCAAAGGAGAACACGGAATATGTGGAGAACATCCTGAACGACATCTCGTGGTTAGGATTCAAGTGGGGCAACATCTATTATGCCAGCGACTACTTCGAGAAGCTGTGGGACTTCGCCGTCTGGATGATCAAGAAAGGACACGCCTACGTTGACGAGCAGTCATCGGAAGAGATAGCCCGGCAGAAAGGTACGCCGACAGAGCCCGGCGTTGCCAGCCCCTATCGCGACCGTCCCATCGAGGAAAGCCTGGAATTGTTCAAGAAGATGAACACCCCGGAGGCTGTGGAGGGGTCTATGGTGCTGCGCGCCAAGCTCGACATGGCAAACCCGAACATGCACTTCCGCGATCCTATCATGTATCGCATCATACACACGCCGCACCACCGCACGGGAACGAAGTGGAATGCCTACCCCATGTATGACTTTGCCCACGGACAAAGCGACTACTTCGAGGGTGTCACCCACTCCATCTGTACGCTGGAGTTCGTGCCTCACCGCCCGCTCTACGACAAGTTCGTGGACTTCCTCATCGAGAAAGAGGGTGCCGAGGCTGCCAACTACCGTCCGCGTCAGATAGAGTTCAACCGCCTGAACCTCACCTACACGATGATGTCGAAGCGCAAGCTGCTGGCACTGGTCGAAGAGAAGTTTGTCAGCGGATGGGACGACCCGCGCATGCCCACCCTCAGCGGCATGCGTCGCAGGGGATATTCACCGGAGAGCATCCGCAACTTCATCGACTCCATCGGCTACACCAAGTTCGATGCGCTGAACGACGTGGCACTGTTGGAGGCTGCCGTCCGCGACGACCTGAACAAGAAGGCATGCCGCGTCTCGGCGGTACTGAACCCCGTGAAACTGGTCATCACCAACTATCCAGAGGGACAGACAGAAGAGATGGAAGCCGTCAATAACCCGGAGAACGAGGCCGACGGCAAGCACACCATCACCTTCTCGCGCAACTTGTGGATAGAACGCGAAGACTTCATGGAGGAAGCAAGCCGGAAGTTCCAGCGACTGGCACCAGGCAAGGAGGTGAGACTGAAGAATGCGTACATCATCAAATGCGACGAGGAACATCCCTGCGACAAGGATGCCGACGGCAATGTGACAACCGTCTATGCCACCTACGACCCTGATACGCGCAGCGGTATGCCGGGTGCAGACAGGAAAATCAAGGGTAAGACCCTGCACTGGGTCAGCGCCGATCACTGCCAGAAGGCTGAGGTGCGCGTCTACGACCGGCTGTTCATGGTCGAAAACCCGTCTGCCGATGAGCGTGACTTCCGCGAACTGCTGAATCCGGAGAGCCTTACCGTGCTGAAAGACTGCTATGTGGAGAGCTATCTGGCTGAGAAGAAGCCGGGAGACTACTTGCAGTTCCAGCGTATTGGATACTTCATGCTCGATGCCGACTCCACACCCGACCACCTGGTCTTCAACAAGACTGTAGGGCTGAAGGACACATGGGCAAAGAAGAGCCAGAACGCATAAGAGGTCAAGCCGTTGGACAACTATTATCATACACCAGAGTTTCGCAAGACCTTACAAGAGTTTGAAGGGTATATAGCGAAGGGGGCTTGTGGGTATCTCGATGCAGAGGAACTCACAGACTTGGCTGAGTATTACATGTCTCTCGGCGAGAAGGAAAAAGCACAAAGGGCGATTGCCTTGGCTTTGAAGACTTTTCCCGGTGCTGCCCTGCCCACATGCTTCAAGGCGCGCATGGTGTTGCTTCTGGACAACGACGCGAAGAAGGCAGAAGAGATACTGGAAGAGGTGGCGGACAAGAGCGACCTGGAATATGCCTACACGAAGGCTGAAATCATGATTGCCAACCAGAAGGCGAAGGCTGCCGACAGATACCTGAGCCAACGCATGAAAGACTACATGGGCGATGAGGAGGATTTCATCATCGACTGTGCGTCGCTCTTTGCCGACTACGATGAATACGAGCTGGCTGAGAAATGGCTCAATCGCTCGACACTCACCGACGACGATGACTACAAGGACATACAGGCACGCATCCTGATGTATAACGGCAAGTTCGACGAAAGTCAGAAAATCTTCAACGAGCTGATAGACCGCGACCCGTTTTCAAACGTCTACTGGAACAGGCTGGCATCGTCGCAGTATATGCAGAACAACATCAGCGACTCCATCACCTCCAGCGAATATGCTCTTGCCATCAACCCCAATGATGCAGAGGCAATCCTGAACAAAGCCAACGGACTGTTCGCGCTCGGCGATCTGGAAGAGGCTGAGAAATACTACAACAGCTTCCTCGAAAAGCAACCTGACAACGGTGCCGTATTGCAGGAGATAGCATTCCTGAAGAGCCGACTGGGGAAAACCGACGAGGCAATAGACTTTCTGTACAAGGCTGAGAAGGCTGGCATCGGCAAGGAGATGGCAATGGTGACACGAGGCTACATCTATCTGGAAGCCAAACAGTTTGAGCATGCTGAGACGTGCTTCCATAAGGCGTTGCGCATTTCCCACTATGCACCAAGGGTCATCTTCAACATCGGCATCGCCACTTACGATACCGGCTATCTGCACATCAGCAAGAAACTGTTTAGCCTGCTCTTTGAAAAGACCAAGGACATAGACGAGTGGAACGAGGGATATGCCTACTATGCCCGCTGCTGCTATGTGATGCATGAAGATGACGAGTATGCCGAAGCCCTGAAGATTGCCGTAGAAAAGAATCCCGACGAGGCTCGGTTTGTGCTCGGCGACCTCTATCCCAAAGGTACCGACCCCAAGGATTACCCGATGCTCACACCTGTCGGGAGTGAGGAGTGAAAGCCCCCCAAAGCCCACCCCCAACCCCTCCCTGGGGAGGGGAGTAAGAAAGAAGGGGAGCCCACCCCCAGCCCCTCCCTGGGGAGGGGAGTAGAAATGGGTAATTGTGAATTGTGAATTGTTTAATTGTAAATTGAAATAAGATGGATTTCTACAACTTTATACTTGAACACCTGAACTACTATTGGGTATTTTTCCTCATGCTTTTAGAAAGTACGGTCATTCCTGTACCGTCAGAGTTGGTGGTGGCACCTGCTGCCTATTTCTCGGCAGGCGGAAGACTGAACGTGTGGCTGGTCATCCTCTTCGGCACACTGGGTGCCGACTGTGGGGCTACCATCAACTACATTGCCGGCTACTATCTCGGCAGACCTATCATCTACCGGTTTGCCAATTCCAAGTGGGGAAAGATGTGCCTGCTCAATCAGGAGAAAGTGGAAAAGAGTGAGAAGTACTTTGACGACCACGGCATGGTGGCTACCATCACGGGGCGACTCATTCCGGGCATTCGCCATCTCATCTCCATTCCCGCCGGACTTGCCAAGATGAACTACTGGAAGTTCCTGCTCTACACCACGCTGGGTGCCGGTGTATGGAATTGCATCCTGGCTGCACTGGGATGGTGGATGTACTCTTTTGTACCAGAGAACCAGCTGGAGTCAAAGATTATGGAATACGGCGACTACATCAAGTATGCCATTCTCGCCCTTGTCGTCCTCGCCATCCTTTACTTCATCGTGAGACACTTTATGAAGAAGGGGAAATAGACTTTTTGTACCACTCGAAGAGTTTGCTGACACCTTCATCAATCTCCACTTTGTGTGTCCAACCGAGCGAGTGGAGCTTTGATACATCTATCAACTTGCGCATGGTGCCGTCGGGCTTGCTGCTGTCGAACTCCACCGTTCCCTCGAAGCCTACTGCCTTGACAACCAGTTGGGAAAGTTCGCGGATGGTCAGCTCCTTGCCCGTCCCCACGTTGATGTGGCAGTTGCGGATCTCGCCCAGTGCGGGGATAGCCCCTCCCCTGCCCTCGCTGTGGTTGCGGTCAACGGCACCGTCGGTGCTTGCCCCGTAGTGTACAGACGAATACTTCTCGATGCCGATGATGTCGGAGAAGTTGACGTTCAGCAACACATGTACGCTGGCATCCGCCATGTCCTCGCTCCAGAGGAACTCACGCAACGGCGTACCCGTTCCCCATAGCACCACACGATTGTCGTAGATGCCATATTTGGCAAGCACGTTCAGGATGTCTTCATGTGAAGCCTTGCCGGTGATACCTTCCACCGGCCGCTTGTCCATGTCTACACCAATCTCCTCCCAGGCTCCGTCGTGTATCAGCTTGGCAAGATATATCTTGCGCATCATTGCCGGCATCACGTGCGAGTTCTCCAGATGAAAGTTGTCGTTAGGACCATAGAGGTTGGTCGGCATCACGGCAATATAGTTGGTACCATATTGAAGGTTGTAGCTTTCACACATCTTCAGTCCGGCAATCTTTGCAATGGCATACTCCTCGTTGGTATATTCCAACGGGGAGGTAAGCAGCGCATCTTCCTTCATCGGCTGCGGTGCATTCTTGGGATAGATGCAGGTAGAGCCGAGGAAGAGCAGTTTTTTCACCCCGTGGGCATACGCCTCACCGATGACATTGCACTGCATCTTCATGTTCTGCATGATGAAGTCGGCACGATAGAGCGAGTTTGCCATGATGCCGCCCACGAAGGCAGCAGCCAGGACGACGGCATCGGGACGTTCCTCGTCAAAGAACCTTCTTACAGCCACCTGGTCGGTGAGGTCGAGTTCGCTGTGTGTCCGTCCCACGAGGTTGTCATATCCCCGCGCCTTCAGGTTGTTCCATATTGCCGAACCCACCAGTCCGCGGTGTCCGGCTACATATATCTTGCTATTCTTTTCTAACATTGGTGTTCTCCCTGCTATTTCCGAATATATGTCCAAAGCGTCCTGAAATCAATCCATTTGTGCTTTCAGGTGCAGCTTCTTTACAAACCGCATGTCGTGGTCAACCATGATCTTCACCAGTTCGGGGAAGGTGGTCTTGCGCGGGTTCCAACCCAACTTCTCCTTCGCCTTGCTGGGGTCGCCGAGCAACTGCTCCACCTCAGCCGGACGGAAGTACTTCGGGTCTACTTCGACCAACGAGCGACCGGTAGCCTTGTCGATACCTCTCTCGTTGACGCCTTCGCCCTCCCATGCCAGCTCGATGCCTACATGGTGGAACGCCAGCGTCGCAAACTCACGAACGGTATGGTATTCTCCCGTGGCGATGACGAAGTCGTCGGGTTCTTCTTGTTGCAGGATGAGCCACATGCACTCGATGTAGTCCTTGGCATATCCCCAGTCACGAAGCGCGTTCAGATTGCCCAAGTAGAGCTTGTCCTGGAAACCTTGGGCGATGCGTGCCGCTGCCAAGGTGATCTTGCGCGTCACGAAGGTCTCGCCACGTCGCTCACTCTCGTGGTTGAAGAGGATGCCGTTGCAGCAAAACATATTGTACGACTCACGGTAGTTCTTCATAATCCAGAAGCCATACATCTTGGCTACGGCGTAGGGTGAACGCGGATAGAAGGGTGTCGTCTCCTTCTGCGGAACCTCCTGCACCTTGCCGTACAGCTCTGATGTCGAAGCCTGATAGATGCGGCACGAGTGTTCCAGCCCGCAGATGCGCACGGCTTCCAACAGGCGGAGCACGCCTACGGCATCGGTGTCGGCGGTATATTCAGGCACATCGAACGAGACTTTCACATGACTTTGTGCCGCCAGGTTATAGATTTCCGTCGGCTTCACCTCGCCGATGATGCGGATGAGCGACGACGAGTCGGTCATGTCTGCCCAGTGCAGGTCTACGAGTCGCTTCTGCTTCATGTCGCGCACCCACTCGTCCAGGTAGAGGTGCTCGATGCGCGCGGTGTTAAACGATGAACTGCGTCTGAGCAGTCCGTGTACTTCATACCCTTTCTGTATCAGGAACTCTGCCAGATAGGAGCCGTCCTGACCGGTAATACCGGTTATCAATGCTACGTTTTTCATTCTGAAAATTGTTTGATTCGTTGTTCTTCTGTTAGTTTACATATCAGTAGTGTGTTGTTCTTCTCGGCTACGATATATCCGTCAAGACCTTGCACGACCACCTTCTTCTCTTCCGTCGTATGGATGATGCAGTTCTTCGTGTCGTAAAGAGCGATGTTCTCACCGATGGCAGCATTGCCATACAGGTCGCGCTGGCTCTGGACGAGCAGGGAGCCCCAGGTTCCGAGGTCGCTCCATCCGAAGTCAGCCGGACAGACATAGATCTCTTCCGCCTTCTCCATGATGGCATAGTCCACGCTGATGTTCTCGCACTCAGGATAGCGCTCGTCTATCAGCGCCTGCTCTTCCGGCGTTCCCAGTATTTCGCGCATGCCGTCGAATATCTTCGCAATGGAGGGAGCATAGATGCGGAAGGCATTGATAATCGTAGAGGCTCCCCAGATGAAGATGCCGGCATTCCAGAAGAAGTTGTTTTGCTGGATATATTTCAGTGCGGTGGCGTGGTCGGGTTTCTCGCGGAAAGTGTCTACGCGGAAGATGCCCTTGTTGCGCAGCGAGTTGGCACTGAGGTTGGCCTGAATGTAGCCGTAGCCCGTCTCGGGGCGTGTAGGTTTCATGCCGAGAGTGACGATGGCGTCGGTGTCGGAGGTGAACTTCATACATTCGCCCACCACGCGTTGGAACTCTTGCACGTTGGTAACGATATGGTCGGATGGCGTCACCACGATATTGGCCTTGGGGTCGGTCGACTTAATGCGCCATGAGATGTAGGCTATGCAGGGCGCCGTATTGCGGCGGCAGGGCTCGCAGAGAATGTTGGTGCGCGGCATCGAGGGCAGCTGCTGTGCCACGATGTCGGCATACTTCTGGTTGGTGACCACCCAGATGTTCTCAGGGGCAATAAGGTTGCCGAAACGCTCTACGGTGAGTTGCAGCAGGGTTTTACCCGTGCCTAAGACGTCGATAAACTGTTTGGGACACTCGGCGGTGCTCATGGGCCAGAAACGGCTNNCCGGCATTCCAGAAGAAGTTGTTCTGCTTCAGATAGTGCTCTGCCGTCGCCAGGTCGGGTTTCTCACGGAACTGGTCAACACGGAAGATTTCCTTGTTGCGCACACTTGCCGAACGCAGGTCGCCCTGTATATATCCGTAACCCGTCTCAGGACGTGTGGGGTGCATGCCAAGCGTCACCACGGCATCGCTGTCAGACGTGAACTTCAGACACTGGGTCACCACGCGACGGAACTCGTCCACATCGGTCACGATATGGTCGCTGGGGGTCACCACGATGTTAGCCCTCGAATCGGCCTTCTTGATGCGCCAGCTCACGTAGGCTATGCACGGAGCCGTATTCCTTCGGCACGGCTCACGCAAGATGTTGCCTACAGGAACGTCGGGCAACTGCTCGTGCACCACGTCTGCATACTGCTTGTTGGTCAGTATCCACACATTTTCCGGCTGACAGATTCCCTTGAAGCGGTCGTAGGTCAACTGCAAGAGCGACTTGCCCACACCCAGCACATCAATAAACTGTTTCGGTTTCTCTTCAGTACTCATCGGCCAGAAGCGGCTACCTACACCGCCTGCCATGATTACTACATGATTATTTGTCTTTGCCATTCCCTACTTTTATTTTTTAGGCTACAAAGGTACGATTAAGTGAGGACAATGCAAAGAGAAAACTTGTTTTTCTTTGTTTGTCCGAGCGAAAGTACATTCGGCGAAGCCAGAGGTAGTGCAAGTCGAACGAAAAACCAAATGTATTTGAGTTTTTCTGAGGCGCAGCCTACCTTCTTAAGACTCGCTACGCTCATATAAGCGACCAAGGAGAAGCACTCTTCTCACCCAAATTCCTTCTCTATAAGTTCTTCCATTCGCCCTTCTTTCGCATACGGGACGGTATCTACCTGGCGGAAATTGCTTTGTGCCGGTTGAAGCGAACTATCGAAACCTAAGATGTAGCGGGTTGCTATCCTATAGATAATCTTTGTAGGAGCAAACCCATAGACCTGATGCTTAAAGATGTGCATGATACGTTCGCGGTCGTCGGGTATCTGTCTGCGCATCTCCACATTATTATATATCCGTCTGACAATTTCTGCAATATATAGTCCTGACTTCATATACAGGTCGGCAAACTTTTTCTGTGGGTCTTCGAAGATATGAGGATTCTCCTGTTCCAGCATATCCACCATTTTCTTTACTACCCATTTGGGCGTATAGATCTGGTTGGTCTTTTGCGGAGGGATGTAGTCAAAGATATCCTCCTTCTGCGTTTCGTCGAAATAGTTTGCCAGTTCCTTTTGTTTCTGTCTGAACTCACCAATAGCATCATCAAACACCACTTCGTCAAACAGATGTCCGTCGAAATGTTTCGTTTCACCGGTAGCTGCATCTATATAATCTCCTCCGTCACGTAAGAAGCGGAACTCTTCAAGAGTAATGCTGGTCACCTCCTTAAAGACACTGTCCTCGATGTTCTTATCAAAATTATCTAGCGTAAGACTACCGTCATCGTAAGCCATAATGAAACTCGGAATGGTACGCGAGAAACCACGCAGATGAGCACGTACCTCTTCCTCCACACTTGCTTTCTT
The DNA here is from genome assembly GCA_002353555.1 of Prevotella sp. UBA2746. Taxonomy (GTDB): domain Bacteria; phylum Bacteroidota; class Bacteroidia; order Bacteroidales; family Bacteroidaceae; genus Prevotella. Next base: position 5,589 of record DEJO01000047.1, on the reverse strand, counting down.
GCGTTCCTCCTTGTCCATCTCCAAGCGTTCTATTACCTCCTTGGGCTTATTGTTGACAATTTCGTCTGTAGCCTCTTTAATGGCATCATGGACTCCCTTCATGGCGAGTTCCATGTCCTGACGAAGCATCTTTTCTGCATCAGCGATATCCTTCTCGTTTGTTGCATGTTGCAGGCTTTCTTTGTGTTTCACTTCGGCAATCTTTCGCTGCTGTTCAAAGTCGCCTTTTATTTTCTCAATCTTTGTTTCCAGTTCTTTTTTCGATTCCTTTACCAAGCGCTTGGTTTGCGCCTTCGTCAACTCATATTCTTCCGAAGCAGGCTTGATAATGTTTTGTTCAACAGCCGATTGCAAGTTGTCGCTCACTTTGTCGATAGCCGTCAGCACGCCAACTGCCCCCTCAGTCGTCATCGCTATATCCCCATTCTCCTTTATCTCGTCAAACGTCTGATATAGTTTGTCACCAAAGATCTGTTGTTCCTGTCCTACAACTATTTCCGTAGGAACGATGACTTCACCATTCTCATCTACACTCACGTCTTCAGCCTCATCAATCGTTCCTTTCGAATTGCGCCCCCTTTCCTCTTGCGCCTTATCCATTTTCTCAAGAATCTTGCCAACAACAGATGGCGCACTAAAGATGTTGGCTATATTACTGAACAGAAGGTTGCTCATAAAGCCGCGTCTTACAACCTCTTCAGATTTAATCTTTCGCGGAATACTCAGCACCTGGCGTTCGTCTATTTGCATCATCCGTCCCTCATCATCTTCAGCTATGACGGGGAAGAAGTTCAGCAACTGGCGGATGTTCTGTTGCCGTTCTTCTGTTGTGCCGTTCCCTCCAGCCGTACTTCTTTTAAGGTTGTTGGCAAACTCGTCAAAGAGTATCAGTGTCCGTGCTGGGTCGAAGTCGAAGACGTAGGCATTCTCTTTTCTTACAATCTGTCCACCATCCGAATACTCGTACGGGTTCTGTGCCCTGAAAGCCGCTTGCATATATAGCTGGGCACTCTGCATATTGCTCAGCATCAGCACTCCACTCCATTCCGGAATGGTAACACCCGTAGTAAGCTGTCCCACACTCAGCGTGATAGTCTTGTCATGTTCTTTGATAGCCGCCTTCACCCTGTTGTAGGCTTTCACGGTTTCTGCATTGTCGTCAAGTCTTCCGTCACCAGCGGCTACTACTATCTCATAGTCTTCAAATCCGCTCCCCTCTTCTTTCAGCAGCTTAGCCAACGCCTTGACACTATCCACCCTGTTGAGCAGCCAGAAGGTATGCGCCATCTCCTTTCTCAGTTGCTCCGTTGAGAAAGGAAACTTTTCCTGCGTCGTCATTGCATGCAGGAACCTTCTCACATCTGCCTCATGTTCAAGCCTTCCGTCCTCCTTGGTCTTGAAAAACTCATTCAAGTCAAAGGCATAGTCAATCGTCCCCGCTTCGTCCAATGCCATTCCCTGCTTCGCTTTCTCCCTGACGATGTCGCTCATGCGATAGGTGAAGAGGTTCAGTCTTGGCATGTCCTGATAAGGATTATGGTCGTTGCTCGCCCACTCTTTCTTTGCCTCCTGCTCATCGGCATAGCTCCAGTTGTATATCTGCCGGTCGCCAAACTCACCCGATGCGATAGCCTTGAAAGGAGTGCCGCTGAGATAAAGTGTAAACTTCCGTTGGATGTTGCTGAAGGCACGGTCGCTTCTCATCGTATTCACTCCTTCATGGCTCTCATCTACGACCAGCACGTCCCACTTCAGGTTCTTTATCCATTCCAGTTTGTTGTAGTTGCCACCGAAATAGACAGAGCCTTTCAGTCCTTGCAGGCTCTCGAAGCAAATCTGACCGGCAAAGTCCTCGTCACGGTTGGGCAACCACTTCACGAACATATCCCTCGTCATCACGCCCGCTCTGTCGCGCAGTGCTTCGTTGTCGCTCACGAAGCGGTAACCCGTCTGTCCAGCCATATACTTCTCGAAGTCGTCATACCACGAGTTTGCTATCGACGGACGGTTGGTGACAATCAATACGTTCCTTGCCTTCATCCGCTTGATCAGGTCGTAAGTGGTCAACGTCTTGCCGAAACGCGGCTTGGCATTCCATAGGAATTTCCCTTCTCCATGATTCTCCTCCAAGTAGGCAAGTGTCATGTCTACCGCCTCCTGTTGCTCATTGCGCAGCTTGTAGCTATAGTGCAGCCCTTTCTGCTGATAGTCACGACTGGCAAACTCCTCGAAGTATTGCCTGAGAGTAGTACCGTCTATATGAAACCACTCCGTATGGTCGTTCCTTTCAATACCTTTGTATTCGGTCAGGTAGTCGTGGAAGTCGTAGTCACGAAAGAATGTGCAGTCATCACGATACATGGCGATGTCTTTCCATTCCAGTTCAAAGCGCACGTCGGCAGTATGCGTCTGCTGCCTGATGCGCTTGCTGACTCCCTGCTCCGTATCGCCAATCTTCAACCATCCGTTGTGGCGTGCAATCTCTGGTGTGCTGTAGGCATACAGCATCCTGACGAAGCTGTTAAAACTCTGAATACGTGTTGCGTCCATCATACCATCTCCTTTACTTTTGTCCTGATAAAGTTCCGCTCTTGCTCGTCCAAGCCGTACTTGTCAAACAACTGCTCGTCTATCTCTGCTATACTCTTGCTCCAATCGATGTCAGAAGAAGAGGTGAAGTCCTGAAGGGGGACGTACTTCCATTTTGGTGCTCTACAATCTTGTGTGATTTTAAGAATACCTAATAAAGCCCTTGCAAATTTTGTTCTAACGTATTTTTCTGCATTTATTGCCTCAATTTGAGTATCAAAACATCCTATAGAAATGAAAGTTTGTGTAAATCCAACAGAAGGTTCAATAACAACAGGATTACTTATCATTCGCGCTGGAGCCTCTGCTAATGTTCCTGATGCTCCATTTGCTTTTGAGACAAGCACTTTCCACTTGTTAAGAGTACCAGAGTTATCACCAATATATTCTTGTTTAACCCACTTTTTGCACCTTTTTGTATTTTCTAAACCAAACATTTGTATGTAAATCTTACCATCATGTGGTCTCTCATCGAAGAAAACTATTCCCTTTAATTTTTCAAAAGCGTTAGATGTCACATCGTATTTATGACCAGAACTTAATAATGATTCTACATCCGAATGTTCATCATGTAATAGAGAGGTAAACTTGTATGACTCTGGAGATGACACTATATCACTTATAGAAGATGACATAAACTTTCTTGTTTTGTCTTTTATACTTCGTAACTCATTGTACACGATAAAACTATTTATAGCACCATATTCTTCTAATGAGTTTCGATATGTTACTGCAAGTCCACCATTTATATTAGTATTTGGGAAGATTTTGCTACTATCAGCCTCATATAATAATACCTTCAAATGTTTATCAGAAAGCATCTTTTTGTTCCATTCCTTTTTTGTCTTGCCTGCATTAAATAACCATCTCGCTGGTGTTATTAGCTCTACCTTATTACCATTTTTATATGCCTCATCCATAAAATAATTGTAAATAGCAGAGTCACTTGTTCCCTCTACCTCCTCCTGATACGGCGGATTACCAATAATCACATCGAATTTCATAATATCTTGGTTTTTAGTTTGTTTTCTTTTCATGCTGTTTACTTTGACGGGCTTTCCCTTCCTCCAATCCATGGCGACACAAAGAGGTGCAGGTGGTTCAGCTGATGGTTCTTCGAAGAGAGAGAGCTGGACTTGCGGTTCTTCCTTCTGCTCTCGCGGTGTACGATAGGTGAGGCCGTCCATCTGCCAGAGGTTCCAAGAAATAATTTCAGCAAAATCCTGTATTAGCGTAACATCTGGCTTGCTGCCGAAACGAGCCTCATAATAGTCAACAAAAGTATAGAGCAGGTTCTCGCGTGCAAGCAGCAGGCTGTCACCCTGCCACTCATAGCCGTAGGTGGTTTGAAATGCTTGTCGCACTTGCACAAGCCAATCGTCATCGTTGAGTTGTTGGCTGTTTATCATTCCCAGTTTGCGGTCGAGCATGCCTACACGCTCGTTGATAGCAATGGATGCGCCAGTAGTGGCATCGTAACGGGAAACAAGGAATGGTGCTTCGCCACAAGTGAGCTCCAGACAACGTGTCTCTATATCTATATCCACATAATGCACCATCTTCTTCACCACCCAAGCCGGGGTAAACACTTCTGCCATATCCTTCGAGCGATCTGTTTGATTCTCTTTTGATTTGAGCACACGAGGACGGATTACCATTCCGTGTTTACCAGTAATCAGTTCTGGCAATATCTCAGAATAGTAATCGTATGCTGAACCGAGTGACTCATAGTCGTGTGTAGCCCAGAAGATATTCTTTCCTGTGGAATGGTCGAGCAACAACGTTTTTAGTACATCGCTCGGCAACACCAGCAGGTCGTCTTCGCGTATGTCTATATACGGAGACTTTCCGTCTGCGTCCGACGGTTTTAGATTTAAGTCAGGCATTCTTGCGCTTATAGTTTTAGGACAATAAGCACTTATCGGAACTCATTAGGCTTATCTACGTCGAAGCCTCTATACACAATAAAAGCGTGTCCGCTCTTACCAGATATAGAGGCCGTGAGATTGCCCAGATGAATGATAAGTGACGTCCACGCTAAAAGCGCGAACATTCACAATTATCAATATTCATCTTAGATTTAGAAATTTCTCACGTTTCTATATCTTCTAATAACTGCTCATGTCGTTATTGTTATTTACCCACGAAATGGCTGCTTGCCTCCACCGAGGCGCACAACTCAGGCACAAAGGTAGTGCAAGCCGAAGGAAAAACCAAATTTATTTAGGTTTTTCTGAGGCGCAGCCTACCTTCGACCGTAGGTAAGAGTGATTTTGAGGAGCGGAGCGACCAAAGAGCAACAGTTCTTAGACGAGCTACGCCCCAATTCACACAACTTTTTCGCAATGAAGGTATAATAACAAGTGTGCATTTAGTTTTCATCAAACCCTTCACAATGCTGTAACGCGCTGACCATCAGCTTGATGCTGTGAAGGGTTTGCTTTTTCATGATGACAGGTGTCGTTTTGGAAACAACGTAGGAGTATAAAGGCACATGATGTAGCTATCGTATGCATTTATTTCGCAAACTAAGGGGTTTTGATGTTACGAAAAACGCACGTTCAGACCTTTTGACACGTGTCGGAAAACCTTCTGACACGTGTCGGAAACGTTTTTGACACGTGTCAAAAGGTTTTAGAAATATGAGATTGTAAAATTATGTTGAGGAATTAAGAAGTAGAGTTCTTTACAAAGGAAAGCGACTTAAAGTCGAGCGGAGCAACAAGCGAAACTTGAATGAATTGTCAATTGTCAATTATCAATTGTCAATTATCAATTACAAACAAACCCTTCACAGCATCACCATGACTATCAGCGAGATACAACGCTGTGAAGGGTTTTTGTCAATTGCTTGATGCACAATAATAACAGAAGAAAAGAAGGTGTGGTTCGCGTCTTTTTGCACAGTTTTTATCCCACCTGGCTTCATATCTCAGATTTTTTATCTAAATTTGCAAGCGTAAAGCAACAGGCGCTTCGCTAAATGACAAATGATAAATG